>JALZBR010000002.1 GCA_030863485.1 Actinomycetota bacterium
ATGGAGGTGGATTCCTCCGACTATATTCGTGCCAGTCTGGCGGTTCTACTCTTTGTACTCATCGCCGTTCTCGTCTACTCCCTCCCACGGAACGCCACCTCCGTACGAGTTTCCGAGCTTGTCGCGCCTAGTGCAGTCGGGCGAGCGATCGCGTACTGGGTGGTGTGCGTCGTGCTGGCAAGCCTGACGTTGTACTACGTAGTGTCATCGTCCGGTGGGCTCGGGGCCTATCTTGCAGGTCTCGCGAACCGGCGCGTTTTTTTCGAGGAGCGGGGATGGGGCATTCTGGTTCCATCTCTTGTCGCGCCTGCAATGGCCTCGCTGCTGGTCCTGTGCGTCGCAACCGAAGCTCTAGCGCAGCGAAAAATGACTGCAGCGTTTGTTGCGCTGACGGGTATCGTGGGAGCGGTCTTTCTGTTCTTGACCGGCAACCGAATGAACCTCGTTACGTTCGGTGTATCCGCCGCCGTCATCTTTCACAAACGCATTCGTCGCTTGCGTTTGGGTGAACTCGTAGCTGGGATGGTCGTCATCGGGTTAATTGTCCTGTCACTTCCAACCTATCTCCGCCCGGCCGGCGGCGATCCCGAGCTGACGGTGCGTCCAGTTCGTGTCGTCGTTGAAGATATAGAGGAAAGAGGGCCTGTTTCTGACTTCGGCCACCTCTCAGCTATCGCAATGATCATGTCTGGTCATCCCTCACTCGATCGGCAATACGGCCGAACGTACCTTGCGGGGGCTACGATTATCTTGCCGCGCCGCATCGCTCCTTGGAAGTTACCGGGAGCTGGTCAAGTCGTGACGATCGCACTCATGCCCGACTTGTGGCTGCATGCTGGCACAGGTATACAAGTGACCGCGCCGGGCGAGGCGTACCTAAATTTTGGATGGCTAGGAATCTTGATGGGCGGGGTCGCTTTCGGCGCTGGGCTGCGATTGGTTCGGAGATTTCAAGCGAGACCGGATCCGGCAGGCGTGCTGATGTTCGCCATATTGCTTCCACGAGTCGCGCTTTTCTTTCGCGGCGAGTTTGCTAATACCTTGATGTTCCTTTTGATCGAGCTAGCTTTTATTGGGTTTGGCATCCTGATCATTGAGCGTCGCCTAATGACGGCCCGGTTGCCTTCTCCGGCAGCTGCATAGGCGCTTGACAAGCAGAAGCCGCGCGACGATTAAGAAGGGGGTTTACGGCCTCATTGTCCGCGTCGCACAAGGCGCACTTCTGTTTGTCGGTGTCGCTGAATTCTCCGCCCGTGAGAGGAGTGACCTCGCCGTTGGGTTGGTCGCTGTTCAGGTTCTGAACCTGGTAACAAATTTCGGAATTCCGACCCTGCTTATTCGGTCTTTCAGCTACGACCTGAACGTCTCCGCTGTGGTGTTAATCAGAAGCTACATCCTGCTGACCTGTGGAGGAATGCTCATCATTGGATTCGCTGGACTGTCGTTGTTCGATAATCCAGCGTTTGCCGCTGCTGTAGCAATCTTATTCTTCGGCACCAGCTGTATCTCCGCCCTTGAGTATTGGGCTCTCGGATCAGGTAGCTACGACTCATTTTTGCGAGGGCCCGCCGTCGTCCATGGAGCGTTGAGCGTGATGGCTGCTCCGGCGGCAGTACTTTCCGGCTCGGCTTCAATCGGGATTGTCATTCTTGCTTGCGCAACGCTGCTGCCTTTTGCTACGAAGTGGGCTGCGCGTTCGCTTCGCTCGATTGGGCACTCGAGAGGGGACTCCCGAAATGCGTCGTGGGCGTGGGTCTCTTCAGCGATTCAGATTGGTTTGGCAACGGTCGGCGCAACAATCCTCTACGGTGCGGACGTATTCATACTCCGCTTCAGCGGATGGGTCGGAGAGGATGCTGTGTATCGATTAGCAATTTCGGGTGTCAATCTTTTCGTCGGACTCCTTCCGGCGTCGTTCTTCGTCTTGAAAGACGTTGCCTCCGGGATCGAAGTTACACGGGGTTTCATAGTGGGATGCGCCACCTGCGTCGCGTTCTTGTCGATCGGAGCAGGCGTCCTAGGTTGGCGGCTCGAGGGGCCGGTACGAGAA
>JALZBR010000007.1 GCA_030863485.1 Actinomycetota bacterium
GCCCTGTTCCTCGAGTCCAAGCTCGCCGACGACAGTGAGGGCGAGCGCGACGACGACATCGTCCACGTCATCGCCGGAGATCTCAACAACTTCAGGTTCATGAAGGATTCATTCGTAGAGACTCCCGCCTACGAGCTGTTGACGCACCACCCGTTCAACTACCGGGACGGCGTCATCAACCTCACGCCGGGCGGAGGGAGCCCAAATCCAATCGACTTCCTTTTCTCGACCGGTAACTTCGTGGAGGCGGGCTACGACGAGGAGAACAAGCTGCATCATCAAGAGAGGGATCCCCTCTTCTACTCGAACCACGACCTGCGCTGGGGTCTGATCGAGGGAGCCGACACGACGGCCCCCACGGCTCCTACGGAGTGGCTGAGAAAGAACCCGTTCGGAGGCGGTCTGAGGTGGGCGCCCAAGCACTCGAAGGACGGAGGAACCGGCCTCGAGGGCTACCGGATCGAGCGAAAGGTCTCCGACGCCGGTGACGATAGCTATGTCGAGGTCGGAACAACGCTCCCCGGTCAGGACAATTTCGTCGATCCCAACCTGGTCGACCCACTCCTGGAACCCGGGAAGGCATACCTGTACAGGGTGTTGGCATGCGATTTCGCTTCGAACTGCTCTGAGCCTCTCACCCTGCCCGACGCAGTTCCTTTCTTTTAACCCTAAACCACCCCTGCCGCCCCGTCGATAGATGTCTACGGGGATCATCCCCGCGCCTTCGATCGGGAAAGGGAAGTCATCTTGGATCCAGTTGCTCGTGGCAGGGGCCGCAAGATCGAGCTGATCTTGGCGGTATCGCTGCTGACCGGACTCCTATATGTCCTGCCGGGCATGCCCCGGGCTCAGGCCGCGTGCGAGAAGAGCCCAGAGGGGGAGATCGAAGTCGTCTCGAACAACGTCTACGAGACCGAGAAGGCAGACGCCCGGAAGCCGGGCGATATGCGTCGATTCGTCGATCGCATGGCCGAGATGGTCCCAACCGCTCCCGACATCGTCCTCGTCCAGGAGGTCCGCAAGGTTGCCGTCGGCAACATCAAGAACTACCTGACCAACAAGTTCGGCTGCACCTTCGTCATCCCGGTCAACGCCTCCAAGACCGGCTGGCGATACATCAACGCCAACCGGCTCATCGGCCAGGACACCGCCGTCATCGTGAACTCGAGCTCGATGGCCGTCGAGGCCAAGGGTTTCGTCGCAAACGATTACGACCTCAGCCTGGCCGCCTCGGGGACGCCGGTGAAGGTGAAGAAAGCCGCCTGGGTCAAGGTTGCCGAGAAGGACGTCGTCCCGGGTTCCGGACCCGACCTGCTGAAGGTTGCTGCCGCGAGTGCCCACTATCCGCGCGCTTCGCACTTCAAGAACAGCGACGTCGCCGCTCGGCTCGCGGCCGTGTTCTCGGAGAACATCGCGACCAAGCTCTCGCTGGCACTGCCCGACGACTCGCGCAGCGACCACAAGTTCCACGTGCTGGGCGGAGATCTCAACACGCACCGGTACGTGGACTCGGCCTCGAATCCGACCCCTATGTACAAGCTGATGACGACGGCTCCCTTGAATTACAAGGACCCCGTGATCGAGATGGTGCAAAGCGGGAGTCCGAACCCGATCGACTTCCTCTTCACCGACGGCAACGGGATCCAGGCGCAGGAGGACAAGAACAACACGCACAACGAGTCCTCGAGCGACTTCTACTCGAACCACGACCTTCGCTGGGCCATGATCGAGGGGCCCGACGGGACCGCTCCGACGCGTCCCGGGGACATCCCGAGCAAGCAGGGGTACGGGACCTTCATCCGCATATGGGGCTGGGACCGCTCGCGCGACGGCGGGACGGGCTTCGCCGGGTACACCGTGTACCGCAGGGAAGCCGGACGGCAGGACTGGACCGCAATGGTGACGGGGCTGATGGAGACCGACTTCCGAGACGAGACCGTCGAGAAGGGCGAGCTCTACGAGTACAAGGTCACCGCAAGTGACAACGTGAAGAACGAGAGCTCCCCGAACGCAACTCTTCAGATAAGGGCCGGCAGCTAGAGACACCTCGCGGCGAGGCTTTAACCTGCACCTTCCCCTACAGGAGGTTCAGGCATGAAGCTCGGGATCGGTCTCTTCACCGGACAGGTACCGGTTGGATCAGAGCGCTCTTTCCACGACGAGTACCGTGAGATCATCGACATGGTGCAGGTCGTCGAGCAGAAGGGCCTCGACGCCGCGTGGGTGTCCGAGCACCATTTCGCAGCCGACGGATACCTGCCGTCGTTGCTCGTCATGCTGGCCGCGCTCGCCACTGCCACCGAGCGGATCGAGCTCGGGACGGGGGTGGTGCTCGCACCGTTCCACGACCCCATCCGCCTGGCCGAGGATTTCGCCGTCGTAGACCACCTTTCGAACGGCCGCACGATCTGTGGTCTCGGGATCGGCTGGCGCGACGAGGAATTCCGCCAGTTCGGCATCTCGCCCAAGACGCGCGTGCGTCGATTGGAAGAGATCACCGAGATCCTCCGTCTCGCCTGGAACGAGGATCGTTTCGACTTCTCGGGCCGCCACTACTCCTACGATGGCGTATCGGTGACGCCCAAGCCAAAGAGGGTCCCCACTATCCTCATCGGAGGATTCGTCGACGCGGCCATCCGCCGAGCCGGCAGGATCGGCGACGGGTACATCTCGTCGCGCGCCGATCCTTCTCGGGTTACCGAGGCCTTTGCGATGGCGGCCGACGAACGGGCCGCGGCTGGAAAAGACGGACCGCCGTCGGTGGGCCTCCTCATCAACGGCTACGTGACGGAGGATCCCGAGCGGGACTGGTCGATGGTCCGCGACGGCATCGGGCATCAGCTGGGCGTCTACGCCGGTTGGCGGGCGGGCACCGATCTCCCAGGGAAAGCCCTGGAGGTGCTCCCCCCGGACGAGGAGACCATTCGCAAGACGACGGCTTACGGGACGCCCGACGAAGTCGTCTCCTACCTCCAGCCGTTCGTCGAAGCGCTCGCCCCCTATCCCGACAGTCACCTGATCGTCCGACTCCACTACCCGGGCATGGACGGCGGAGCGGGCAAGACGGCCATCGACCTCTTCGCCGACGAGGTGGCGCCCCGGCTTAGAGCCGCAGCCACGCGACCATAGGAGCATGGGCACCCCCGAAGAAAAAGACCATCCCGCCGCGCCGTCGAGCTCCGTCTCGGGCATCGCGGGAGCCGTCGTGGTGCTGGCCACGCTCGGGGGCATCCTCCTGTGGGTGGCGATGGCAATAGCGCCCTGGCGGCTGGCCTCGGGCCTTCTCGATGCCGGACATCACCTGGAACGGGGCGAGAACGCCCTCAAGAAGACGCGCCTGAAGGCGGCGCAGTACGAGGTGTTTGCGGGAGCGGCGGCCGCCAAACGGGCCAACAAGGGTCTTCGCTCGGGATCGCCCCTACTCGACGTGATCCAGGTCGTGCCGGTGGCTCGTTCGGGCCTGGGAGAGGCCGACCATCTCGTGGCCGCCTCGAGGTACTCCGCCAGCGCCGCGCAGGGGACGCTGAAGATCGCCAAGAACGCCCTGCGGGGGCCGATCAAGATCATCGCCCCGGTGTCCGAGGGCTCCGAGGAGCAGGAGATCCGACTCGACCGGATCGAGCAGATCGCGGGCTCGGTCGAGCGCATCCGGGCAAACCTCGAGGGAGTGCAGGAGGAGCTCGCCGCGGTAGACCTACAAGCGCTTCTCCGCCGAGCGAGGCCTTCGGTGATCGACGGGCTGGAGGCCGCGCGCGAGGCGGAGACCGTGATCGCCGACGCCCAGGCCGGCTTCGCCATCTTGCCCGACGTGCTCGGCGCCGACGAACCTCGCACTTACCTCATCGGGATGCAGAACCCCGCCGAGCAGCGGGGTACCGGAGGTGCCCTCTTGCGCTTCTCCGTCTTCGAGTTCGACCAGGGGAGATCGAACATCAGCGCCGAAGAAGACGATCCCGCTGCGGGAGGGTGCCCACCCGACGACCCCACCTGCGGGCTGAGCGTCTACGACATCGACCGGAACCGTCGCCTGTTCGACATCCCTCTTCCAGAGGACGCGTGGTACGTGAGGGAAGTCGAGGACGCGCAGCGCTTCGGGAACTCCAACTGGTCACCCGACTGGCCCCTCTCCGCGCAACTGATGTTGGAGTACGGCGAAGCGGCCGACGAGGTCCTGAAGGGCAACCAGCTCCCGGAGATCGACGGGTTCATCGCTCTGGATCCGGTGGTCATGGAAGACCTGATACCCGGGACCGGGCCGTTCCGCTTGGATGATTTCGGGAACCAGATCACCGCCAAGAAAGCAGTCCACTTCCTGCTCTACAAGGCTTACGCTTCGTATCCCCGCCACGGGCAGCGGCGAGCCGCTCTTCGTCAAGTCGTCGACGAGTTCATCGAGAAACTGCTCAACCCGGCCCATCCGACCGAGCTCATCGGGGGGATGAGCGACGCTCTCGCGAGCAAACACATGATGATCTGGATGAAGGATCCCGAGGAACAGGCCTTCATCGAACGGATGAACTGGGACGGATCGATCGAGCCCGCAAAGAACGGCGACTATCACCTGTGGGTCGAACAGAACGTGGGTGGGAACAAGTTCGACTACTACACGGAGCACGAGACGGCCATGGACGTGGAGCTACAGGGAAGCGACGCTCTGGTCTCGTCGAAGACCACGATCCACAACGGAACGTTCTTCCCGCAGCCGAGCTGGGCAATGGGAGACTCCGGCCGACCGGCCCCCGATGGGACGCGCCCGGTCCCCACCCACGAACCGATGATGAACCTCTACGTGCCGAAAGACGCGGAGCTGCTGGGGTCCGAGGTGGAGGGCACCAGGCTCGACACCCCCGAACCGGCTATCTGGACCAACGGGGAGCCGGCAACACATGAGGAGCGGGGCAAGAAAGTATGGTCTGCCACGCTGGAGATCCCTCCGGGCGAAGAGGGGTCGGTGCGCTTCGACTACCTCGTCCCCGGTGTGGTTCAGAAGAGCAACGGTCGCTTCAGCTATAGCCTGACGTTGCAGCATCAGCCGCGCGTACGCCCGGAGTCGATGGAGATCTCGTTGACCTTGCCGGAGGGAGCCGAAGCGATTGCGGCTCCCGGTTGGGAGCGAGACGGGCGGACGTTGGTCTGGTCCAAGCTATTGAGGAGAGACATGGTCTTGAAGGTGTCATGGGCGTAACAGGGGTCGTTCTCGCTGCAGGAAGAGGTGTGCGGATGGGCGGAGTCGATCACAAGTCGCTTATCCCGGTCGAGAAGAACGAGCCTCTGATGCATTACATCCTCAGCGGGCTCACCAGCGCCGGGGTCAAGAATCTGATGATCGTCACGGGTCACAACGCGTCGGAGGTCCAGGGCTTCGTCGACGAGCGCTGGGGAGGCGACGCAGCCAGCTACGTGTTCAACGCGCGCTACGCGTCGTGGGGTAACTTCCACTCCTTGCGCGTCGCGATCGATCAAGCCCCGAACGACGATCTCCTCGTCGTCAACTGTGACGTGATCGTGCATCCGGAGGTGTTCCGGCGCGTTCTGGATACCGAGGGCGATCTCGTTCTCGCGATCGAGAGGCGACTGCGCCTCGACGAGGAAGACATGCGCGTGCACCTCGAAGGCAACCTGATCCGTGGCATCGGCAAGCACCTCCCTCGCGCTCGAAGCCATGGTGAGTTCTGCGGAGTCTCTCTCCTTCGGAGAACCGCCGGGCGCCTCTACCAAGACGCCGCGACGGAGATCGAATGGCGATCGGAGACGAGCATCTACTACGAGGACGTCTTCGCCCGGGTGCTTGATCAATTGGACGCCCGGGCCGCTTTCGTGAACGAAGGTGAGTACGCCGAGGTGGACGAACCGGCGAACGTTGCGGCCGCAAATGCGGTCATCGAGCGCTATTCCCATGAATGGAGGAGCGAGCCGGCGACAGAGTCAACTCCGTGAGCGAGTTCCCGCAGGTCGTGGTGTTCGACGAGTCGACCGCCGAGGACGACGCTGCGGAGAATCTCGCCAACCGGCTCGAAGAACGTGGGATCACCTCTCCTCTCGTCATCTCCTCGCGTTACGGCAGACGACTCGCCGATCGCATCAACGGCATAAACGAACCGGAGGCTCCCGCCCGAGACGCGAACCAACAATGGGCGGCCGAGCTCGGATCGAGAGCAAAACGCGCGGGCGCGGACGCCGTCGTCGCGGTCGGCGGTGGACGCTGCATCGACGTGGGGAAGCTTGCCGCGGTTCGCGCCGGGGTCACGATCGTCGCAGTGCCCACCCAGCTCTCTCACGACGGCATCTGCTCACCGGT
>JALZBR010000011.1 GCA_030863485.1 Actinomycetota bacterium
AGGGATTGCGTTCGTCACGCCTTTACCGCTAACTACAACGAGTTCCTCGCCGCAAAAGCCGCCCAACCGGCAACTTGCGGGTAACGGGTTCCACCCGCCTCACCGGAATCGTGGGGGGACCCGAACAGGTGTCCCTCAGCCTTAGCCCTGCGATCCACAACGCGGCTTTCGACGCACTCGGGATGGATTGGATCTACTTGCCGTTCGGGGTGCCGGCGGTACTGCTTCCCACCGCCCTGCGCGGCTTGGCCGCCTCAGGGGTCCGTGGCATGAACGTCACGATGCCTCACAAGATTGCGGCTATGGAGGTGATGGATGACATCTCGGAGGCCGCCGCAAAGATCGGGGCGATAAACACGGTCGAGGTTCGCGGCGACATGCTGGTCGGCCACAACACCGATGGGGAAGGGCTCATCCGCTTTCTCCGCGTCGACGTCGGAGCGGACCTCGCCTTCAGCCGCGCGCTCGTGCTCGGCGCAGGGGGTGCGGCGCGTGCTGCCGTCGTTGCGCTGGCGGGCGCGGGAGTCGCGGAGATATGGGTCGTATCGAGGGACGCAGCGAAGGCGGCGGCTCTCGAGCCGCTCGCCGCTCCAGCAATCTTTCACTCGGGCTCCCTGGACGAAGGTGGCGGGCACCTTATAGGCGAGGCCGACGTGATCATCAACGCAACGCCCCTCGGGCAGAAGCGGGAGGAGCCGGCGGTGTCACCCGAGAAGATTCGGAAGGAGACGGTCGTCGTCGATCTCGTCTACAAACCCCCGGTGACCCCGCTCATCGAGGCGGCTCGCGCCCAGGGCGCCGTCGCCCACAGCGGACTCGGAATGTTGCTTCATCAGGCGGCCCTGTCGTTTCAGATCTGGACCGGCGCGGAGCCGCCGATGGAGACGATGAGCGCGGCCGGGGTCGCCGAGCTGTCTGACCCCGAAGTGGGACAGGACGGGGCAGCCGAGACCGTTTAGCCGAAGCTGGGCAGTTTAGCGAAGTGAGGCTAAAACGGGAGTCGTGGTCGTGAAGACGACCAACCCGCAGAGAAGGGCAACCCCTAAGGCAAAGCGGCGCCTTCGGCTAAGGAGAGCGTCTCCGTAGACGTTGACGCCCATTAAGAGCAGGCCAGCGGCGGCAAATGCGGCGATCGTCACGGCGATGACAGTGAAGGACCCGTCGAAGATCGCTTGGGCTACCGACCCCGCTCCCAGCAGAGCAGCTCCTCCGTGCGTGAGAGCGGCTTCCAGCGGCGTGAGGCCAGCTACGACGAGGCGGTGCGAAACGTGGTCGACTCCGCCCTGCATCACCGGGCGGGAGTGAAGGAACCGGGAGATCATCACCACGGCCGTGTCGGTAACGGGTACGGCGAGGATGGCGACGATGGCGATGAGCGGCCAGGGGTATTCGAGGGGGAGCCTGAGCTTCAGGGCCGCTCCTCCGATGAGGAACCCAAGTAAAAGGGATCCGCCGTTTCCTAGATAGATCCGGGCGTTCCGGATGTTGAAGGGCAGGAAGCCGACTGAGGCGCCGCACAAAGCCGCTGCCATTGACGCCACCATGTACTGCCCGCCCATGAGAGCGACAACCGCGATTCCCGCGGAAGTGGCAGCCGCCGTTGTCCCAGCAACCCCATCCATGTTGTCCAGTAGGTTGAAAGCGTTCATGGCAGCCACGAGGAACAAGATCGTGCCGACCGCGCCTACTGGCCCGTCGGTGTCTGCGCGAAGGCCCGAGAACCACGCAAGCGTTGCGATCCCGACTTGGAAGGCAAGCCGGTAAGTTGGGCGGAGAGTGAACTTCCTGAGCCTGTCATCCGCCAGTCCCAAAGTGATGGCGCCGACGGCGCCGAATAGCAAGGCAGCGACACCTGTGGGAAGGCCCCAGGCCACGGCAAACGCGGCCGAAGCGGCAATGCCGACTGCCACTCCGCCAATGTTTGGAATGAATCGTTCGCTTTGCCCGAACAGCCTGGGCTTAGAAACGAGCCCGATCCGGATGCCAAGGCGCACGAACAGCGGCATCAAGATAACCGCCGTCCCAAGAGACAATAAAAGGACTAAGACAACCCGGCCAGGGCCGTTCATCGTGTTTCCGTACCAGTAATAATTCGCGCTAGCCTATTCATCCAATCCATAACAAGTCGTATTTCTCACCCAAGGCTCGTTACGCTTCTTCGATCGACATAAGTGGTGCATCCACCACGGTGAGTAGCTAAGCACAACTCATGGGAAACGGAAAGAAGGAATCTTAGTTTTTGGAAGGAAGTGTTAGGAGGGCGAAAGTTGGTCCTCGGTCGGAACCCGTTGAATTGACGTGAGCGTTACGGCCTCCCGCCTCGATGCCAGGCCCAATGCAATGAAGGGGATGAGTAAGAGCGTGACCTGCGCCCGTTCTCGGAGTAGCAATCCGTAGTTCCCTACAACCAGGGAAAGGAGCGCAGCGAGGAAGACGGCCGGAAGTAGCAGGACAAAGGATTTGCGTCCAGCGAGTTTCCACCCTTTCTTCAACCCACGAACCAGGGAAGGAAGAAGCAATAGAATCAGGGCAGTCTCCACCAAGCCGGGCGCTTGACGGATGCCTGGCGTCTCCCACGGAAAGGGTCCGAAGGCGAAGCGCGCCATCGAAATGGGCAGCCGGCCGATGGCTTGCAATGGGGTTGACATCTCGGAATCGTAAAAGAAGCCGGAACCGGCGCCGACGGCGGTCCCTACTTGTACCTGGTTGAGAGTAGAGATGTCGGCCTGAGTACTCCAGCGGTAGCCCGAGTAGCCTAATCCCGCTCCGAGAACCAGGGCCGCAAGGAGGCCTAGCCAAGCGACGCTTGACCCAACCCCTCCCACCAGGCTGCGCTGTGCAAAGGCCAGGGCGATGAGCAGCGTGCCCGCGAGAACCATCCCGACCGGAGCGCGGAAGGTAAACAGAAGCGCCATCGCAAGTGAACCGACTACTACACGTGCAGCAGTGATTCGCTCGGTTAGCAGTATGGCCGTGTGGATGACAACGGCCATGAAGAACAGGACGCCCGCTTCACGTAGTAGCTGGGATGGCCACACCAGAAAGCTGGGCATGAGGAACAGGGGTATTGCGACGTACCGCGGTGAAATAATGCCGAAAAGTCGGCGAGTACTGCTCGTGACCAACGGGATGACGGCGGCAGCGAGAGACGCATTTACGATGAGCCCAGCAACGGGGCGAGGCCCGAAGACTTGGTAAAGGGCAGCTACCAGATAGTAAAAACCCTCTTTGCCGCGTCCCATCAGGGGCAAGGCGCCCGAACCACCCCAGTGCCGGACGATCTGCATCGCTCCCTGGTGGTAATGCTGAGCATCCGGCGCAGCTAGAAACTCCGTCCCGTTCATCTTCAGTTGAACGGCCAATCCAATCGCCAAGTGAAGTGCAAAAGCCAGGTAGGTCCAAAAGGCCACGCGGGAGGTTGTCTCGTTGTTACCCGTCCTCGGGAAGAGACCAACGAGCAGCAACCTCAAGAAGATGACGCCGAAGAGGAGAGGAACCGCGATCGCGGCGAATGAGGGAACAAGGACGACGAAGAAGCCCGCAGCGATTGCCAGAATGATTACTAGCTGAATCAATGGGCTCTCGCGAAGTTCCTAGCTAGTCCTTTTCGACCTCGGCGCACTCGTGAGTGTTTGAGCCGAAGAATCCTAGACGTACCTACCGATCTTAATCTGTCGCGCTCTCGGGAAGCGGGGCGTTCCCAAAGGCTGGAAGCGGTATCCGATCACGCTTCCCTCACTGTTGGACGAGAAGGTTCTCCGCATCTACAAGGAGGCCGGCGCGAGGACCATCAGAGTGGGCTTCAAGGACTCGAGTTCAAGCCTTCTTCTGGGGCCGCCAGACGTCACTACGCTGGCCATTGGTCTCGCTTTGGTCTCATTGTTACCGTCTCCTCTTATAACGGACAGGAGCGCGACCAAAACGGGCGCCGTACTCGGGCACGGCGGGAAGTTGTCGCGCTAAAGGGTTTGGACAGGTGAAGCGAATCGTTCGAAGATAGGAGTCAAACTTCACCCTTACAACACATGATGATAGTCCTCGCAACGTTGTCCCCTCTGATTTCGGCGGTGATTCCTGAGCGCCCCATTCGGGTGGCGAAGGAGGACGAGTCTAGCCCAGGGTACAAGCTGCTGACGTTGGAGGCCAACTACTCACTCAGGACCGTGCTCGCCAGGGGGCTCGACCGAGAGATCACGTGCCGCGACGTGGATGGCCTGTTCGATCACGTCTGGAGTGTGAATCCCATAATCGGTGCCAGCCCAGAACACTGGGGTGAACAAAGCATTGGTCCGCCGTCCACCATGCGGCTAACCGAACGTCACACAGTGGTCGAGGGGCGAATCGGTAGGTTCGTCTCGCTGCGCCGCCTCCCATGGCTGAACTTCGTGGTAGCGCAGTTCTTACTCCTCATCAGGCTGCTTTGGCTGATCAGGAAGGAAAGAATCTCGATGATTCGGGCGGGCGATCCTTATTACCTGGGCCTGTTCGGCATGCTGCTGGCAGCTTCTCATCGCCTGCCGTTTGTAGTCCGCGTAAACGCAAACCAGGACATCATTTACGAGACGACGGGAATGCCTGCTTACCCCCGCCTCCTCCGTTATCGCTGGCTAGAGAAGCGAATCGAAAGGTTCGTCCTCAGCAGAGCCGACTTGGTCGCCGGAGGAAACCAGAACAACCTCAATTTCGCGCTGGCGAACGGCGCGCGGCCCGAACACTCGACCGTATTCCGATGCGGAACCTGGATGGATCCGGTCCACTTTGAAGTGGAGCCGGAGATGCGTTGCAGGCTGGATCTCGGGTTTCGTCCTGGCCAGCCCTTCCTCATCATCGTTGGCCGTCTTGCCCCCGTGAAGCGTCCCCAAGACGTGATCGAGGTTCTTCGGATAGCGAGAGAGAAAGAGCCGACCCTGGGCGCTGTGTTCGTTGGTGATGGACCGATGATGGAGGAGCTCCGATCGGCGGCGGAAAGAATCAACGCCGGGGATGATGTTCGATTCGTGGGCAACCAGGATCAGTCGTGGGTCGCGTCGGCGCTCACATCCGCGTCCGTGGTTTTGTCTCCCCTGACGGGAAGGGCACTCGTGGAGGCCTGCTTGAGCGGCACTCCTGTCGTTGCGTACGACGTCGAATGGCACTCTGAGCTTGTATTGAATGGGGAGACGGGCATGCTGGTTCCATTCGGAGACACCGAAGAGATGGCAGAGGCAGTGTGCGCTCTTCTCGGTGATCCCGATCGCGCCGCGATCATGGGGAAGCGAGCGCGGGCCGCGGCGCTCGGGATGATGGACCCGGCACGTCTCATCGAACATGAGCGGGCCGAGTATCTGAAGGTGCTCCGGGGTTCGCGGGGCCGCGAGCGGTGATGCGATTTGCTCGTCGGCCATTCCAAACCGCGTTCATAGAGCAAGAAGCGCTGGACGAACTTCCAGTATCGAAAACCGAAGAGTCAGGTCTGGCAGTTGACGGATGAGGACTGGAGGGACCCATGGAAGCTTGGGATACCGGGACACCCAACTCTGCGGGCTCTTCATGAGACGCTGCGAAGCGAGATCAAGCATCGGTGGGACAGGTCTCTTCCGTTCGCTGATGAGCTTTTCGATCGATGGGAGCGTGCACGGTTTCTCGGTTTCGGGGCTGGAGCGAGCATCTACGACAGCAGCGTCGTGATCGGTGACGTGCGGGTCGGAGAGGAGACGTGGGTGGGCCCTTTCACGGTTCTGGACGGAAGCGGCGGACTTACCATCGGTCGACGCTGCAGCATCTCGGCCGGCGTTCAGCTCTACTCTCACGACTCCATCAGGTGGTCGCTGCGCGATGGCGCCATCCCTGCCGAGCGACAGCGGACGAACATAGGGGACAACTGTTACCTCGGGCCGATGAGCGTGGTCAGCAAGGGCGTGACGATCGGCGACCATACCGTTGTCGGAGCGCACAGCTTCGTGCGAGAGGACATCCCTCCTTTCCGGCTTGCCGTAGGCGTCCCGGCCAAGGTTGTGGGTCGCGTCGAGCTGAGCGCTGAGGGCGGCGTCCGGTTTGTATCGGAGCAGGAGTCATGAAGATCCCGGTAACGGTTCCTTACTGCGGGGAGGAGGAGAAGGAAGTGCTCGCCCGGGTCGTCGAATCCGGTTGGCTGACGCAAGGATCCTTCGTCACCGAGTTCGAGGATGCGGTTGCCGACTATGTAGGGGCGCTTCATGGGGTGGCGACTAGCAGCTGCACGACCGCTATGCACGTCGCTCTGCTGCTTTACGGTGTCGGCCCGGGGGACGAGGTGATCGTTCCTTCGTACACCTGGATTGCCACCGCCAACGTCGTCCGGATGACGGGCGCCACCCCCGTCTTTGCCGACATCGACCCCGCCACATTCAACGTTACGCCCGACAGTGTCCGGTCCAAGCTCACGCCCAAGACCAAAGCGCTTCTCCCCGTCCACCAAATGGGAATGCCGCTCGATCTCGAAGGGCTTTACAGATTGGCTGCGGACTACGGCCTGGTCGTCGTCGAGGACGCCGCGTGCGCGATTGGAAGCCGGTACCGAGGTCGGCCCGTGGGCGGCACGGGTGGTCTTTCATGTTTCAGCTTCCACCCCCGGAAGGTGATCACAACTGGGGAGGGAGGGATGCTGGTTACGGACGACGACGCGCTCGCCGAGCGCGCAAGGAGCCTTACCCATCATGGCGCGTCGATGATCGACGTCGACAAGCATGCCGCCACCACGATTACTGCTCTTCGCTCCGAAACGTTTCCGGAGGTCGGCTACAACTATCGGATGACGAATCTCCAGGGTGGAATAGGAAGAGTTCAAATGAAGCGCCTCGAAGAGATCCTGTCGCTCCGGAAGAGCAAGGCTGCGCGCTACTCGGAGGCTTTTTCCCAGATGCCGCACGTCGGTGCCCCGCCCGTCCCCGAGTACGCGGATCCCAACTGGCAGACGTACGCGGTCTGGATAGAGCCCGACGCGCCCATGGGGCGGGACCAAATTGCCCAGGAACTGCTCGATGCCGGAATTGCCTGCCGCCCCGGATTGATCGCCTGCCACCTGCAGCCGCCGTACCGCAGCCTTTACCCAAACCTGTGCCTGCCGCACAC
>JALZBR010000015.1 GCA_030863485.1 Actinomycetota bacterium
GGCCCGCAACCGGGGCGGCGGGAGCGCCTGGATCACCGGAACCTACGACCCCGAGCTCGACCTCATGTACTGGGGCACGGGGAACCCCTCGCCCGACTTCGACGGCAGCGTGCGAGAAGGGGCCAACCTCTACACCTCGTCCGTCCTGGCCATCGACCCCGACGACGGCGTCCAGCGCTGGCATTACCAGTGGACGCCGCACGACCTCTGGGACTACGACGGCAATAACGAGAACATCCTGTTCGACCTCGACGGGCGCAAACTCCTGGCGCACTTCGACAAGAACGGCTACTTCTTCGTCCTCGACCGGACCAACGGCCAGCTGGTGCGGGTGGTGCCCTTCGTCGATCGCCTCGACTGGGGCGAGATCGACGCGCAGGGCAGGGTGACCCCGAGGAAGGCGCCCACCCGCGAGGGAGTCGACATCTGCCCGGGTCCGGCGGGGGGCAAGGAGTGGACCCACGCCGCCTACAGCCCGAGGACGAGGCTGCTCTACCACGAACCGGCCGCGCGGGCGCGGCAAGTGCTTGTCGTGGGGAGTGGTGCGTCTCGTCCGCCATCCGATCAGGTATCAGATCAGATGATCAGGCAAGCGGCGACACCCTGGTTGACCCGCTGTGCGACGTGAAGGTCGATCTGGCCTAGCGAGCGACTAGAGGGGCGCTGATCTCTTTGCCCTCGCTTCGTCCTTGGCCCAGCGCAAACCCTCGAACAACAGCGCGAAGTGGCGCTCGCCATCACTCGTGGCGAGGCGGCGAGCTTCGGACTCCCAGGCCTCAGCCTCGACGTCGTTACCATTGCGGATCTCGCATCGCGCCAGCACTACCCGCCCAGCCACCGATCCAACGCAGATACGCCGCGCATCGCTGATCGAGACGGCCTCTTCGGCTCGCTGGGCGGCAGCGGCCAGATTGCCTGCTTCGAGGAGGGTCAAGGCCAAAGCGTTGAGTACGCACACCTCATGCAACACAAGCTTCAGGCCACGCGCTCTCAGAAGGAACTCGCGAAGCTGCTCCTCCATAGTCGCGAGCTGTTTTGCGCTCATCGTCGTTCCCAGCTGGAGTTCGTTTAGCTGCATCATGACGAGTTGAAGCTCGAGCGTCTGGCGTACGTCGGCTGCGAGCACGGGGATCTCCAGTAGTTCCGCGATGGGCCCACGCATCGTGGCAAGCAACTCAGCGAACTTACGGAGGTCTTCCAAGCGCAGTTCAGCTATGTCTCTTTCGGGCAACAGCTTCAAGCAGGCCTCTTGAACGGAGACGGCAGTCTGCATCGACCTAACGTGTATGGGCACTTCGGCGTCGTTGTCGAACATCGCCAGTGCTTCGTCGATCGTCGCGTTGACCCACTCGACGATCCTCTGATTGAGGTCGCGGTAGGCGACCAGTTCGCCGTCACCAAGACGGTAATTGGCGAGGAGGGTAGCGAGCTCGATCCCCAGTTGCCTGTGGTCGTCATCCTGACCGATCGCTCCGAGCGCGCGCTCAAGAACGTCTTTCGCCTCCGTCACACGGCCGAGGAACCACAGCGCGGTGGCTCGGATCTGGTCCAGGATCGCGCAGCCGGCAACCTGCCCGACGAACACGCTCCCCGGTAGCGCTTCGTCACTCCACGATGGGTGCTCCGATTCAGCATCGACATGAAGGAGGGCGACATCGGGAAGGCCGAGGCGTATCGCAAGCCCGGCTTGTGCCGTTCGGAGCATGAATCGGTAGTCGGGGTCATCCAATTCCTCGTCAAGGCGGCTTCCGTCGTCGAGCAGGAGGTCCAGGCAGGCCACCGCGTCTTCGAACTGCCCGGCCCTCTCGAGGCAATGTTGCAACCCGCTGATAAACAGGCTCACTCCGTCTTCGAGCTCACCGAGGCTGACAAGTTGATAGAAGAACTCGAGCAGCTCGTCCTTGCGGTTGAGAAACTCCTCAAGGGCAAGTTCCTCGTCCTCGAGGTCGACATCCTCGAGGTCCTCTTCGAGCTCCTCAGCGATGGCTTGGTGCAGGCCTTGGCGGTCGACGAGGCGACCGTAGGCGTAGTGTCGCACGATGGGGTGGAGATCGAAGCGCGAAGCGTCAGGCTCGCTCATGACGAGACCGCGGCTGATCAACCCAGCGAGGGCCTCCTCAAACGCCACCTCAGAATCGATCCCCGAGATTCGGTGCGCGAAGCGAAAGCGAACGCCGCCGCGACAGGCCGACAGCCGACCGAGAACCTGGACCTCAGCCGGGAAGAGGCTGTCGTAGGAGTCAGCCATCAGTTTGGTTCGGAGTTCACTTACACGAAGAGGATCGTAGCGGGGCGCCACCCTTATGTGTCCCGGATCTCTTGGCGACTTCACGATCATTCCCGCTAACAGTCGAACGGTAAGGGGATGGAACCCGTACGGCCTGCACGCAGCGATGATCTCAGCGTCGGTGCCCTTTATGTGGAAGTTTCGATAGAGCTTGACTACATCCTCTGGCCTGAAGTCCCCAAGTTGCATATGGCGAAAGCCGCCCAGGATGCCCGCGGGGTCGTCTAGCTCGCTCGGGAGCAGTCGCGTGGTGACCAACACTTTGGAGTCGATCGTGGGATCGGTGAGTCCTTGTAGGAAACGCGTCAGCGCCGGGTCCACCGCCGATCGAGCCTCGAAATCGTTCTCGCCTGGGCCGATCCGCTCGCCGAGCCGGCCTGCGGCGAGAGAGTGGTAAGCGCGTAGCTCGCGCTCGAGGCCGTCCATCACCACGAGCAGGCGTTGATTGCGGAGAAGATCGAGGGCAAGGCCGGCACGGTCGTCGGTACCGGAGCCCACGTCAAACTCGCGGAGCAGCCACTCGAAGAAGTGTGACGATGTGGAGTCCTTCCCGTAGAAGGAGAACCAGGCGACACCGTCGAACGACGCGGGGCTCTCCGGCATCGGAGAGATTGTGTCCTCACCGGTCAGTTCGCCGAGCACGTCGCCCATGAGCCACACCCACGCCAGCGCCGACTTCCCTGTTCCTCCCATGGCCTGAACGACGTAGAGGGCTTCCCCATCGCTCGGGAGCCATTCCAACAGCTGGCGGCGCTCGTCGTGCCGGCCGACGAAGTTGCCCAGCCAGTTGTACCCGCGGTGCACCCTGGGCCTGCGGCCGACGGTCGCGCGTTCGGCACGCCCGGTGTGGCGGGCAGCGGCCAGTTGGACGGCGACGGTCGACGCAGCCGCCTGAATGTCGCCGGCGTCGCCATAGCGGGCGACATGGCGCGACTCGATCCGGTCGAGGCTGACGCCCTCAGGAGCCAACACTGCCAGCAGGAGGTCGCGGCGCTGCCCTACTAGTTGCCGCGCGCTGGAGTACATCTGCGAGGCCTGGCGAGAACCGGCGCGCGTCATGACACTCAGGTAACGGTCGGCTGACGGGGCCAGCCGGTTCCAGCGCAGGAGTTCCGCCTCGGGCAAATCACCCTCGACAAAGCGAACGCCAATCTGGTTTGCCTCGAAGGCTTGCTTCAGCCCCGCGGCCCAGGTGACGTCGACGGTGTCGTCGATCCAGGCCGCCAGCTCGATGGGCTTCTCGGCGGGATCCTGAACCGGGCGGACGGCGACCGGAGCGTCCGGATTTACGCCAACCCGCGCGGCGAACGAGCGATCGAGTAGCGCGCGACGCACCGGCACGGCGATGAGTCGTGTCGGCTCGACGCGGACGGGGTCTTCGATCACCACCGCGACGAGGAGCCCGTCCGCGAAGACGGCGGATCCCGACGCTCCGGCCCAGTAGGTCTGGCCGGTGATTCGAGACACTCCCGGACCCCAGACATCACACGCGAACAGGTCCGACTCGGCGAACGTCTGAAGCGGGATATGGCCAGAGCGGTCATCCCGGTTCCACTCCTCGTCGATCTCGTTGGCGCGGGGATAACCCAGGAACCGAAAGGAGACCTGGCCAAGAGGGGACTCGCGGTCTAGAGAGCCCCATGCCGCTCCTCCCACGGGAGGCCAGGTGGTGCCGGAAGGGATCCGGACGAGCGCGAGGTCGAGATGCAGTGCATCTCGGCCGCGCCAGACGACGTCGCCGTCGACCGCCGCCTCGCCCTTGCACCAGACGACGACGCGCGGCTCGCCGTCCGGAGAGAGCGGAACGACATGTTCCGCGGTGAGGACCAGGTCGGTTCGAACCCGATAGCCGGTGCCGAAGGCCAGCGTCGAGTCGGAGAGTCGACCACGCGCCAAGATCTGGACGGGTCCACGGTCGTCGGGCCCGTGCCCGCACCAGGGAGAGATCCGGCTCACGTCCCTGGCGGGCGCGGCGCCACCCCACCCTCGGCCGAGACCTTCAGCGGCCTACCAGCCTCGTCGTGCGGTTTGAGGGTGAGCTTGACCGTGTGCGTCGTGGAGACCGACTCGGCCTTGCCGCCTCCGATCGTGAAGACCCAGACATTGAGACCGCCCTTCTTGTCGGTCTGCTCGGCGATTTCAACACCGAGTGAGACCTCGACGTTCTCGACGCTCAGGACGACCCCCTTCTTCGACTCGGTGACCGCTCTTTGCGCGGCGGTCGCCAATTGCCATCGCACGAGGTCAATGGCGTCCACAAGCTCGATCACGGTTTGATCCTCCGTGTCTTCGTCATGACCCGGACGTTCGTTGAGAGTGACGGAAAAACAGTACTGCTGATGGCCCTACCCTCCTGGGAGGCAGCGAGCGTATCCGGTTCAGCCTCCCGTCACGGGCCATGTCCACCGAACGCCTCATAGGGAGCCACTGTCGTGAAGGTCCTATTGCCATACTGGGCCCGTAGCGCTCCCGATGGTCGTTCGGCGTCTGCGACGACTCTTACTCAGGAGGCGGATTGGTGATCTGCGTGCGGAAGCAACACCAGCCCTGGCTCTTCGAGCACACAGCTTGAGCGGCCCCTGCAAGTACGCGTAGCTCCGCCGGAGATGGTCGTCGTCGGTACCGATGTACGCGTTGTCCAAGACGACGAGGATCTCCTGCCCCTGAGCGCCGTCGCCTCGGGCCAACCGCGCCCTCGGATGACGGAGGGGACCGCGATTGGGCGGGAGTGTGGTAGCCCCTGCCTCCCGAGTCGCGCTCCGCGACCCTTCCGTACACCAGATGGTGCCGTCCGGCTCCGGCGGCGCCGTGCGGTCCGCAGGCGCCGCCTAGAGGAGCGTGGAGAACACGTGGCTGATGACCCCCGACAAGACGTCAAGTTCCGGCTCGTCCTTCTTCGGGCCGGCGTTCGGGTTCCCGAGCACGCACGGCTGGTTGACGGTAACGAAGGTATTGCTGTGCACCCAGGAGTTGTTGTCGCAGCCAGCGTTCCCGTCCGACGCGTCGTAGCGCCCGTTGGCCGAGCCGCTGTTCTTGAGCAGGGAGTTGTCGACGGAGCCGTTGCCGACGAGGATCCCGTCGCTAGCGTTCAGGACGACGGTATTGCCCTTGATGACGTTCGCCGACGCCCGGTTTACTCCGGAGAGAGCGCCGTTGGGGAGCATGGCGATGCCGTGGCCGCCTCCGCTGACGCCGTTTTCGGCCGCCCGGTTGTCAGCGACGGTGTTGTTCAGGTTCGGCGGGTCCGCCTTCAAGGTGCTGTGAAGGGCGATGCCGGCGATGCCGTTCCTCTCCACGACGTTCCCCGATACCGTGTTCCCCGTCGCGCCCGGGCCTTCGATCCGGATCCCGATGTCCTGGTCGGGACGGCCACAGACGCCGAGCAGGCTATTGTCGCCCACGCGGTTGTCCCGCACCGCGTTGCCAGTCGAGGGCCCGACGACGGATATTCCTGAGAAGGGGCCGTTGCGCTCGATCGTGTTGTTGCGAATGACGTTGTAGCTCGAGTTGAAGGTAGCGAGGCCGTCGCCGAAGCCGCAGTTGGAGTGGTTTCCGATGTTTTCGCGCAACGTGAGGCCCTCCACGGTGTTCCCCGACCCTCGCCCGTTCACGACGCCGGCGTCGAAGCCGCTAACCGTGCCGTTCTTCACGGTCACCCCCGTGACGCCCCGCAGCAGGACGCCCACGGTTTCCTCGGCGACGCTGTTCAACCCTTTGACCTGAAAGCCGTTCAGGTCGAGGACGATGTTGCTGCCGACGACGACGAGGCCGTGCCCCGTCGGGCAC
>JALZBR010000016.1 GCA_030863485.1 Actinomycetota bacterium
AACTGGCACACGGACCGCGTCGCTTCACGGATCTCGTCGAGGGCCTGCCAGGGGTAAGTCGCAAGCTGCTGAGCGAGCGGCTACGAGAACTCGAGCAAGAGGGCCTGGTGGCACGAAAGGAGCTGCCACCTCCGGTGGCACGACACGTCTATGAACTCACCGTTGAAGGTTCCGATCTCGCAGGAGCGATGGCGCCGCTGATCGCCTGGGGAGCGCGGCGGCTGGACGAGCGGCGACCTGAAGAGACCTTCCGTCCCCGTTGGGGGGGGATCGCGATGATCAGCCTCGCCGACCGCGAAGCGACCGTCGGGGTCAAGGAGACCTACCAATACGTCATCGGCAGTTCGGCTTTCCACCTGGTGGTCAATGACGGTTCGATAGAGCTGCACGATGGCCACGATGAGGCCGCCGCTGTCGTCGTGACTACGGACGAAAAGACGTGGGTGGATGTTCTTTCCGGCAAATGCACGGTTTCCTCGGCGGTCGCTGCCGAGGCTCTAACTATCACCGGCGATCGACAGGCGGCGAAACGCCTAGGCAAGATATTTTCCCGCGACGGGATCGATCGCCTCCTTCCGGCTGGCACAGGTCCGGGCATGGCCGATCGATACTGCGAATGAGCCTCCCGCAGTCTGCCACTTGGACACGTCGAGGCGAGTCCCTTATGCGCTGCGAGCCCTCGCCCTCCCTGGATGAAGAAATCTTGACACTGCCCTCTCCTTCTCGCACGAAGTCCACTTTCTCGAGGCTACTGTAGCAGCACGGGGCGGAGGTGGGCTTCGGTAGAAGCTCAGGCGGGCGCTCCGCCACAAGCGCCCGCCCGACGGCTTAGAAGGACGACCCCACCAGACAAGGTGTGCGTAGGGGGGACCCAGGCGAGCCTCCCTCCTCTTCCCCATCTTGATGGCCCTTGAAGCA
This sequence comes from Actinomycetota bacterium, assembly GCA_030863485.1. The sequence goes on from JALZBR010000016.1 coordinate 919, forward strand.
GGTAGGAGCAGTCACGCAGGATGAACGAAGTGAACAACTGCGCCGTCTTCGGGATGAACGTCCTTTGCATCTCATCTGATCAGAGTGTTCAGCGAAACCGAAAAGCCAGCGGATGAATGAAATCATCATCCTTCGGCTAGAGCGCTACTGGTCCTTCGGATAGTCCGCATCGGGGTCTCCTGGATATGGATGTTCCTTGAGCAACCGGGCGACGTGAACGATGTTGCGGGCCATCATCGCCGTCGCACGTTCGGTCTCTTCGGGCGTTTCCTCCAAGTCGTTGTAGTCCGTTTTCTGCATGGCTCGGCCGACCCAGTATGTGACTGCATTTGCGGGGACGGTGAAGCCCACGTCCGCAAGACCTTGATATAGCTGAGCAGTGACGTGGTGCGCGCCGTCTTCGTTACCGACCACTGCGACGCCGGCAACAGTTCCGTAGGAGACCATTCGACCCATCTCGTCGGTCTCACCTAAGAACGCGTCCATCCGTTCGAGAACCTGCTGAGCAATGCTTGACGGATGCCCGATCCAGATGGGTGTGCCCAAGATGAAAATGTCAGCCGCAAGGACCTTTGAGCGAAGCGCTGGCCAGTCATCGCCTTTGCCCTCATCTGAGGTGACGCCGAATTTAACGCTGTGATCAACGACCCTCTCCATGGACCCGGTAACTCCGTGTTCTGAAAGCTCTGTGAGCACTTGGCTCAATAAGAGCTCCGAGCTTGAGGAGGCCGGGCTCGGCTTGAGCGAGCAGTTGAGGGCGAAGGCTGTGAGTTCCGTCACCGCTATACCTCCAGAAGTGCGAGGAAGACCAAAGAGGTCACGGCGGACAAAACCAGCTTGTGAAAGAGGTCGATGACCAACGCCTGCTTTTCCCACTGGTGTGGCAGAGGCTCTATCTTCAACACGCGATAGAGCAGGGCATCACTCGTCCAAAGGCTCGCGTAATGAAGCGCCGACGCGGTGAAAGCATTCAACGGCGTGAGCGCAAGAAGACCCCTCACGGCTCCCCACGTCACCCCGTGCATCCAGTGCACCACCTGACCTAGCTTCTGCGCTTGCGCGCCGGTCTCAATGGGAGGCTTGGCGACCATCGCTCCGACCTCTGCCGTCACCATGCTGTCTTCGCGGCCGGTTATCGACTGCTCGATCTTCTCTGAGGCCGTCATAGCTGCGGTACCGGCAACTCCTGCAGCAAGCCCCTTAATGAGAACCTCTACTACTCCTGGATCCGCCATGCGCGTCCCCTTTCGTGAGACGGGAGCCTCGGCGAGACCCTCTGCACCCACACTAGGCACACCCCAGGAACAAAAAATCCGGCTAGGGAGCGCCTAGCTCGAAAAAAGATGACTTTCTTGTGTGTGGAATCGCCACTCGGGGGGAGGAAGAGACACCGGTCCCGGCGTGGCCGGTTTGGTAGGGGGCCTTGGGGGAGACCCGATTAGGGGTCACGCTGGGGCCCCCAATCCCGCCCCCTCGCACCTGAAGGGGGCTTCTTCGTTCCTTTTCAAAGGAAGAGGGGGGCTCCTCATGATCTCAGGGGGACAGCCGCCGGGTCCAGGCTGTCGTGGGTGGCGGATCAGGTTGAACTCGGCAGCGGATCGGGAGCCCCCCCGACAAGAGTCAATGATTCGGTCTCGTCGTCCAATCCCCCATTCGAGGGTTCTCTGCCCCCTTGAACCTTGAAAGGGTTCTCTCAAGTCCAAGCCACTGTGTCCCGCAGGCGACTGCACTTATCCTCCTAAACCGGCCAGAGACATCGGTAGACTTGCAAGGAACCATCAAGAGATGGGGTCGAGCGGGTTTTCTTCCACGTTTCCTACATGTCCGCCCTCGGCCCTCGGCCATTCGGCCCTCGTGGGGCCGGTCGAAAACTCCGATGCCGCTGGTGACGACCATCGCTTGAGATCTCTTCGGAACGGATTTCCCCCGACACGTAACGGGTCAGCCACAAGTGCTCAAAACCTACGAGAGCAATCGTGTGGGCGTGCGGGTTCGTGCTCGTGGGGTTCCTTGCCGATGAGAGCTGGCACCTGGTCGAGAAGTGGGCGGGCCGCACAGGAATGCTCGTTCTGACGGTCGTCATATTCATCGGGATCGGGGTCGCGCTGCGCAAGCGACGCATCGCCCCTGCGCGCAGGGACGAAGATCTGGACGAAATGCCGGACTCGAGGTCCGGTAAGACCTCAGATGTCCTGTGAAGCTCGAGGATGAACGTGAGACCGTTTAGCGCGTGTCTCGGCGATCCGCTTGCCCTCATCGAGATGCTCGCGTACGAGTCGGTCGAAGGCGGGACGGACGAACACGAATGAGCGCACCCATCCTGCGATGCCCCTATCCGACTCGAAAGTGCCTGTGTACGTCATCTTCGTACTGGAGGCTCCTTTGGAATCGAAAACGATCTTCTCGACTACGTTCTGAAGGGGGCCCTCGAGCCAGCGGTAGCGGATCTCCCGCGGCGGGTCGAGCCGAAGCTCTTCGACCGTCTTGATCGATCGGTCACGCCACTGCGTCTCGAACTCCACCACTTTGCCTTGGTTGATTTCGCGAACTTTCTTTCCCGCGCCCGCCACCACCTCGAAGACCAGGTCTCGCGGTGCATCTACTTCGACTGTCTGTCTCTTCAAAGAGATCGTTCGCACGTTAGGCCCCCAGACCGACGCAGTGCGTCAAGGCGTTGGCACCGAGCTTAATCTTGCTCTTTCTCCCAAGGGGGCTCGTCGCCCATCTTCTTGTAGTACTTAGCCAGGTGGTTTCGGACGCCCTGGATGTCTTTCTTGGGAAGGTCAACACCGCCCCGAGACCCCTGCATGACATTCCCTGCCGTGATGACACCCCTCGGCATCACCGTGAGCTCACCGTTGACGACGTCGGCGATTTGCAGCTTGTAGGACTTGAAGAGGTCTTGCTCATCTGCGTCGTACCAGACGAAGGCCCGTCGGTATTTCTCGTTGGGCTCGTCCTCGGCGTCGGCCCACTCACGGACTCTCTTGTTTGCCCTATCTCCATCCCACTCGGCCTCGCGTTCGCCCACGGGGAGATCCTGAAAGTTGACTACGGACACAGCTCCCCTCCTTACGAGTTTGGTCACTATCATTACCCAAGGAGGCAAGAGACACCTTGGAACTTCTAGGGTTGGCACACACCCCGACCGATGGTCGAAGTTCGGATGCCTTACTTGTACCTGCGCCCTTCCTCTGGCCCCACCGCTCCAGCCTCCAAAGCCGCGGGACGGGACATGCTCCCGGCGATTGAGGTCAAGGGATGGTGCTTGGGCGACGCAAGCTTTTCGCAACCGGAAATCTGTTCGCCCTCGATGCAGCGGTCCGATGCACGACCTCCCGCGAGTTTGTCTACGCCCTCCCCGCCGGCGAGGCCATCTCTTCCGTGCTTGCCGCGCAGAACGTCATCGCCGCCCCCACCGAAGAAGAAGTTGGCTAGATCGTTGCCTGTGAAGACGTCGCGCCGGTCGGAGCCACGAAGCCCCTCGACGCCGACTAGCTGCCCTCCGAGGTCATTCAGTCCCGAAACGAGGTCGATATTCAATCGGTCTGGCGACAGCGAGTAATCAGCGAGGTCATAGGACCCCTTCCCGCCTGAAGTGGAGCCGGCATCGTTCTCTTGATCGACATCGTCCTCGTGGATGAAGTAATCCTGACCCCCCGCCCCGCGAATGTCGTCGCTCGCCGCATCCCCACGGAGGAGGTTGTTTGCCCCATCCCCGATGAGCGTGTCCCAGTCCGGGGACCCCCAGAGGCCCTCGAGGCCCAGCAACGTGTCGATGACCGCCACTTGGTAGGGCTCGTCGCCTCGGGGGGGAGTCACGGTTTTCCAGCTCGTGCCCTTCCCATGCCTGAGATTCGCGACTACGGCCCTATAGAACATCGCTGTATCAAAACCATCCCGTCCGTCCAGGGTGTCCTCTCCGTCGGCTCCCGCCAGATAGTTCTTCCCGGCGTCGCCATAGAGAAAATCGTCGTGATCCGAGCCGCTTAGTGACTCGAAGCCACTCAGACCGTCTCGGCCGGGCTCGGATCCGTTGAAGCCGACGGTGGCCTCCCCGGTCTGGAGGTCCGCCGTCACAGGACCATCTGCGTCGAAGTAGACGAGCCAGTCGTTGAGGCCTCCGCCGCCGAACATCGCGTCGTTTCCGGCCATGCCGTTGACCACGTCGTCACCGTTCCTGGCCCCAATCAAATCGTTACCTTCCCAGCCCACGAGATAGTTGGCGGCGTCGTCTCCAAAGATGGTGTCGTGACCCGGAGAGCCGTAGACGTTTTCAAGATTGTTGAGGTCGTCTGTCTCCCCGGTGCTTTGCCGCGAGCTACCGCGCTCTAGGTCGACCGTGACGGAGCCCAGGATGTCGTAGAAATAAATCCAGTCTCCGCCCGAGTCGGAGGGCCCCCCGTCGATGACATCGTCTCCCAGGCCCGAAAAGATCAGGTCGTCGTTGTCGTCTCCGTTGATCGTGTCCTTGCCGTCGCCTCCGTCTATGGCGTCGGTGCCCGGCCCCCCGTTTATCGTGTCGTCGCCGGCGCCCCCACAGACGAGGTCGTCGCCCCCCAGAGCGTTGATCGTGTAGGTGCCGCCGCTTCCGTCGATCACGTCCGCGTCGTCGGTCCCCTGGATCGTCCCGTCGCTGGCGTTGTCCCCGCTATGCGTGCTTTGGAAGCCAAGGCAAGATCCCGCCGCGGCGACGGCGGAAGCGGGCGGGAGGATCGCGCCGAGGACGAGCGCGCTGAAAGACACTTGGGCGAGACGTCTACGTGGATTCAAGCTAGAGGTCCCCTCGTGGGTCGCGCTTGCCTGGCACGGCAAGCCAAGCTGTTGGGAAATGGCCCGATCACTACCAAATGTCCAGATTCAACATGTACTTTCGCACCCTTTTCCGGGCTGGAAAATACGCATTTATACGTAGTTCGGGGAGCTAGTGTGGAGGCAAGACGAAAAGGGTTCTCGTTGAATAGCGACTCGACGACCCATCTATAGTCGACGTCGCAGTTAGACGAGCATAGATCCGCCACGTGTCATGGTGCTCCTCTCGGACATCAAGGAACTAATCAGGGCGAGTGGTGCAATGATGAGCTCGATTATCAAAGGCGCGGTCAGACCGTCAGAGGTCTCTAAACCCTGGCTCGCCGGGCCTTCGTGCCCTGCAGGGCGCGGGCCGTTTCCTCGAGGCTTATGCGGCGCCTCTCGGGATCGAGGGCGCGACGCCGCTCCCAGACCCACAAGAACAGGTCACCTTCCGTGGCTCCAGCCTCGACGCTTTCGATTCTCTCCTTCTTGATGGCCGCTATCGTGGGCAGGTAAACGCGGTCGTACCAGTCACCGGCGATCGTTTCCGGGTCCAAGACCCGCGCCCTCTCCTGCATGAGGTGGTAGCCGTGTACCTTCACGAGCTCGAGCAGCTGGATGTACCCGTCGGCTCGGCTGAAGTACACACTGGCCTCCGGACGTGCCCGCTCGAGCCCGCTCTCCTCCATGAATATCCGCTGTTGCTCTAGGTGGATGAGCCTTCCGAGATCGATGTCTCTCGAGATCGGGAATCGGTTCTCCAGCCGGGTCACCTCCGCGTCGATCATTTCCACCCCGCTCCTCTTCGCGATGGCGACTCGATGATGCCCGTCGGACACGAAGTATGCGTCGTCGACTCGATAGACGACGATAGGTGGGAACTCGCCTTGCGGAAAGGCTTGCTCTACAGACCGCCATCGTTCACGCATCTCGATTCGCTTCGGTAAGAATTCTTCGTCGAAGTCTTCGGCCCGGCCGGCAGTGCCTACAACCGCTGCAATAGGGATAGCCTTCACCCCTTCGTAATGTTGGTCGAACAGTCGCAAGCGATCGCGGACGTCGTCGAGAGCCAGTAATTGACCTTCGTCTTCGTCTCGCCGCACGAGTCGTGCGAGTCGCCGATAGGTTTCTTTACGGCGTGCACTGTCGAACGTGGTCGAGAACCGAAGATCCATGATTCGTCACTTAATGGAACCGGCGAGGACTCCTTCGACGAAGTACCGCTGAAACGCAAAGAACACGATCAGAGGAACGATCATTGTCAAGAAGGCGCCCGGCGCGATGACGTCGAGGTTCGATCCGAACTGCCTGGTCTGAGACTGAATGAAAACCGTCAGGGGGGCCGCGTCCCCGGGAGCGAAGGTCAGGGCCACCAAGAGGTCATTCCACGTCCACATGAACTGGAAAATTAACAGCGAAGCGATAGCCGGCATGCCCAAAGGAAGCATGATCTTTCTGAAGATCTGTAACTCGGACGCCCCGTCGATCCGCGCGGCCTCGAGCAGATCCTTGGGTATCCCTATGAAGAAGTTTCGCAAGAGAAAGATCGCGAACGGGAGTCCGAAAGCGACGTGGAAGATGATCGCCGCCCAAACCGTTCCGAACAGGTTCATGGAGTTGAACAATCGAGCGGCGGGTATCAGGGCCATCTGGAGGGGCACGACCAGGAGTGCGATGACCAACAGGAACAAGGGCTCGCGTCCTCTGAAGTTGATCCATGAGAACGCGTAAGCTGCCAGAGCCGCAATGATCACGACTAGAAGAGAGGAGGGTACGGAGATCTTCACGGTGTTCCAGAACGCTCCGAGCAAGGACTCGTTTGCGAGGATCTCTTTGTAGGGTTCAAGGGTAAGTTGACGCGGCTCCGAGAGTGCCGACCACCAGCCGGTTTCACCGTTGTCCGCCGCTGATCTGAAGCTGGTTATGAGCAAGCCGACAGTCGGGGTAAGCCAGAAGAGCCCGATGAAAATAAGGAAAGCGTGCAGCGGTCCTTTCGACAAGGCGCGGCTTATTCGCTGGGAGCGAGTCTGGGGTGCGAGCCCAGCGATGTCCTGACTGTGAGCGGCCATCACGCGCTCTCCCTTCGGAAACGTCGCAAGTTGAAGACCATGATCGGGATTACCAGCAAGAAGAGCAGAACCGCCACCGCTGCTCCGACCCCGAACTGCCTAGCGGCGAATGACGACTTCCACATCTCTAGCGCGATGACGTTGGCCTCATTTTGGACGGCGTTCGGGGCGAGGACGTACACAATGTCAAAGATCTTAAGGACGTTGATCGTCAACGTCACAAAAACGACGATGAGGACGGGCTTCAACAGCGGAAAGGTGATGTGTCTGAACACCTGTCCCTCGGTTGCTCCGTCGACTCGCGCTGCCTCAAGGAGATCTCGGGGAAGGGCTGATAAGCCGGATCCGATCACGACGATCGCGAAACCGAGCTGCATCCACACGAAGGCAAAGATGATGGCGAGCGTCACCAGGTGCGGATAGCCGAAAGGAGTTACCTCCGATGCGCCGAGCCAGTCGACACCTGTGTAACCTCGATCGAAGTTGGCCGGTGTCATGCTGGCCTTGAATGGTCCGTCTCCTACACCCCTGAACGTGGCGACGCCGTTTTCATCGGTCGTTGAGGTCTCTAGTTCCTGGCCGTTCTCATCGAGGAGGGCGATCGTGGCATCTCCGAGTGCCAGCTCGTTCGGGTCTACCTGGCCCGTCTTGCCTCCCTCGGGGGAGAAATCTCGCCATACGAGAACTGCCGCATCGCCTTCTCCGACCTCGGCAGACGGACTCGCTTCTACGGCGCCCGCGGGTTCCGGGATTCCGACGACTCCGATCAAACCGACCTCTCCGGCCCCGAAGGTCTCTTTCGTCGTCAGGGAACCGTCCTTCTCCTTTATCAAGGACCCCTCGGGTGGGATTGTGGCATCGGGATAGCGCCCTGGCTCGTCAACAGCCTCGGCGACATTGCCCAGGGCCGCGTTGGCCAGACCGATCGCGGGATCGGGATCGTAAACGCCGCGCCAGATGACGCCTACAGCAAGGGCCGAAATCGCCATCGGCATGAAGAGAATGGTCTTGATGGCGCCTGCATAACTGACTCGCTCGGTCAAGACGGCGACGATTAGGCCCAGCCCGGTGATGAGGACGGGCGCTATGACAACCCAGATAGCCGTATTGATGACGGCCGTGCGGATCCGGGCGCTCTCTGCGATCGCCTGGTAGTTCTCAAGCCCGACGAACGCCCTTGTGTCGTCGGCTTGAAAACTTTGCGCGAAGGTGTCGATCGACGGGTAGAGGACGAACGCTCCGAGAGCGAGCAGGGCCGGCAGTAGAAAGAGGAAACCGGACCACGAGCGGCCCCCTCCGGGGGGTCGCTCGATCTTGGCCGGTTTACCCGCGGCGGACTTTACGCCCGCCTGCGCTTCTGCAGTCGCCATCTCGAGAAGCTTTCGCTCGCTCTATTTGAAAGCTTTGGCAGCGTCCTTTTCGAGGTCCTGCGCAACCGCCTCGGCGTCCAGGGTCTCGACATATTCCTGGAACCTGAGCCACATCCCACGGCCGGCGGTCGCCCCGAAGTCGGGTGGCTGTAGGTCCGACATGTCGAAACGCAGGTCCTCCGCACCGATGACATCCTCGGCATTGCGCTGCGAGACCTCGTCCGGGTAAACGCTGGTGTCGACTGCTTGGTTTGGCGAGGCAAAACCTCCGAGCTCGGCCCAGGCCTCGCCGGCCTCAGCGCTGGCGAGGAACGTCAGTAGTTCCTGACCTTCCTCACTGTCGGTAAGCGAGACAGCGACATCTCCACCTGCAACCACTGCAGGCGGCGACCCATCGATTGCCGGGAACGGGAAGTAATCAGCGTCTTCACCAACTTTGGCGTTCGTCTCACCCGAGATGACCCCGGCAACGAAGTCGCCCTCGAAGACGGTCGCTGCCTCGGGCTGGTCACCGAAGACCTGGCTAACCGACGTGGGGAAGTCTGTCTGCAGTGTTCCCTTTTTGCCTCCGGCGAGATTGGCGTCGTCCTTCAGGAGCTCGCCCATCACCTCGAGGGCTTCGATCACACTCGGGTCGGTCCACTTGATCTCGTGGTTAGACAGCTGGTCGTACTTCTCGGGTCCCGCCGTGCGTAGGTAAACGTTCTCGAACAGGTCGGTGAGAGGCCATGCGTCACCACCTGCGAGGGAAAGGTAGGGAAGACCCGACTGCGCGACCGTCCCAGCTTGTTGAACGAGCTCGTCGTAGTCCTCGGGCGGCTCTACCCCAGCGTCCGAGAAGGCTTGCGTGCTATACCACCAGGTCGACTTGTTCGCTGCCTTGAAGTAAACGCCGTAGAGCTTGCCGTCGACGCTGGCCAGATCGGTCCAGACGGGAGCGTAGTTCTCCTCGACCGCGGAAGCCGCTTCATCGTTTACCTCGGTCAGGGCGTCCTGGCTGGCGAAATCGCGTAGGAGGCCGGGCTGAGGAAGAAGGGCGACGTCCGGCGGTTCCCCCCCTTCGATCTGCGTTCCTAGGAAGGTGCCGATGTCGGCGTTGCTCTGGTACTCGGTGTCGATGCCGGTTTGCTCGGTAAACGCGTCGAGCACAGCTTGGAAGCTCTCCTGCTCGGTCCCGGTCCATACGGCCGCCACCGAGACGCTGCCACCACCGCCGGTGTCTTCTTCTTCACCACCATTGCCACCGCCGACGTCGCCGCTGGTGCAGGCCGCAAAGAAAATTGCCCCCACCGTCAGCACCGATGTCACCTGACGCTTTGCCCGCATCGGAACCTCCGTTCTCTCTCGAACGGAGGTGGCGTTATCGGTCCCCCCGGCCCGAGAATCTGGTGTACTAGGACTGTAGCAGTCCGACTGCCCGCGTGTACCTGCCGCGATCGCGTCCCCGCCGTTACTGGAAGATGCTCTGAGCGGTCTCGGGGTCGAAGAAGTGCAACTGGGAGATGTCGACGACCAGATCAGTAGTGTCTCCCTGGCGCACCTTGCTTTTCGGATCGACCTGCGCTACGAACTCGTTGCGGCCTTCTTTCGCTCTCTTTTCGAGTTGTTCGGCGGCCTCGCCGCCCACGTCCGCAGCCAGCTCTTTCATCTCCTCCGTAACCGCCACCGGTGCATTCATCGTGAAGTGCAGAAGGGTCTCGGTCCCGATGGCTTCGACCAGGTCGAGCTTTGCCTTGACGCGACAGGTGTCGGGAGCATCCGATTGCAGGGCAGCATCCTCGAAATCCTGGGGCCGGATGCCGACGATGACTTCTTTGTCAATGAAGTGGCGAAGGGCAGGCCTTTTCTCGAGGAGATCGTCGCCCCCTGTGAGGGTCTGGTCTCCGAGATCGAATACGAGGGACTCGTCCGATCTCCTGATCTTCGTGGTTGCGAAGTTCATGGCGGGGCTGCCGATGAAACCCGCAACGAAGAGGTTGACCGGCTCTTCGAACAGCTCCTGCGGCGTTCCGACTTGTTGCAGGACCCCCTTCTTGAGGACTGAAACCCGGTCGCCCATGGTCATCGCTTCAACCTGATCGTGCGTCACGTAAATAGTGGTGACGTTGAGGTCATTCTGGATACGCGAGATCTCTGACCTCATCTGCACCCGAAGCTTTGCATCCAGGTTCGAAAGGGGTTCGTCCATCAGGAACGCCTGAGGCTCTCGGACGATGGCCCGGCCCATGGCCACGCGCTGCCGTTGGCCGCCGGAGAGGGCGCGGGGTTTGCGGTCCAGGTATTCGGTGAGGCCCAGGATGTCCGCGGCGTGCTTGACTCGCCTGTCGATCTCGCTGTTGTCCAGCTTTGCGAGTTTGAGCCCAAAGGCCATGTTCTCGCGCACGGTCATGTGGGGGTACAGGGCGTAGTTCTGAAACACCATGGCGATGTCCCGGTCCTTAGGAGCCACATCGTTGACTACCCTCCCGCCGATCTTGATCTCGCCGTCGGTAACTGTTTCCAGACCGGCAATCATGCGAAGGGCGGTGGACTTCCCGCATCCGGATGGGCCTACGAAGACCATGAACTCGCCGTCCTTGATCCCGAGGTCGAGGTCGTCGATCGCTACCGCGTCGTCGGTGTATCGC
>JALZBR010000048.1 GCA_030863485.1 Actinomycetota bacterium
TCGGCAGAGAGAGCTACCGGGGAGCTCGCGGGATCGGCCGGGAAGGACCCACGATCGTCCGGCGAGATCTCGCTCTCCTACGGCAGAGCCGGGAGTTCCGCCGCGCTGCAGCAACCGAGACCCGCAAGTACGTGGGTAAAGCCATCTATCGCGACGCTGCGAAGCTCGTTCCAATGCTGAGACCGGAAGACCTCGAGCGCAGCGACAAGGTCGGGATCAGGCCGCAGCTCGTCCACTGGCCGACGCGCCAGCTCGTCATGGACTTCGTGCTGATCACGCAGGCTACCGGGACACACGTGCTCAACGCCGTCTCGCCTGCTTTCACTTCCTCGATGGCGTTCGCTCGCTATGCCACCGCCACCATTCTCGAAGGACGAGCTTCGAGGCGGCCGACCCGTCAAGGAGTCGAGAAGGAGTCGCGATAATCCGCGAGCTCCTCGGGCTGCAACGACCTGATTACGCGACAGGGGCTTCCAAACGCCAACACTCCCGAAGGGACGTCCCGCGAGACGATCGAGCCGGCTCCAACCATCGCTCCCTCGCCAATGGACACGCCCGGCAAGATCACGCATCCCAATCCGATGCGGACGAAGTCACCGACGACGGCACCGTCCAGGTCACGGTCGGGTATGCGCACAGCCATCCTGTTGTCGGAGAAGACCGTATGTCCGCCGATGAAGCAACCGTTCCCAATCCGGGCCCCCTGCGAGAGTTGCGCGTACTGACCAACGTGCGTGTCGCTGCCGACCACGGTATAGCCGTCACAGCTCGCATAGCTGCCGAAGATGCATCTGTCGCCGATCGTCGTGTGCTCCCGTATCAGAACGTGATGCCCCGTGGTTAACCCGCTGCCCACGCGGACGCAGAGGTACACGACGCTGTGCGAGCGAAGGACCGCATCCGGTCCGATACGCGTCGAACCGTCACGAACGAGAAACCGCTGTGCACGGCCGTGGGTCTCCGTTGGGTCGTGGCCGGTAGTGAGACGCTTCGTTGCGTGGCCAAGCACGACGTAATCCCCGACCTGCGAACCCGACCCGAGGAAGACGCTCCCACCGATCTTCGCGTGATCCCCCAATCGGCACCCTGATTCGATGACGGCTGGCCCATTCGCGCCTCCGATGATGCACCAGTCCCCCACCGAGGCGTCATCGGCTACCGTGAACGGCCCTCTTACTTCGAGCGTCCGCGGCGTGCGGCCGTCGTCGCCGCTATGCGCCATCAGAGACCGATACCCCGTCGTACCAGTCGAGGAACCGCCGGACGCCCTCCTCGAGAGTCGTGCCGGGGGCGTAATCGAGCAACCGCCGCGCCTTGCTGATGTCCGCGTAGGTCTCGCGCATGTCCGTTGCAGGCATCGGCCTGTCCACCAACTTGGCCGTCGTCCCAAGCCGGCCCTCGATGGTAGCGACGAAATCGTTGAGGTTGACCGGTTCACCGCGACCGAGGTTGACGACCTCATAACCGAGCGGACGGTCGATCGCGCTCGTCACGCCGCGCACGATATCGCCGACAAAGGTCCAATCGCGGCGCATATCGCCTCCGTTGTGCAACGGAACCTCTCGGCCACATCGGATACTGTCAGCGACCTTGAAGGCCATCATGTCGGGGCGGTTGCGAGGTCCGTACACGGTAAAGAACCGCAGGGCGGTGAAATCCAAGCCATAAACGTGGTGGTAGGTGTGGCCGATCATCTCGCCCGCCCGCTTGCTCGCAGGATAGGGGGCGAGGGGTCTGTCGCACGGCGAAATCTCGACGAATGGGATCGGAGAATCGGCGCCGTATACGGACGAAGTGCTCGCGAACACGAAGACCGGGAGTCGCTCGCGGGGCGCACTTGTCGCACGACCCACGGCTGCGTCGAGCAACGAGGTGGTGCCTGCAAGGTTCACGTCGTAATAGAGGTATGGATCATCGAGTGATGCCCTGACACCGGGCATCGCAGCGAGGTGGGCCACCGCATCGATCTCGCGTTCCCTGAATAGTCGATCCACCGTCTTCCGGTCGCGGATGTCGCACTCGAGGAATTGGAACCTCCCACTGGTACCGGCGACTTTCGAGACCTCATCGAGATTCGACCGCTTCCTTGCGGACGAGTAGTACTCATTGAAGTCGTCCAAACCCACGACGGTATCGCCTCGGTCTATGAGAGCTTCAGCCAAGTGGCTGCCGATGAACCCCGCGACACCTGTCACCACGACGCGTTTGCTCACGATCCCTCCCGCGGCACGTCCAACGATGCGATGTTCAGGTTCTTCTCGCTCAAGAGGCGGTCGTATTCGCGCCTGATCATGTCGAAAACAACTCTCTCATCGAAACGAGACGCGGCCGACGCGAGAGCGTTCTCGCCGAATCGCCGACGCAGGGGGGGATCCGACACCAGACGCGAAATGGCCGCCGCAAGCGACGCGGGGTCCGCGTACGGCACCAGCAGGCCCGTGACCTCGTTTTCGACGACCTCGCGGTTCCCTTTGACGTCGGTCGCGACCACTGGAAGGCCCATAGCGGCCGCCTCCATAAGCGTGCGGGGGATCCCCTCGAAGAGCGAAGGCAAGACCAGCAGGTCCATGGCCGCATACAGGCGAGGCAGCTCGGAGTTCGGAAGCCACCCAGTGAAGTGGAAGCGATTGCTGATGCCACTTGCGTCGACGACGTCGGGTGAGACGCTGTCGGGCTTGCCTTTGTCCTCGGCACCGACTACCAGGAAATAGACGTCGGAAAACACGGCGGCGACTTCCCGTGCAGCGGCGAGGAAATCGAGGAACCCCTTGCGCCGGGCGGCCAGGCGGCCGACGTAGCCGACCACCAACGCGCTCTCGGGCCAGTGAAGGTCCCGCTTCAATGACGCCCTCTCCGGCGGAGGGATGCTGGCCGGGTCGAACTGGGACAGATCGATCCCGTTGCCGAGATGCTTCATCTTGGCGCGACCGGCGATACCTTCGCGGACGGCGACCTCGATGTCTTCGAGGTTCTGCGACAAGATCACGTCGGAGCAGCGAGCGGCAACCTTCTCCAGCCCGATGTGGAATCGGCGCAGCATCGGACGCATCGCGTCATGAAAGTAAAAGCCGTGAACCGTATTAACGATAACCGGGACTCTCGCGAGTCTTGCGGCGACCTGCGCTAGCAGTCCCGGTTTTGGGTTGTGGGCGTGGACGATCGCGAAGCGCTCGCGCCGGAAGAGACGATACAACTGCGTGATCGCGATGAGATCGCGGAACGGCGTCAAGGCACTTCTGGTCATCTCTACCGGGATGTGTCGGATTCCAGCGGCTTCGAGCGCTGGTACGTCGGGTCCCGCGGACGAGATCCCGACGACGTCATATCCAGATTGCTCGAGACTCCGAAGCTGGTTGAGCAATAGGTACCGAAGCGACATGTCGGTAGTCGTGACATGGGCCACCTTCGGGGGGGTCAAACGCCCTCTCCATCGAGGTAGAGGCGCTGCCAGAGCTCCAGGTTCAGGAGGAGCCAGAGCTGAGCATCCCAGACGTGACGCCCCTCAGCGTGCTCCTTCCACATGCGGCGGACTGCAGACGGATCGAGGTACCCCCGATCGAGCGTGCGCCGATCGAGAATGACCTCCCTCGCGAACTGCTTGAGAGATCCCCTAAACCACGGATCGGTCGGCACCGAAAACCCGTGCTTCCGCCTGCGAAGTACGCTCGGCGGAACCAACCCAGCGACCGCCCGCTTGAGGACGCGCTTCGTGCTCAAGCCGCGGATCTTGTACTTCCCGGGGATCTGGAACGCAAGCTCGACCAGACGGTGATCGAGCAAAGGCAGCCTTCCTTCGAGGCTGCAGGCCATCGTCGCCTTGTCCGTCTTCTCCATATACATGTCCGGCAACCAGGTCTTGAGGTCGACATACATGAGCCGGTTGAGGTGATCGGCCGCGGTCGAGCGCAGGCCCCCGTAGTACTCGTCGTACGACCACGCGGGATCGTAGTCCCCCACGCGGTCCCACACCGGGGCGAGCAACTCGGCCCGCGCCTCGGGCGTGAAGAACTGCATCCAGGTCGCGTACCGTCTGGCTTCGTCGGTCACCGGCATCGCCGACATCGTCTTCTTCAGACGCCGAGCTCTTGGCACGTAGCCGATCCCTCGGGGGATCCACCTCGCAAGCGCGCCGGGCAGAAGTCGCTGGTAGAGACGCGCACCCTGGTCGGCCGCATACCGACGGTAACCGCCGAAGAGCTCGTCCCCACCATCACCCGTCAAGACCACCTTCACGTGCTGGCGCGCGAGCTGGCTCAGCAGGTAGACGGGGAACCCGGCAGGATCCCCGAAGGGCTCGTCGTAGTGGTAGACGAGCGTCCGCAGCGTGTGGACGAGATCGACGTGCTCCGCCCGCAGCTCGTTGTGGTCGGTGCCGAAATGCTCGGCGACCACGCGGGCCGCCGCCAGCTCGTCGTACTGTCCGCCTGCGTCGAATCCGAGAGAGAAGGTCTTCACCCGCTCGTGCGAGCTCCTCGTCATCAATGCGACGATCGCGCTCGAGTCGACGCCGCCGCTCAAAAATGCTCCTACGGGGACGTCTGCGATCATTCGTCTGCGAACCGAATCTTCTAAGAGTGCCCTAACCCGGGCCGCGGCGTCTTGCTCGGAGACGACTGACCCGTCAACTTGCGGCTCGTCCCCGACGTCCCAGTACTGCGAGAGCGAGACACCCTGCTCGGACGCCACGAGGAAGTGACCGGGAAGGAGCTTCTTGACGCCTTGAAACATCGTGACGGGGGCCACCGCATGCCCGAAGGTCATGAAGTTCGCGAGTCCTTCGATGTCGACTCGCCGGGGGATCGAACGATCGGCGACGATGGCTTTGATCTCCGACGCGAAGACGAAACGACCGCTCGCGTCGCTGTAGTAGTAGAGAGGCTTCTCGCCGATTCGATCCCGAGCCAGGAACAAAGTTCGACTTCGAGCGTCCCAGATGGCAAGGGCGAACATCCCATTCATGCGAGTAAGGCAGTCGCGCCCCCATTGTTGATAGGCGAGTAGCACAACCTCGGTGTCGGAACGGGTCCGAAAGACGTGGCCGTGGCTCTCCAACTGAGCACGGAGCTCCCGGAAGTTGTAAAGCTCACCGTTGTAGACGATGCAACATGACCGCTCGTCGTTCCACATCGGTTGTCGGCCGCCGGCCACGTCGATGATGCTCAGCCGACAGATTCCCAGAAACACGCCATCCCGGGTGAACCTGCCTTGCTCATCCGGTCCTCGGTGATGGATGGTTTCGATAGCGGTTTCCGCAGCATCGGCGTCGAAGCCGTCGACGCAGAACCCGCCGACTATTCCGCACATGTCCCTGGTCCCAACGTGCTCACGCGTCCCTTCATATCGCGGTGGCGACCAACGGTGCAGTGCCTCGGTAGTTGCGCCGCCGCTAGAGGACTCAGACGCGCGTCATCGGAATCCATGCCCGCCACCCGGCGCAGCAGCGCCTTTGGCCTTCAGGACGCTCTCGTACACACCCATCGTCTCGCTAGTCATCCGAGCCACGGAGAGGTGCGTCGACGCATGGCGACGGGCTCGCGTTCCCAACGCTTCTGCCTCTCGCGGGTCCTGCAATAAGCGGACGATCCCGTCGGCAAACCCGTCCGGTGTCCCCGAGGCTACGAGGATCCCGGTCTGTTCATGCTCGACGAACTCCGTCAGCGGCGGCATCTCCCGAACGACGACGGCTTTTCCGGCAACCATCGCCTCGAGGACGACGAGACCGAATCCCTCCGATCGCGAAGCGAGCGCGAACACATCGATCGAGTTCAAGAATGAGATCGTGTCGCTTCGGAACCCGACGAGACGAACCGCGTCGTCTAGACCGAGGTCTGAAATGAGACTCCTGAGGTTGCCCGCGTAACCCGAGGC
>JALZBR010000058.1 GCA_030863485.1 Actinomycetota bacterium
CGTCTGCGCGCTTCTTGAACACGGAGGTGCGCTTGGTCCACGGCAAGTAAGTCAAACTACCCACTACAGGGTCAGATTCGCCCTCTTCGTCCCTAAATACGCCTTTTGCCCCACCCAAACGTCTCGCGACAAGCCATTACACCTTTGCTACAGGTGAAGCGTTAGTTGGGGCTTTTCTAGTGAGGTCTGGTGGTAATTTGTCACGATTTCGCGAGGCTGCGGCGGCCCGGGCTAACAGCACCCTCCCCACCGACAGGACGAGGGTACTTTGCCTTCGTCCCAAATCGTTGCGACGCGCCCGAGCCACGGTTACCGGCACTCATCTCATCGCGGGACGTGCTACGAGCCTGACTCGATGCATCTTCTTAGGAGGAGACGTCCTCGCAGCCTTGGTAACCATGGCACTGCTGCGCTCTTGGTCGTGGTTTGCCTGGTTCCACGTTTGCGTAGCATTGCTGATACTAGCTGCGAGTGGGTTCTACCGTCTGCGTCTGCAATTGAGTGTGCTCGAACACTTACCAGACCTCCTCGTCAAGCTGTCGTCTCCGAGTCTCATAGCAGTCGTAGCTGCGCTCTCACTCGGCAAGTCCACTCCTTTATTACTTCAGGCATGTCTGTTCCCTTTGGCGGTTATGATTTTCAGAGCAGCGACCTCCCTCCTGGTACGCCGACTACGGGCAGCCGGAAAGCTAGCTGAACCGGTGGTGGTCCTTGGAGGTGGAACCATTGGAGGCGAACTGATTCAGCAGTTGCAGCGCCATCCGGAGTATGGACTAGCTCCGATCGGATATCTTGATGATGAGGCCGCGGAGCTAGATGCGTTCCATGTCGGTAGAAGCGAGGACCTTGAGGACTTCATACGAAATGGTGTGGTCCGCCATGTGATTGTCGCGTTCCCTTCACGGGCGGAGCGGGAGCTGGTGGGCGTCCTACGCCTTGCCAAGGCGTCGGGAGCCGACCTCTGGATCGTTCCACGCTTTTTCGACATCGGGGTGACGGATGGATCACTGGATGAGATCTGGGGCATTCCCCTTTGCTCGCCTCGCAGGGAGCCGGGCCGAACGGCCTGCTGGGGGATTAAACGCGCTATAGACGTAGCGCTAGCAGGGATCCTCCTCGTGTCCAGCGGACCCTTACTCGCTTTCGGAGTCCTGGCAGTACTCCTTACAAGTCCCGGCCCGGTGATCTTCCGTCAGTGGCGTGTCGGTCAGAATGGCAGACGCTTCGAGATCCTCAAGCTTAGATCGCTGCGGCATGGCGCGGAGAGTTCCGCTCGATCGGACGCTAGCCGTCTACCGGTCACCCCCGTCGGTTCATTCTTGCGACGCAGCAAAATCGACGAATTGCCACAGTTCTGGAACGTCCTTCGGGGCGATATGTCACTCGTCGGTCCAAGGCCAGAGCAGCCCGACCTGGTCGACAGCTTTAGCGAAACGATTCCCGTGTATAAAGACCGGCATCGGCTACCGGTCGGGATAACGGGACTTGCGCAGGTCAATGGTGTTTGTGGTGACTGCAGCCACGGAGCCATCAAGGAGCGGGCGCGGTTCGATAACCGGTACATCGAACAATGGACACTTTGGCGCGACATTGCCATTCTCCTCCGCACGATTCCATCAATCTTAACGAAGAGGGAATCTGCTCGATCCTGCATGGATGCCAAAATCGAGGAAGGCGATTCGAACACTCTCACGGCGTCGAACATCACAGGCGAGACCGTTAGATCAACCTAGGGAGCCCGCGTCTCTAGCAGCACGACCCTCGGATAAGAGCGATGTAAGCGGGAACCTAGGAATTCTTCTCGGCAAAGTGGGTTCTGCGAACTTCTTCAGGTGGTTCGTCGGACGTCCCGTACAATCTCCGTGAGAGGCCGATTCTAGATTAGGCGCCATCGGTCTCACTTCCTTTCGCTATACTCACTTCTGGCATGGATAACGTTTAAGTACCCGCTCGCAGCGAGGAAAGGTTGAGTGTGGCACCGAATGCGGCCCAGCCCCTTTTGGTGGGCATTCCGCGTCGTAGTTGGTGGCTTCCCCTGGTTTGTCTGGTCGTAGCGACTGCCGCCGCCGCTGTCGTCTCATTCTGGCAGCCGCGACGTTATCAAAGCGCGGCGGAGGTTCTGATAGAGTCCAATACGCTCAACCAGCAGACGCGCCTCGATTCCGATCCGGACCGCGTCGTGGGCGGAGAGGAGCGCCTGATCGAGAGGGGAGCAGTACTTGAGTCAGCATCAGCTGCGCTCGGGATAGACGCGAAGACGCTGCGTCGGTCGATCGAGGTGCAGCAGATTCCTGACACGAGCATCCTGCGCATATCGGCTTGGGGAAGTTCCGCGCTCACGGCGGGTG
>JALZBR010000072.1 GCA_030863485.1 Actinomycetota bacterium
GAAGCCCCCTTGCTCGAGATGTGCTCTGGCATGTAACTCTAGCGCTGCTGATCTGGGGACGTACCGAGACCGCCACCGGGTGTGCGGGGGCCCCCTCACTATCGGCAACGGGTCCCTCCTAGTTTCGTGAGGAATCGCCAACCGAGCCGGGGTTGATGATTAGCGTCCGCCTCGGTGAAAGTGTCGCTCCGTCGGCGAAACGGTTTTGGCACATTTCTTGGCATCGGAGAACGTGATGGCCGGCGTCACTGCTCTGTACCTTCCCCTTCTGTCGGGTAGCCGCGAGGCGAAAGCCGCCGTCTCATCGGTCTTCGTTCGCTTGACCAGGTCCCAGTCTCCGTTCGATCTCCGCTGAATCTTGACGTCAATGTTTGCAAAGCACCGTGCGGGTCCATCCTCCACAAGAGAAAGATCTCCTCTGGCCCTCAAATGACCGACCATCTGCAGGTCGATCGAGCGGCGGTAGATCGCGAGAGGAGCGGCCGAAGTTATCGACAGGCTGATGTCGTCCGCTCCGAAGGAGCCGGTGTAACCCGGCTCCACCTGGCCCCTTGCGAACAGGAGTATCTCTTTTCCCTCATGGGCCTGAAGGAAGGAGGTGACGGCGCGCGTCCTGCTCCTGAGCACCCACTCATTGCTCGAATTCTGTAGAGCGTTCTCACACATCTGCAGTTTGATCACGGTGGGTTCTTCCTCGGTGGTGTCGAACATGCTGACCTGCACGAGGGTGCTGCAGTCGTTTACGTCGTCATCTGTGGTACCCCGCAAGTAAGCGGACAAGGTCCCGGTTCTCACCCCGATTGGTACGTCTAGGACCTGGATGTACCCGCTGTTGCATCCGGATGCGACCTCAGAGCAGAAAAGTGCCGAGGCGATCCCTTCGTGAGAGACGCCATACGTGACCGTTGCCTCGTCGCCGGCGTCACTCTGCTGGGTCCAGCAGGCGTCGCCGTCTTCGAAGCCCCCGTTGCAGATCACTTCGGCGACATCTGAAGAGGATGACGAGCGAAGAGAGGGTCTGGCCGCGAGGGGAGGGGCCGCGGCGAGGACCAGGGCCGCGAGCAGAACGCCGCAGAGACCTTTCCTCATCGGTCTCTCCGGGATGGTTTCCCATCCAATGTCGACCATCCATGCCGCATCGGCTCTCCTTGCCTCGCGTTCACTTCGCCGGCTCCATTACCGATGATCGTAGGCCTTTGGTTCCCCGAATGGAGCTCGAGGGTCATGCCGCGGGGCAGGCAGATGATCTTGCGTCCCCACATGTTTTTCACCGGTGCCATCGGGATGCATTGTGGTAGCAATCGTCCTATATGGGCATTAGGGGACGTCGGTCCGGGACTCTGAGGATCATCGCCGCCGTTGCGACCGTGGCCCTGCTTGCCACAACTGCTTTGGTGCTCTTCCAGGCACAGAACCGAGCCCGTCGCGAGCTGGAGAACAGATTCGCGTTACGCACGTCGATCGCCGGGTCCTTCATCTCGGCCTGGGTTGACGACTTCGCTAGGCGCGAGGCCATCGGCGCCGAGCCGCTGCTGCAAGACTCCAAGCCCGCCCGCAAGGACTTCGAAGAGTTTGTGCTCAGCCAGCAGTTGAAGGCGGCGGTGCTCCTCGACGAGAACGGGTTGCTCCTTCAGGTATGGCCGAGGAATCCCGAGCTTCTCGGAACCAATCTGGCTGCCGAGTATCCCCATCTCGATCAGGCCCTCCAAGGCCGCCAGGCGGTCAGCAATGTCGTTCCCTCGGCCGCCGAGGGGATCCCGATCGTGGCCGTAGCCGTCCCGATCAAGACTCCCTTTGGACGCAGGGTCTTCAGCGGCGCCTTCGAGGTGGCGAATACCCCTATCGGAAGGTCCTATCTATCGAACGTCTCACCGATTGCCGGCTCCAGGGTGTACTTAGTCGACGCTCTCGGCAAGCCTCTCAGCACCAACCTCGAGTCTCCCGACCGCGTCTTGGAGCGCGACCGGGACCTATTCCGTCGTCTTTCCAATGGTTTGTCGACAACGACCGTTATCGGCGAGGACATCGCCGGCGTCGAACGGATAGAGGGGACCCCTTGGAGGATCGCGGTCGTTACCCCGAAAGCTCAACTGTTTGCTCCCATCAGCGGCTGGACTATGTGGGCGCCCTGGCTGTCATTCGCAGGTCTTGTCGGTGCAGCCGCTGGGGCCTGGTGGTTGTTCGAGAAACTTCGCAGGAACAGGTTTGCGCTGGCAGAGGTCAACAGTTCGCTTGTCGAGCGAAACGCTGAGATCCAGGAATCCGCTGCGGCGCAGAGACGATTCATATCTGCGGCGTCTCACGAGCTCAGGACGCCACTAACCTCGATACTTGGCTATCTAGAGCTGACTAGAGACGCTTCGGATGACGATGAAAAAGAGACGGCGCTTCAGGTCGTAGAACGAAATGCCAAGAGGCTGTACGGATTGGTCGACGACTTGATGTTGGTGTTCCGGAGCGAAGTCGAGGCGTTCGCTCGCGACGAGGTCGACATCTATGAGATCTTCGCTCATTCCCGGGACTCCCTGAGCCCAGCTGCCGCGGAACGCGGCATCGAGCTGGAACTGAGAGGGTCGCCTCCGCTTACGGTTCTCGGCGATCGCGAGCGCCTCGGGCAAGTCGCCGACAACCTTATTTCCAATGCCATCAAATACAGCCTCGAAGGGGGCCGGGTGGAGGTGTTTGTGGGAGCCCACGGCACCACTGTCCGGGCCGAGGTCGTCGATAACGGCATCGGCGTGCCGGCAGACGAGCTCGGCAGGATGTTCGAGCGATTCTTCCGTGCCAGCACGGCCCGGCAGGCCCGGATCGGGGGAACAGGCCTGGGTCTAGCCATCAGCCGAGCGATAGTCGAGAGGCACGGCGGAAGGATTGGTATCTCGAGCGTCGAAGGAAAGGGCACTACGTTCGTCGTGGAACTTCCACTTGTGGAGGGGGGATGAAGCTTGGCGAAGGTTCTCATCGTCGAAGACGATCCGGACATCCTAGGTCTGGTGCGGCACCATCTGGGCAAGGCAGGCCACCAGGTGCTTACTACGGACTCGGCCGAGGGCGCCCTGACCTTGCTCGAAGAGAAGGCCCCGCCCGATGTCGCGGTTCTAGACGTGTCTCTACCCGGGATGGACGGGCGACGGCTAGCGGAAAGGATGCGTGACGATGCAAGGACCGAAGACGTGCGGATCGTCTTTTTGACCGCAAGTGTGGATCCTGAGGACATAGCGGCCGCCCAGGAGCTCTCGGATGCCTATCTCACGAAACCCTTCGTGGCGAGTGCTCTGCTGGCTACCATCGCGAAGCTCAGCGATCGTGGTGCTGGGGAGCCAGAGAGCTGGTGAAAGGCCTGGGAGATAGACCTTTCGTTTCTCAATCCCGCCATTCCCGTTCTGCCCGAGGAGCCTTGTAGGCGCGTTCCGATGGTGAGGGGCGATCCATAGCACGCCATCGGCGTTTGCTCGAGGCCTTGTCGGACCCGGTCGTCAGCACCCAGGCGGCGAGAAGGGTCGTCACCGGGACCGACGCAACGAGTCCGATGCTGCCCACTCCGGTTCGGACGATCTCTTCTGCAACTACCTCGCCGTTGAGGGTCTGTCCCACG
Organism: Actinomycetota bacterium; assembly: GCA_030863485.1. The sequence goes on from JALZBR010000072.1 coordinate 3,596, forward strand.
CTCTGGTCGGAGACGGCGAAGAGCACGAGGAGTGGGAGGGAGGATCCTGCGTAGGCGAGCACGAGCGTGTTCACGGTAGACGAGATGTGATCTCGGCCGATTCGGAGTGCCGCTCCATACAGCTCACCTACGGACATCTTGGGATTTGCTGCGTGCAATTCCCAGACGGCCGAAGCTTGGGTGACCGTGACGTCATCCAGTACTCCGAGAGCACCGATGATGATCCCCCCCAGGAGCAATCCCTTGAGGTTGACCTGGTCTGCCGAGATCTGAAGAAAAAGCGCTTCCTCGGATGCCAGCCCGGTGAAGTTGCCGAACTCCACGAAGAGAAAGGCCAGGAGTCCGGTAAGGAGCAGACTAACCAGGGTTCCCAGCAACGCGGTGCTCGTTAGTGCGTTGAATCCGTGGGCCAGGTACAGCGTCACGAACATGATCATGGCTCCGCCCGTGACTACTACGGCGACGGGGTTTGATCCTTCGAGGATCGCGGACATGACAAAACGCGTGAGGATGAGCAGGCTGACAAAAAGACCCGCTAGTGCGGCGAGGCCCTTCCATCGACTAAGCGCAACGACCACAGCTGCAAAGAGAAGGCCCAGGACCAGCAAAGGCGGTCCCCGCTGGAAGTCCGAGAACGTGTAGCGCTGATCCCGCGGTGATTCAGGGGAGTAGTTCACCAGGATCTTGTCTCCGGAAGTGAACCGTTCTTCGTCGGATGGTCCGGCCGTAGGGAGAAAAACGATGTCGCCACTGTCGGGGCCCTCGTCCAATCGAACCCTGATCACGGAGCACTCTTGGTTTTCGGAGACGAGATTTGGATCGCAAACCGTAGGTTCGATCTCGATCACCGTTCCTGCATATCGATCCAGCTGGGAACTCGCTGGAGCTCTGACCCCTGCGGGGTCCGCAGACGGCCACAACAAAGCGGCCGCCACCAAAGTGCTCACGAGAAGAGGACCGATCGCGGCGGCGAGCAGTCGCTGTACGCGCGGAGATGTGTTCAGTTGGGGCGGGCCGTGGCTATGCGCGATCGACGTCCCCCTTGGCCTGGTCAACCTCCAATGGACACGCCTGGTTGTACCGCATGAATCCTTCCAAGCACCGGGCGTGGTGTCCGCGCAGAGGCTCGCGGCGCATGACTACTACACCCCTAGTATCACTGGCCGAGACCTACGAGGGGCGGGGGCGGTCTCACGAGGGCGCTGACCTCCATACCGGAGCGTCGGGATTCCACGTAGGAGCAGGGTTTAGGCCCCTATAATCAAGTCCCCACATAAGTCACCGATCGCACCGGGGGGAGCGGTCCGCAGGGCGGCCCACCCCGTCACGCCCATCCTAGAAGTCACCGACCAGACACCCGAGGAGCGCGCCGTGGCCGTCAAGCCCAGCACCGCCACCACCCCGAACCCCGCCCCCGCCAAGAAGAGCCAGGCGAAGAGCCAGACCTCCCGGGCGAACGGCGCCAAGAAGACCAGTTCGACTCGGACAAACGGCGCGAAGAAGACTCAGGCGAGGAGGAACGGCGCCCGAGGTAGCGGATCCAATGGCACCCCGACTCCCGCCATGCCCACGGAGGCGCAGCTCGAGTCCCTCCTCACGGCGCTGAAGGCAGTCAGGGACGGGGACTTCTCCGTGTCGGCGTCCGGGCGAAGAGGGACCATCATGGGCGAGATCGCCGCCGTCTTCAACGACGTCGTGGCCATGAACGCCAGAACTACCAAAGAGCTTGATCGCGCCGCCCGGGTGATCGGGCGAGAGGGTCGCATGACAACTCGGCTGTCGCTCGGCCGGGCCACCGGGGACTGGGCGTCGAGCATCGAGACGATCAACGGTCTGATCGATGACCTGGTTCGGCCAACCTCCGAGGTGGCAAGGGTCATCGAGGCAGTTGCCGAGGGAGATCTCAGCCAGAAGATGGCTCTCAAGATCGATAACCAGCCGGTCAAGGGCGAGTTCTTGCGCATCGGTACGACGGTCAACTCGATGGTCGACCAGCTCTCTTCGTTTGCAGACGAGGTCACGCGTGTGGCGCGCGAGGTGGGGACCGAGGGAAAGCTGGGGGGTCAGGCGAAGGTAAAGGGTGTATCGGGGACCTGGAAGGATCTCACCGAGAACGTCAACCTCCTCGCCGGCAACCTCACCTCTCAGGTGCGAGACATCGCGCAGGTGACCACCGCCGTTGCTCGAGGGGACCTGACGCAGAAGATCACCGTAGATGTGAAGGGCGAGGTCCTCGAGCTCAAGAACACCGTCAACACGATGGTCGATCAGCTCTCCTCGTTTGCAGACGAGGTGACCAGGGTCGCCCGCGAGGTCGGTACGGAGGGAAGACTCGGGGGCCAAGCCGAAGTCAAGGGGGTCTCGGGGACCTGGAAGGACCTCACCGAGAACGTCAATCTGCTTGCGGGAAACCTGACCAGCCAGGTGCGCAACATCGCTCAGGTCACCACGGCCGTCGCGCGAGGCGATCTCGACCAAAAGGTCACCGTCGGGGCGAAAGGTGAGGTTGCCGCTCTGGCCGACACCATCAACTCGA
>JALZBR010000088.1 GCA_030863485.1 Actinomycetota bacterium
CGCCATGGCGGCGCTCCCCAGAGGGCCGTCACGAGATGACAACGGCCCCAGCCCCGAAGGTTCCCGGTTCTGTAAAAGGAGGTGAAGAATGAGCACGAGGCTGAAGAGACTCGTAGTCGGCATCGTCGCAGCCCTGCCGACTACTTTCCTGTTTCCTGCACAGGCTTCTGCGGCAGTCTGCGCCAACGTAGGAAACGTAGCTTTGGTCGGCAACGCTGACCAGGTCAACGACTGCGAGACGAATGCCACTTTGGACACAGGTGGGCTTCCCACTCCGTAAGGTGGTTTCTGAAGAGAAAAAGGCCCTCATCAGGGCCTTTTTCTCTACATCTTTAGGTCGGCAGACGCGGCATGTCTTCGGTTGGTCGCCCTAGCGAGCGGCACCAAATTTCAGCGAAATTTCAGTGACATCCCCTAACGTTCGCTTGCTTCGGCGCCTTTGCCCGAGCGCTGGCGCCGAGGTCGAGAGGCGCAAGAGTCCTCGCCTGCGCCTGGGTCGGCGAAGCGGGCGCCGGCCCAGGCCGGGCGGGCGCTCGAACTCGTGCCGGCCCGTCATGCGAAACGGGAGCCAACGACGACGTTAAGGGCAGAGGCGGCGCGTCTCGCTGGTTAGCCTATTCGTCAGAGGCAACCGACAGGCCTTCCCACTCGAAGGTTGTCTTGCCCACTCGCATCGCTATCCGAGAGCAGAGGCGGCACCGTTCGATGTGCACCTTCTGGCCTGCACTTAGAGGTTGATCGGAGATCAGTGCGGCGACCGAACATGCCGCCGAAGGTCCCCGTTGAGATGGCCTCGCCTGGGACGGCCGGCCGTAGCGGAGGGATCGATACAGAAGCTCCGTGAACTGGTCGTGAAGCGGCCCACCGGTCATGCTTCGCCCAAATCAACCCGTCGCTGCAGCCGGACGATCCTCGAGCTTGACCACTGCCCACTTATTCCACTCGAAGATCACGTCGGATCGGTCCGCGAGATCTTTCGGGGGAGAAACGATCCGAAAACGTTGAAGCGGATAGGACCAGACCTGGACGAAGAACCCGTCGCAGACGTGAGTTGCACCCGGGGGCGACCCGGCGCTCGTCGGCAAGACGAACAGGCCATCTGTCGGGGAGAAGCTGTAGAAGGTGCCGACCCCCGTCCGGCATAGGGGTTTGAGACCCCAAGGGTGGACTCGGCCCAAAGTGCCCTCCGGAAGGAAAAGAACCCCTCGAGCTGCAAGCCATTCGGCCATGAACGTCTTTGCCCTGAAGAGTCGGCTCGCGACCGTTCCCGGCTTCCCTATGCCGAGTTTTTCGCATATCTGTTTGTCCTGATATCCCTGTGCTTTCAGCGAGAGAACGCTGGCAAACTCCGGCTTGGACTTTCTCAACGCGTCGAAGGCTTCCCAGACATACGAAAGAGCCACCAGGTTCGTACCGTCCTCTGTCGACGGGTCTGAACGGTCAGAGTCATCTGCATCCGGCGGCGTCGCCACGCGATGCCTCGACTCTCGCTTTACCACGTCAACCGTCTCGTTTCGGACGATCTTGCCCAACCAAGTGCCGTAACGGCTCTGGGCTCGATCGTACCGATGGCGATAACGCCAGGCCTGTACCCAGGCTTGTGTCGCAGCGTCCTCGGCTTCATCCTGGGTCCTCGCGCCGGCCGAGCGCGCCCACTCCACGCTGCCCCTCCAAAGCCTTCTGAATAGCTCGTCGAAGGCCATTTTCTGGATCGACTCCTCGGACGCGTGGCCCGCCAACCACGCCAGCTCTTCGTTTGGCTCGTTGCACAGAGCCGAGGTCGCAATTGGATCTGCTCTACCGGCTTCACGACGAAGGGGATGGTCGCCGACGTCGCTCCTTGACACGGCCGGTTGATCTCCTCTCAAAGACAAGGTCTCTCCTGTTCATCGCTGCTCCCTTGGCGTGCTTACCTTTCGAAGGCCGGGTTTCCTTCCCGCACCAATCCCCGTCAGGAGCCAAGCAGTGGGAAGGAATCCGACGGGTCCAGAGGTAGAAGGGTTAGAAGCAGCGAGCTGCCGGGAGAAGAGAAGGGGGGGATCGGGACTGTCACGTGCGGTTTGCGAGAGGAGTTCGGCGACAACGAGCAGCGACGCCCTCCGGAAAGCTCCTGTCGGCATCGTCGGGGTTGGCGCGGTTGGAACTTCAATCGGCCTCGCCCTCAGGGGTGGCGGCGAGGTGACGATCGGGTTCGACGCGTCTCCACGGCATCTCGAGCAATCGCGGGACATGGGAGCTATCCGTGTGATGGCAAGCGGGTTCGAGGAGCTCTCGGCCTGTAAGGCCATCTTCATCGCGGTTCCACCCCGGGAGGTCGTACCGGTATCCCGTGTCCTTCTGGAGGTTGGCGGAGGCGCGGTCATAGACGTCGCGTCGGTGAAGGGGGAGATCGCTGATGCAGTAAGAGACCCACGATTCGTCCCCTCTCACCCGCTTCGAGGGACCCATCTCAGCGGGCCGAGCGCCGGGAGAAAGGACTTGTTCGTCGGAGCCGCTTGGGTCGTGTGCCCAACTAGTTGGACGTGTTTGAAACAAGTCGCCGCCGCCGAGGATCTGATCCGAAAGATGGGGGCCGAGCCCCTGAGGCTGGACCCCGATCGGCACGACGCCGTCATGGCCACCACGAGCCACCTACCTCACGTCGTCGCCAGCTGCCTGGTTCATGCGCTTGGCAGAGTGGACCGCGGGTTGGCTGGGCGGATGGTGGGGGGAGGGTTCCTCGACACGACGCGAATCGCTCGAGCGAACCCCGCGCTGTGGGCCGACATCGGTATTCGAAACCGGCAGGAGCTGGCCGACGCGATAACGGAGCTCGTGAACCGGCTTCAAGCCGTGAAGGCGGCGCTCGGCGAGGGCGACGCCCAGCAGGTCCTCGCTTTCTTCTCCGAAGCGCGCGGCCTGATGGACGATCTGTTTCCGGAGGGCGTGCACGTCACCCCGCGTTCGAAACGGCGTGAGCTGGTCGGCGTCCTGTCTCCAAGGCCTCGGCAGCCCCACCGCTTGGCCGGCGAGCTCCAAGGGGCGCATTGATGCTGTCAGAGTCGATTGCGGGAGTGGTGCCGCTTGGCCGTGACGTCGGAGCCCTCGTGGCTCAGGTTCTCGCCGACCTCGGCGTGCGCCACGCGTTCGGGGTCTCGGGAGGCGGCATTGGACGGATGTGGCGCGCACTAATCGACCGCCCCGAGATCGAAACGCTCCATTTCAGGCACGAGGCAGGCGCGGCGTTTGCCGCGACCGAGGCCTCTGTTGAACGTGACGGGCCCGTTGCGGTTTTTTGTACGACTGGGCCCGGGATGACCAATTCCATGACCGGCCTCGCTGCCGCTCGCGCGGAGGGGGCCAAGTTGGTCCTCATCTCTCCAAGGACCTCTCCGGTACAACGCGGCCGCGGCGCCGTTCAGGAGACACCGATGCCCTCCGCCGACTTCTTTACGCCCGGTTGGTTGTTCGACGAGGTGTTCATGATGGAGTCCGCCGAGGAGGTCACCCAGGTCGCTTATCGTCTGCAGCACGGCTTTGGCAGGGTCGGGCCTTACATCGCCCACCTCAGCATTCCGATCGCTCTGCAAAGCGCCGCCGTGCGTCAGGGCAGGGTCGACCTCCCCGGGTACCGCCTGAGCGCGCCCTTTCCCGAACCAGGGGTCGTCGACGAAGTGGCTCAGCTTCTGGCTGCGAAGAGGTTCGCCATATGGGTAGGCCACGGCGCTCGCCACGCCGCTCGTCAGGTCCGGGCGCTCGTGGACTTGACGGGGGCGCCGGTGCTTGTGACTCCCCGGGGCAAGGGAGTCGTCCCCGAGGACCACCCCCAGCTCGTGATGGTGACCGGACTGGGAGGACACGCTGGAGGAATCGAGCATCTCGCGCGCTACGGGCCGGAGGTCATGTTGGTGCTGGGGACCCGGCTCGGCGAGCCGTCGTCCGGGTGGGAGGAACGCCTCATACCGCCGGGTGGCCTCGTGCACGTCGACATCGACCCCGCGATCCCTGGGACTGCCTTCGGCGCCCCCCTGCTTGCGGTCCAGGCCGACATCGGAGCCTTTCTTGACCAGCTCCTCGTGCGCTCCCACGAGATACCGCACCGGTGCTTTCACTGCGATACGCCCTTCGGCGAACCTCCCCGCCATCTCCTGAATTCGGATCTGGTCCGGCCGAGCGCGCTGTTCGCCGTCACCCAAAAGGCGGTCGTCGACGCGGGGATTCCCGTCCTGGTGGAGCCGGGAAGTGCGATGGCGTGGGCCGCGAACCTTCTCAAGATGAGCAAACCCGCGCAGCTGCGCATCGTCGGGGGTTTCGGCTCCATGGGTCAGATGACATGCGGCGTGATCGGAGCGGCTCTTGCCCGGCACGGCCCTGCCGTCTGCCTTTCGGGTGACGGCTCGATGCTCATGAACAACGAGATAAGCACGGCCGTCGAGTACGGCATACCTGCTATTTGGGTCGTCCTCAACAATGCCGGATATCAGATGTGCGAGAAGGGGATGGGTTTCGGCCCGGCCGAGCCTCATGCAAGATTTCGCCGGTGCGACTTCGTAAGGGTGGCCCGGGGCATGGGGGCGCAGGCGGTTGCTGTAAGGCGGGAGTCCGAGCTCGAGCCAGCCTTTCGTCGCGCGATCGGGAGAGGCGGGCCTTTCCTCCTTGACGTGATGATGGATCCGGACGAAGCGGCGCCGTTCGAGTCGCGGTTCAAGACACTTAGGTGACGGTGGCGACCAACCTCCAAGGGTTCCCGACTCCACCGGGCCTGCGTCTTCCGAAGGCGCACGCGCTGATGTCACTGCTGAATCAGGTAGACGAGGTCGCCGGGCCTTGGTCGGCCTTCGCGAAAGCGCTCGTGACGAAGGGCCGACTGCCCGCATCATGGCGGGAGCTCGTGATCTTGCGAGTAACGTCCCGGCGCCACTGCGCCTACGCCCTCGAGGGACACCGGCTGATAGCCCGGCACTGCGGGCTAAGTGATGAACGGATCGACGTCGCCCTGGGAAGCGACGGAGGGGAATTGGTAGGTGGGGTGGATGGAGTCTTGATCTGCGCCACCGATGAGCTCCTCGGGGCGGGGCGAGTGAGCGAGCCGACCAAGAATGCACTTTTGGAGTTTCTCGATGAAGCCGCAATCATCGAGCTGGCCATGCTCGTGGGTCAGTACGTGCTCGTAGGGATGGTCTGCGAGACGTTCGAGCTTCGTCCGGAAAACGCGGAATGTTCGGATTACGAAGAGGACCACGGCCGCGTCCCGCTCGATATCCTGTCTGCGTCCAGGAGCGCCGATTAGGGGGCCGGGGTTGTGGCTCCACGGCTCGCGACATTAGGAGTTACCGCTGAAATTTTGCTGAAACGGGCTTGCCTAGACTCCCGCTCCCGATTGGTCGTAGATTTCGAGGGCAAGCAGTATGGCCTCTGCCACCTCCATCTCGAAGCCCTCGTCGTGTGCTTTGGCGGCTTCATGGGGGCCAACCGTCCTCGCCGCCCGCTCAACTGCGGCCTCGACTCGGGGACGGTCCTGCGGTGGAAGCCGGATTCCGGTCCGCTCTGTGAGTCCCTCCACCACCGCCGTCAGCCGGATTGCGTCGGCGGGCCGGCCCGTCAAGCAAGCCTCCTCACTTGCAAAGCCGATCGCCAGCAGCGAGGGCCAGACCAAGCCAAAGTTGCGGTTGACGACGATTGATCGTCTGAAAGCGTCAACCGCCGCCTCGCGGTTGCCACCCCAGACCTCCAGGAGACCGAGGAAACAAAGGCCCAGGGGGAGACCCCCAACGTCCCCCAACTCCTCCGATTGACGAAGTCCCTCGAGGATGAGAGGCCGGCCGGCATCGATTTCACCGAGCCCCGCGGTCGCCAAGCCGAGCACTCTCTTCGAGTGGGCAATCATGGTCTGGTGTCCGGCCGACTCGAAGGCGGCAAGGGCTTTGCGCGCCTTGGAGTGATGCAAGTCGTCCTTGCCGTGGTGCCACGCCACGCCGCTGTGGGTCGAGAGGTTGAGCCCTGTGCCGGCCGCGTCACCTATCGATGTGAAAAGCCTTAGCCCCTCCTCGAGGTGGGCTTCCAACGCTTGATAGTCGCCTCCGCCCCACATCTTCGATCCGGCAAGGCCCGTTCGCGCCCAGGCTTCGAGCGAGGTCAACTCAGGATCGCCTGGATCCCGTGGAGTGATGAGAAGCATCGCCTCCGCGAGCGAGCTCTCGGTGCGATGCGGGTTTCCTGCCCACCAAGCAAGGTGCGATGCGGCCACGAGTGCTTTGGCCCGAAGCACCCTTGGCGCTTCATCCTCGAGGGCTAGGGCACGCTCAACCGACTCCGAACCCTCAACGAACATGCCTCGCGCTGCCCAGTACCACCACAGCGAGCTGGTGAGCTCGAGAGCCGTGCTTGCATCACCCGACTCAACGGCCCAAGACAATGCCTTGACCAGGTTTGGGTAGGCGCGCGCGAGCTTTTCAAACCAGACGGCCTCGTCAGGGCTGCGGAGCTGACCCTCCGCATCCTTCGCCAACCGAACGAAGTGCTTGGCATGTCTTGCCGCCTGAGCTGCTTGCTCTCCTCGCCTGAGCAGCCGGGTCGCCGCGAACTGCCGAACGGGCTCGAGCATGCGCCACCGGTCGGGGCCGAGCTGCTTCAGCAGCGACGCTTCGATGAGGCGCGCGAGACCTGCCTCGGCGCTGTACACCCCCTCGTCGGGGACGGCTGCAAGCGAATCTGCCGTGTCAAAGTCGCCCCTGAGTGAAGAGAGGCGCTCAAAGAAACGTGCGTCCTCGATGTCGAGGCGGTGGTAACTGGCGTTGAGCGCCAACTCGATTGAGCGGTGGCGCCCTCGACCTCCATGGGCAGCATCGAGCAGTGGCAGGACCGCGCCGTCCGGCAGCGAGGTCAAGGCTGCGGTGGCCTCATCCAAACCAATTGCACGGATCATCGCGGCAGCGCACTCAATCGCAAGGGGCACGCTGTCGAGGAGCGCGCACAGTCCCAGGACCTTGGAGTCGAAGGCGTCGGGTCCCCCCGGCCCTTCCTCTCGAAACGCCAGCGCAACGAGGAGCTCAGCCGCGTCTGCAATATCGAGCTCCCCAATGTCGTAGACGCTCTCCTGAACAGCTCCCAGAGCGGAGCGGCTCGTCGTGAGCAAGGTAAGTTGGGGGCATCCCTCCATCAACGCCTCCGCGAGGAGCCGGACGTCCTCAACGAACTCTTCGCAGTTGTCGAGAATGATCAGGCGCTCACTCTGCCGGAGCCGGTCGACCAGGGTATCAACGGGGCGCCGGTAGGGTTCCGGGATGAGGCCGAGCGAGCGCACGACCACCGAAACGGGATCGGCATGCTGGTCTGCCTCCGCAAGGTCTACGATCGAAACGCCGTCCGCAAACCGCTCCGCAACCACCTTTGCCATCTCTCTGGCGATTCGAGTCTTTCCGATACCTCCCGGGCCGCGGAGCGTCACCAAGCGGCGTTGTTTCAGCAGCCCGTCGATTTCGAGAACGTTTTTCTCGCGTCCGACCAGAGGCATCTCGGTTTGAGCGCCGCTGACGGCAGGCGTCGCGATCGCGGCCTTTCCGACCTGCCACAGGTCCTCGTCCACTTTGCGAAGGAGCTCCGCGACGCCTGCGGTCGTGGCGGAATCGTGGACGCTGGGAGAGACGAGTATCTGTCCGTGATCGGCTCGTCCTGCGAGCCGAAGCAGGGGCTCAGCCCCCTGGACCCATCCTCCAGCTGCGACGTGGCTCACCGCTCCGCCCAGCAACGCTTCCCGCCCTCCACCAAAGCTCTCGGCGATCTCCGCAGCGGATCGCAACGCCGTTCCCACTCCCGGAAAGGTGGCCACGAGGACGCCTTGCGACAGCTGATGAATCGATCCTTGGAACCTGGTGACGTGTCCAACGAGATCGGCGAGACGCAGCTCTCCGAGCTCGGCAAGCTTGAGAGCCAAGCCCACTGGCCGGTCCTGAAGGGATACCGGAAACTCCTCCTGCGATCTCGCGGGGGGAGCGGTCGGTTCCGAGCTGATGGATTCGAGAGCGTCGAGGGCTGATCTTCTCAGGGCATATAGAGTGTCGATCTCCTCGCTTTCGTGGCCCGCGGGCGCGATGTCGGGAAGCTCTCCCACCGCGACCTCGAGCGCTCGGGACAGGAGAAGCCGAGCTATTGCGGGTTCCGACTTTTGAAGGGCGAGGCCGGCCGAGGCCAGCCGGCGAAAAAGCGTCAAATCCAGCAGGTCGGGATCCACGGCGAGCCCATAGTTCTTGTCCCGCGTGACGATGATCTCGTGTCTTCTGTCGCCGAGGGCGATGCGCAACCGCTTGACGACGTCTTGCAGGCTATTCAGCGGGTTAGCGGGAAGATCCTCTCCCCAGAGGTAATCGATGAGAACATCGGCAGGGACGGTGCCGTTGGCATTGAGCATGAGAAGGGCGAGGAGCTGTTGCTGCTTTCTGCCCAGGTGGATCTCGGCGTTGTCCGCCCCAACCACTCGTACCCCCCCAAAAAGGGAGAAGCTCAGCATTCGCTTTCCAGAGCCCTAACTCGGCTAGGGCGCGTAGAGCCGAGCTGGCTCGGGGGGTAGTTTGGCTGCTCGCCGGCCGGGCTTTGGACGAACTCGTGCAATCGATCGGTCCTTAGAGGCTTCCCCGCTGAAGTCATCTGGAGTGTCGAAGTGCTGATTCGAGCGCGACCGCGCCGACGGGAAGCCTAATGTTGGGTCCCGGCTGTGGCAATCACCACTTGGGCGTCGGTGAATCGCAGAGATGCGGTGAACAGGAATCGGGGAGGCACCTTTGAGGGCGCCTCCCCGAACCGACACGATGGTCTCACCACTACGGCAGACCGATGTTGGTTTCGCAAGCGTTGTCCTGGTTTGCATCTCCCAACACCGCGGCATTTATGGCGTTGGCGCAGATGGCGGCTGATGCCTGGCCTGGAATCAAGAAGACGGTAGGCAGAGCAGCCACGACGGCAACGATGAATCTCTTCAACCTCATGCTGATTCACCCCCTTTCTCTCGTCGACCACGAGTTCGGCAGCGACGCTCCGAGAGTGAGCTCAAGTCCGTCTCGAACCGTCGTGAAGGCACCGGTGCCGGGAGAGACATTAGGAATCCCCTCTGAAATTCGGCTGAGCCGCACTTACGCGAGGCGCCACGAGGTGGAGCGGAGTACAACAGGAGTCGCAGCCCGGCGTTGGCGGGGTTCCAGGAATCGAGCGATGTCTAACCGGCTCAGGATTAGAGCTGCTGGTAGGGAGGAGCGCCTAGGTGCGGCGTTGAATCGAGTTCCACGCCTCTTGTTTCCGGGAGCAACAGGTACAGGAGGCTGAGGGGAATCACCGGGGCGGCGAGGGTGACCGAGGCGGTTGCGAAAGTCCCGAAGAAGTCTGCAAGAAAGCCGAAGAGAGCGAGGCCTCCGACCGCGCCGAGGACGC
>JALZBR010000096.1 GCA_030863485.1 Actinomycetota bacterium
ATCGGGCCAAGACGACGCGCGACCGCAAGGCTGCCCGGCTCGGAGGACCCGAGCCTTGACCGAGCTCGATCCACGTACGAACCCGACGGCGGAGAAAGGCAACAAGGGGTGAAGGTTCTTACGGCCACCAGCCAACCCAGTCGAGAACGGCGCCGCCCCGGAGTCAGGAGGGCTAGGACGGTCAGGACGAGGGGGGTCCCATAACCGCGTCGAACGCTCGCGCCAGGAAGGGGTCCACCGGTCAGGCTCTGCTGCCAGCCAGAACCCTTCGCACCTCGCGCGCGATCTCGATGTCCTCACGGGAGTTCACGACGAGCGTTCGCACGGCCGCCGCGGCCGCCCCGATGACCGCATCCTGCGTCGTCCTCTCGTTCGCGTCCTTGTCAATGCCCACGCCGAGGAAGCCCAGGCGCTGCGCGGCCTGCTCGCGGATGAAAGGCGCGTTCTCGCCCACCCCACCGGTGAACACGAGGGCGTCGAGGCCTCCCATCGACGCGGCCATCGCGCCGACGCCGGCGCACAGACGGTGAAGGTAGACGTCGACGCCAAGGCGCGCGCCCCGCTCGCCCTTGTCGGCCGCAGCCAGCACGGCGCGCATGTCCGCCGTCCCCGCGAGCGCTTTCAGTCCGGAGCGATGCTCGAGCGCCTCGGCCACCTCCTCCAGGGACAGTCCGGCGCTCTGCTGCAGCCACAGCAGGAGTCCGGGGTCCACGGTTCCCGAGCGCGTCGCCATCACCAGGCCCTCGAGCGGCGTGAACCCCATGGTCGTGTCCACCGACCTTCCCGCGTCCACGGCCGCGAGGGATGCGCCCGCGCCGAGGTGACAGGTCACGATCTGCATGCTTTCGATCGGACGCTCGAGCATCTGCGCGGCGCGCCTCGCCGCGTACGCATGAGACAGGCCATGAAACCCATAGCGACGGATGGCGTAGGCATCCCGCCATTCGGCGGGGACAGCGTAGGTCGCGGCGGCCGGCGACAGGGTGTGATGGAAGGCGGTATCGAAGCACGCGACCGCTGGGACGTCGGGCAGCGCTCGGGACACGGCCTCGAGCGCCGCCAGCGACAGCGGCTGGTGCAACGGCGCGAGCGGCGTCAGTGAATACAGCTGTTTGGTCACCTGCTCGTCCACCGCCACGGGGCCGGCGAACAGCGCTCCCCCGTGGACGACGCGATGGCCTGTAGCGTCGACCGCGCCGATCTGCTTCAGCGCGCCCGCCACGTCATCTTCGTCGAAGCCCCCGGCGGTCACCGGCAAATCCTTCGAGTACACGACCTCTTCGTCGTTTGCCAGCACGCGCAGCTTCACGCTGCTGGAGCCCGCATTGACGACCAGGACGCGCACGCTCAATAAGGCCAGGTCCAATCGGCGATCTCGGGTGCGTCTCCGCCGTGTTCGCGCGCGTGTGTGCGCGCCCTGAGGCGCGCATCGAACATCTCCTGGCGGACTTCGGCGGCCTTCGACCCCAACCCCGGGACCCGGTCGAAGACGTCCATCACGAGGTGGTAGCGATCGAGGTCGTTGACCATCGCCATGTCAAACGGCGTGGTGACCGTTCCCTCCTCCTGATACCCGCGCACGTGCAGGTTCCGGTGGTTAGTACGCCTGTAGGTGAGGCGGTGGATCAGCCACGGGTAGCCGTGGTAGGCGAAGATGACCGGCTTGCTCGTAGTGAAAAGCGCGTCGAACAGCGCGTCGGCAAGGCCGTGGGGATGGAAGGTCTCGGGCTGCAGCCTCATGAGGTCCACCACGTTGACCACGCGGACCTTGAGGTCGGGGAAACGCTGGCGCAGCAGGTCCACGGCTGCGATCGTCTCGAGCGTGGGGACGTCGCCGGCACACGCCAGCACGACGTCTGGATCCTCGCCGTCGTCGTTGCTTGCGAAGGAAAAGATCCCGATGCCCCTCGTGCAGTGCAGCGCTGCGTCTTCAACCGACAGCCAGTTCAGCTCCGGTTGCTTGCCGGCAACGATGACGTTGACGTAGTGACGGCTCTTGAGGCAGTGGTCGCCGACCGACAGCAGGGTGTTGGCGTCGGGCGGCAGGTACACCCGAATGATCTCGGCCTTCTTGTTCACGACGTGATCGATGAAGCCCGGGTCCTGGTGGGTGAAGCCGTTGTGGTCCTGGCGCCACACGTGGGAGCTCAGCAGATAGTTGAGCGACGCGAGCGGTCTGCGCCACGGGACCTCGCGCGTCACCTTGAGCCACTTGGCGTGCTGATTGAACATCGAGTCGACGATGTGGATGAAGGCCTCGTAGGAGTTGAAGAGCCCGTGGCGTCCGGTCAGGAGATAACCCTCGAGCCAGCCCTGGCAGAGGTGCTCGCTCAGCACCTCCATCACACGGCCGTCTCGCGAGAGGTGGTCGTCGTCAGGCTCGATATCCAGAAGCCACGTCCGCCCGGTCGCTTCGAACAGCGCCGACAGCCGGTTGGAGGCGGTCTCGTCGGGACCAAAGATGCGGAAGTTGGAGTTGCCTTCGTTGAGCTTCATCGCGTCACGCAGGTAGTGACCGAAGACTCGAGTCGGCTCCGAGAAGGTGGTTCCCGGCTTCGTGACGTGCACTCCGTAGTTGCGGAAGTCGGGGAGCAGAAGGTCCAAGCGCACCCCTCGGTTGGCGTGCGGATTCGCGCTCATGCGACGGTCGCCCTTGGGCGGCCAGGCCTTTATCGCCTCCGCCGGGCGGCCGGCTTCGTCGAAGAGCTCCTCCGGGCGATAGCTGCGCATCCACGCCTCGAGCGCGGCGAGGTGATCTGGGTCGGAGCGGACGTTGCCAAGGGGGACCTGGTGCGAGCGGTGCGTGCCCTCCACTCGCATCCCGTCGACCTCCTCTGGCCCCGTCCAGCCCTTGGGGCTGCGCAGAACGATCATCGGCCAGCGCGCGGCCGCGCTCGAGCCATTTCGCCGCGCCGCTTGCTGGATGCGGCCGATGTCGTCGAGGGCTTGGTCGAGGGTGTGCGCCATCTTGCGGTGCATGTCGTCCGGCTCGTCGCCCTCGACGAAGTAGGGGACGTGGCCGTAGCCCTCGATCAGAGCGCGCAGCTCGCCGGCGGGTATGCGGGCGAGCACGGTGGGGTTGGCGATCTTGTAGCCGTTGAGGTGCAGGATCGGGAGCACCGCGCCGTCGCGCGCGGGATTCAAGAACCTGTGGGAGTGCCAGCTCGTCGCCAGCGGCCCCGTCTCAGCCTCGCCGTCTCCGACGATGCAGCACACGAGGAGATCGGGGTTGTCGAACGCCGCTCCGTAAGCGTGTGCGAGCGAGTAGCCGAGCTCGCCGCCCTCGTGGATCGACCCGGGGATCTCGGCGGTGACATGGCTGCCGATGCCGCCCGGAAACGAGAACTGGCGGAACAGCTGGCGCATGCCCGCTTCGTTCTGGGGCAGGTTTGCGTACAGCTCCGAATACGTCCCCTCCAGCCATGCGTTGGCCGCTGCCGCCGGGCCCCCGTGGCCCGGCCCCATGATGTAGATGACGTCCAGGTCTCGTACTTTGATCGCGCGGCTCATATGGACATAGATGAAGTTGAGCCCCGGCGTCGTCCCCCAGTGGCCCAGCAGGCGCGCCTTCACATGGTCTCGCTGCAGCGGCTGCTTGAGCAGGGGGTTGTCGAGCAGATAGATCTGTCCAACCGAGAGATAATTCGCGGCACGCCAGTAAGCATCGAGTGCGTCAAGGTCTGCTTCAGGAAGTGGCCGGTCTCCGGCCCCTGCCCCGCCCCCGTCTCCGGTGCCCGCTGCGGCACTCGATCCGCCTCCATGTGCGACCTCCAAAC
>JALZBR010000117.1 GCA_030863485.1 Actinomycetota bacterium
ATGCAGAGAAAAATCTTCATGATCGAGGGGAGGGATAGACAGTGGCGCATCCGAACGTCGAGCGGCTGCAGAGCTTTTTGAATGCTTACTCCGCCGAAGACCGCGACGCCCTCGCCGAATTGCTCTCGGACGACGCTGTGTGGCACGTGGGCGGCACACACCGCTTCAGCGGAGATTACCGAGGCCGCGAGGTGATCCTCGAGTACTTCGACACGATCCGGCGCGAGACCGACGGGAGCCTGAAGTTAGAGCCTCTGGAGCTGTTGGCGAACGAGGAAAGGGGGGCCGCTTTCCTGCGGGTGACGGGCAAACGACAGCGACGTCGGCTGGACGTGACGATGGCGGAGGCTTTCTTGTTCTCGAGGGACGGCACGATTCAGGAGTTCTGGGCGCACGCCGCCGATCAAGACGCGATTGACCGATTCTGGGACTGAAGGAGCATGCCGATGGGCCACAAGAGCGAACGGCTGGCGGAGGCGATGGCCTCGTTCAGTCAGGGTGACCTGGAGAGGTTCGGAGACATCCTTCTCGCCGACGACGTCGTCTGGCACTGGAGCGGCAATAGTTCGGTGAGCGGACAGTACCGGGGGCGGGAGGCAGCCTTGGGATTGCTGCGGGGGTTCCACGACCTGACCCGCAACCAGATCCTCGTCGAACCGCTCGACATGTTGGAGGGTGAAGATTATTTGATGTCCTTCACGCATGTCAGCGCGGACAAAGAGGGCCAGCACCTCGACGTGATCATGGCCGACGCCATGCGGTTCGGGCCCGACGGCAGGGTGGTCGAGTTCTGGACGCTGTCGAACGATCAGAAAGCGGTAGACGCCTTTATCGGATGAGCGCGGCTTGCGCAGTGGCCAGGTCTTCTCGAGCCATAATCGAGCTCGGCCTCGCCGATCACGAGATCGCCCGCCGCGCGGATCCTCTTCGTGTAAAGAGCTGGGTGAGCGGGATAGTTCTCGTTCACGGCCATGATGTTGTCGACGCCGTTGAGCAGCTCACCAGATTGCGGCCACTCCTCGGTCGCGTCGGAGCGGTAGAACCGTCTCATCGTCGCCCAATCCCGCGCATCGGCTGCTGAAAACAGGCGCTCGACCACGCCGCGGTTCTCTGATTCACTCATGGTCTCCCTCCTTCTCGAGCCGCCTCACAAAGACAGAACTGCCAGAGGTACGGTCTTCGCAAAGCATGGGCCGGCGGGCGGAGGCGAGGATCGGGCAGCTGACCTATCCCCGGGCGCATTTCCAACTCTCTGCCATCACGCGGCCCGCTTGTGGTTGACACATAGATGCGTGGAAGCCATTCCCCGAGAGGGTTTCCCAGCGCCAGATCCTGATCCTCGAGAACTCCTCAGAGGCGCCCGACTCCGAACGGCAGCTCCACTGCGGGCCTGCGAGCTCACCTAGGCGCGCGGCGGGGTGGTTCGCCGGGACCCAACCGTGAGAAGGTGGAGTAAGAGCCGGGAGTCGAGGCCGGAATAGCTGCGTCCAGAGGAGATGAGTGCTTTGGCAAGCAACGATGTCCCCGATCGGGACCTCGCCCTAGAGCTGGTCCGCGCAACTGAAGCCGCTGCCCTGGCAGGGGGTCGCTGGATGGGGCGCCGCAACAAGGAGGCGGCGGACCAGGCCGCGGTGGATGCGATGCGCCTGTTGATGAAGACGGTGTCCATGGACGGAGTCGTCGTCATCGGCGAAGGCGAAAAGGATGAAG
The DNA here is from genome assembly GCA_030863485.1 of Actinomycetota bacterium. The sequence goes on from JALZBR010000117.1 coordinate 1,711, forward strand.
CCCCAATGCTCTACAACGGTGAGCAGATCGGCAACGGTCAGCCACCGGTAGTGGACATCGCGGTCGATCCGATAGATGGAACGACTCTTACCGCGAAGGGGCAGCACGGCGCGATAGCGGTCATCGCCGTCTCGGAGCGAGGGACGATGTTCGACCCAGGGCCATGCGTCTACATGCAAAAGCTCGTCGCCAAGGAGGAGGCCCGAGGCGTCGTAGACATCACCCTCCCGCTGGGAGAGAACCTCGAGCGACTGGCCAGGGCCAAGGACACCCAGATCTCCGAGCTGACCGTGCTCATACTCGAGCGCCCCCGCCACGAGGAACTCGCCAACGAGGTGGCGGAAGCGGGAGCGAGGGTGAGGCTGATACCCGACGGAGATGTCGTTGGTGCCATCCTCGCTGCTCGCAAGAACAGCGCCGTCGATCTCCTCGTGGGAATCGGCGGCACACCGGAGGGAGTCATCTCCGCGTGCGCGATCAAGTGCCTCGGCGGAGTGATCCAGGGACGCTTGTGGCCGCGCGACGACGACGAACGACGCCGCGCGCAAGCGGCCGGATACGATCTCGAGCGCACGCTGAGCGCCGACGACCTCGTGTCGGGCAACGACATGTTCTTCGCCGCCTCGGGCATCACCGACGGCGATCTCGTCAAGGGAGTGCAGTATCACGCCGACGGTGCCACGACCCACTCGATGGTCATGCGCTCTCGAACCAAGACGGTCCGGGTGATCGAGGCCTTCCACGATCCAGCGAAGGTTGCCCGCTACGCGACCGGCTGAAGCTGCACGCTGTAGACACTGCCTGGTCGATTAGTCACTTTTGTCTATTGCGTCAGCGCCTCATGGTCATGACAGTAGTCGTTATGGTCCCAAGGCCGGTGGTGTTGATCGTCGACGACGACGGCGCTATGCGTGAACTGCTTTCGAGCCTCTTCAGTGTGGACGGGGGTTTTCGGATCGGAGGAGTCGCAGCCGATGGTCTCGAAGGGGCAATGCTCGCGGCTGAGGTGAACCCCGACGTCGTCGTGCTCGACTATTACATGCCTCGGTGGAATGGGGAACGAACGGCTGAGTTCATTCGAAAGCAATGCCCTCGTGCCAAGATCGTGGCCTTTTCCGCTTATCTCGGCGCGCTGCCGAAGTGGGCGGATGCTTTCCTGCTAAAAACGGATGTCGAGCAGTTGGTGGGCTTGGCGGAGAAGCTGGCCGAGGTCAGGTAGGCGCGACGCTCTGACGGACTTTGGAGAGGCCGGAACGGGAAATCGAAGGAAGCGGACTGCAATCCAGAGTCCTCAAAGGCGGAGCGGGCAACAGGCGGTCTTTTCCTACTACACTTGTTCTTCGCAGTGATGTTTTTGGTCGCCTTCGGCTTCACGTGTGCCCTCGCCCTAGGGCTGTTGCTGCTATTGCGGCGCTTTCGTTTCAAGCCTCGCCCTGATTCATTGCTTCCCTATGGGGCTGAAGGCATCCTGCGCGCGGCGGCGGATCGGCGGCGCAGGCGAACCAACAGATACCGGCCTCTTGCTT
>JALZBR010000131.1 GCA_030863485.1 Actinomycetota bacterium
CAGCAAGACGGGTAAGCGCATCTTTGGAGACGGATTAGAGAGTGGAGTGACTTACGACCTTCCCACTTAGAGAAAGATCGACGAGGTTGTGCAACCCAGCTCCCGAAATGGGCGCCGAGGAAGATGAGGACTTGACCTAGCGAGTGCTAGCCCAGAGAAGCACAACGCCCAAAGGAAGCATCCACATCGACACCTGAAGAAACGCGTGCTTGCTCCAGGCAATTGAGGCCATCGTGACGTGCTGTCTCGCGAGCTCTTCCAAGGTCATGCCTTCGGTTTGGGATTCCAACTTCTCGGCAAGCCGTTCCGGATCCCAGAATCTCAGATGACCGAAATAGATACTGTTCTCGTTCCACTCAGCCTTGATCTTCGACCTTCGTAACTGAGGGAAGACCGCGGCCCCGGCCATCACGATCGCAGCAACTATTGCCAAGATGCCAAGTCGGAACCAGATAACGGAGGGTCCGCGCAAAGATGCCAGTGGGCCGTCTTTGGCCAGCGTCGCCACAAGCGCAAGGACTCCGGTCTCGACCGCCAGGATGATTGAAGCCTTCGAATCAACCTTGTTCGTCCAAGCGTCCAGTGCATCATGCACTTTCCAGGCGAACCCAACTCGATCGAAATCGTCACTCATGTCAATTCCTTCTTCTCGAGATCAGGATGCCAAGTGACTCCGCCAGATCCGGAATCATTGCCTCTCTGATTTCATCGACGACGGGCTTGTGACAACCGCCGGCCTTACGCCCCGATCCACAGGGGCATCGCTTCTTAGTTGCCAAGCGAGAAGTTGTCAGAAAAGGCCGAAGCCTTTGGATCGATTCAGCATCCAGGTCACCTAGGCGCTCCTCCAGCCATTCCACATGACCTTCGTTTCCGTGTCCCCATTCGTCTCCGGGCCACGGATGAGGATGGCCTTGCCGTTTGCGTTCCTCATAGACGAGCTGCTTGAAGATGAAGCCCCGGACATGACCGATGAAGTCCTTAATACCGGTAGGAAGAGAGAAGTCGACCTCTGGTGAGTGGGGCAGCCAAAGGCACCAGCGCCACCCTCGCTCGCGGTGATCCTCAACATGTCGACCTCCGTCTGGCCGGAAGTGGCGGCCGGCATCCCAGGCATCAGGAACGCTGAAAGGGTCAAGGTCATGAAAGCGGAACTCAACCTTGTACTGACGCAGTATGCCCGCGCCAACATCCACTGCAAGCCTTCCAATGATGCGCGCCGAACGGGCTTCAGTGTCGAGTTCAAGCGCCAAGCCCGGTTCTTCTGACCTGAGGTAGTCATCGATCAGTTCGAACCGGGCTCGCGTCTGGGGATCAAGCCCTTTCAGCTTGCCAGGGGCGCCCAGAGGTGACACCTCGCTCCCTAGTAGTAACGGGACTAGCCACTCGGGCATCCATGCGGGCGCCCTCAAGCAATCGCTCAACACGGTCGGCTGTGAGATCGCGAGCGACGTAGCAGCCCTTCTCCGACACCCATTTGAACTCTGCGGCGAGATCGTCAGGCAGGAGGTCCTTCATCTGCTTCGAGATGCCGATCTCTTTCCCGTCGAGCTTGAGCTGGAACGAAGCGGCGTTCTCAGTAGCTTCACCGATGCACATCACATCGGGTTGACCACGCTCACCCAACCGAGACAGAAGTGCCTCTCCTAGGTCTGAGCCTGTTGCGACGGGTCTGACTCCATCCGGAATTACTTCTGCCAATGTCTCAGCTACCGACGAGTTGATACCGGCGGCGAGTTGAACAGCACGAAGAGCAATCTCGCTCTCGTCGTCAACAGGGAGGAAAACCACTGCCTGCATGCGGTCACCCTGATACTGGACTCGAAGCGCGCCGTAATCATCAACGGCCACGAACCGCATCTCGCTTCGGAACACGTGGTAGCTGCCCACCGCCTCGACTAGGTCCTCATCTTCCGCGTAGGCCTCCTCCACGTATTTCGTGAACCCATCGACATCAACAAAGACCGAGACTCCAGTAACGCGTTTCGTGTTCGCCAGTCCAAGCTTCGATTTGTCGATCTGGCCCTGGGTTCCTGAAATCTTCACGCCGTCGGTCGAGTAGCACTCGAAGTCCTCCTTCAGCCGTTCCTCAGACTGCTTCAGACTCCACGTGAAGTCCTCGTCTTCCAAAAGATCATCGACATCATCGGAACCAAGCTCGACGTAGGACACTCCATTGCCGAGGTCATTGAGATAGGAGTTGTAATCGTCGGGAAGCGCATCGGCCACCCTCGACGTGACTCGGATACCAGTTCTGATGATCTTCGCCGCGACGTTGGCGGGTGACCCAAGAAACAGAAGCTCGCGATCGCCGGCGACGTTATTCATCGTCGCAACTGCATCGCCGAGGTCAGCGCCTGCGGCAACCTCAAAGTCACCGATGTCCGAGAAATCGTTGAGCGCTTGCACTGTCCTATCGACGCAGGCCGCGAGCAGTACAGCTGTCTTCGCGATCTCTTCGTCATTGTCTATTGGCCTATAGACGACGGCGTGAAGCTTCGGCCCTTGAAAATGCACCTTGGCGGAGCCGAAGTCCTTTTCCACAACTCGCGTCAGCTCGCGAGCATGGATATGTAGGACTCTTAGAACCTCCCCCTCGTCACCGTTCTCAGCGGCCTTGCTGAGTACATCTCCGAAGTTAGGAACGTCGATATAGAGATGAGCGCCGTAGACCTTCTTCGCATGCTTGAGGGAGATGTTCTGAAAATCCATCTCGCGGCTCAGCTTCGATACCTCTACGTCTTGCACCTCATCGAGCTTTTTCTGAACTCTTTCGAGCGATTTGTCGTAACTCCAAGCCATGTCTCTAAAGCCTTTCCTCGGATCGGTGGCTGGAGGTAGGTAAGGGAAGCGGCCGCTTATGCGCTAGCCAGGACTCCCATATCATCGCCCCGCCACCGATCTGGTCGGTCGGTGTGCAATCCCGAAGGGCCCGTCCGGCAGCGTTGGGCGGGCTCTTCATTTAGCGGGTCCGTCGGGCGCTCGCAGCCACCTCCTTTCTGGCACGAGAGTCGCTTTGATCTCCTCGACGAGCCGAGGCCCGACAGGCTCTCGTGCCCGCACTTATAGGGGAGCACATCGGAGCACGCAGCACGTGGATTTGGCTGTCTTGCTCGACCGAGAGCCGTGCTAGGGGCGCGCGCGACCTAGCAGAAAGTTGCTGCTAGTTCGCGCGAAATCCACAAAAGCAAGGTCGCGCGCACCTACCATGAGCTGAAATGGCGTCTCTAGTAGGAGGAGCACCATGACGGACTCAGGGGCCAAAGAGACATTGGGACAGCGAGTGACGACCGCAGTTCGCCTCCCTAAGGATCTCTACAAGCAGCTAAAGCACGAAGCCATTGATCGAGAAGTCTCTGTAAATTCTCTGATCGAGCAGGCAACTCAGAAATTCCTTCAAGACACAGCGCGCGCGTAGTCGCGCTGGTATTTCCTTGTCCCTGAAGCCGACCGATATCCCGCGTCGCCGTTTGGACGAACTCGAGAACGGCGCGCCTACACGCAACCTCATGGAGCAAATTGCTCTCGACCAAAGGACACTTTGGAAGCGAGTCACCTCTCTCTCTAGCGACCCTCCAAAAGGTTTGGGAAGTCCTCGCCTAACGGACCGAATGTGGGCTGGCGCGCAGGGACTACACGAAGAACTCGCGAATCGTTGCCTTGACGTCGCCATCGGCTACCACAGCGATACGGCCAGAGCGTGGGGGGCGCTCAGTGTCGGTTTAATTGGCGGGATTTCTTTGGAGGATCGACTTGCGCTCGCGCAACCGTTCGGAGCGGATCCGCATTTTGCGGTTCGTGAATGGGCGTGGATCGCGGTGCGCGGTCATATCGCCGCTGATGTAGAGACAGCCGTTGACTTGTTGTCCAATTGGACCAGTAACCCGGATGCCAACGTCCGACGGTTTGCTTCCGAATCCACCCGTCCTCGCGGAGTGTGGTGCAAGCACATTCCCGAGCTAAAAGAGAACCCGGACGTCGCCCTTGGAATCCTGGAGCCACTCAAGGCTGATCCCGCGCCGTACGTTCAGCTTTCCGTTGGCAACTGGTTAAACGATGCTGCCAAGTCAAGACCTGAATGGGTTCGCGCGATCTGCGAGCGCTGGCTAGACCAAAGCCCAACCCGTTCAACAGAGAGAATCTGCAGAAGGGGAACGCGATCTATGAGGGCCGAGGGAGACGAATCCGTTGGGCTTGATCGGCAATAACGCTCTCCCAGGTACCGGCTCCTTGAGTTACCCCCTCTGGAGCCGCCGGCTGCTTGGCAACCGACCCGGCCACAGCGCGCTCGAGTCTTGATTTGAATTCGTCGGCCGTATCCGCGTTCCTAAGGTCGTCGCTAGCGGAGTCAAATTC
>JALZBR010000132.1 GCA_030863485.1 Actinomycetota bacterium
TGGCACGGGGCGGAGAGGTGGAGGCGACCGCGTGGGGGCCCGGAGCAGAGTGGGCGCTGGAGCACACCCCACAGCTTCTCGGCGAGGAGGACCGTCCCGAGGAGTTCGAGCCCAGGCACCCCTTCCTGTCCGCGCTCCAGGCCAGATTCACGGGCATGCGAATCGGAAGATCCGAGGCCGTTGTCGAGGCGCTGGTCGCGTCGGTCATCGAACAAAAGGTGCCGAGCGTACAGGCTCATCTCTCGCAGTTCCGCCTCGTCATGTCCTGGGGCGAGCGGGCGCCAGCACCAAACGGAATCAGGCCGGGGCCGGCGCTAATGCTGCCCCCAGATCCACGCGTCCTCGCGGAGCTCCCCTACTACGCGTTCCACCCTCTTGGCATCGAGCGGAGGAGGGCCGACACGATCAGAAGGTGCTGCGCGTGGGCCCAGAAGCTCGAAGCCGCTTCGTCGATACCTATTGCCGAGGCGCATCGCCGGCTCATGATGATTCCCGGAGTCGGACCGTGGACCGCTGCGGAAGTCGCGGCAGTGGCCCTCGGAGACCCCGATGCCGTGAGCGTCGGTGACTACCACCTTCCTCACCAGGTTTCCTGGGCGCTCGAGGCGGAAGCCCGAGGGACCGATGCCCGAATGCTCGAGCTCTTGGAGCCCTACCGAGGGCAGCGAGGGCGAGTGATCCGCTTGATAACCGCGTCCGGTCTCCGCCCTCCCCGATTCGGGCACCGGATGCCTTTACGTTCCATAGCGCACATCTGACCTCTCGCCATTTTTGGTTGCTATCGCAACTACCCCATCACTATGATGGTGAGCCGATGCTGAGGCTCGAATTCGATGGGGCGCACCAAGCGTGGCCGGTTTTCTTCAGAAGTTGTCTGGTGCTGATCGATCGCATCGATCGGGAGCTGGAGTCTGAGGCGGGCCTCCCCCTTTCGTGGTTCGAGGTCCTGAGCCAGCTTGGATCAAGGCCGGGGGCGATGATGCCTATGAAGCAGCTTGCAGATTCCATCTGCCTCAGCAAGAGCGGCGTCTCGCGGCTGGTAGACCGGATGGCTGACCGCGGCTTGGTAAAAAGAGCGCCCTGCCAAGAGGATGGCCGCGTCATCTTCGCCTGCCTGACTCCCGAGGGCCGAGCCGCCTACGAACGGGCCCGGCCCGCCGCCTACCGCTGCATAGAAGAGCATTTCTCGCGCCACATCACCCCAGACGAAGCCAGCGCTATGACCGGCGCCCTGATGAAGGTCCTGAGCGCGACCGGGTGCCAGCACCCTGGAGTTTGACCGCGAAAAGCCAGGGGTAAGACCGTTTGGGGTGCCCGAAAGGGCCGTTCAAAGGACATCCAGACGCAAAGGGGGATTGAATGGCTGATCAGGAGCAGGACCTAGGTACGTCTGGCGATATCGGAGGCGGCGACGCCGGAAGCGGCGACATGGGAACGGCAACCGACTTTCCCACCGTGGAGGACGGCGGGTTCGACGAGACTTTCATGCCGCCCGACCCGGTTGAGGAAAAGGAGTCGGGGGGAGAATAGGACTAAACAAAGACGGCGCCCCCGAAGGGGCGCCGTACTTGTTTCCAGCCTCGATTACGCAGCTTTCCGGCCGGTTTCCTCAGCGGGCTCGAGTGCCAGCTCCAGGACCTGGTCGATGCGCTCGGCCAGGTGCACCTTCAGCTCGCTCAGCACGGTCTCCGGCACGTCGTCGAGGTCCGACTCGTTCCGGTGCGGGAGGATTACCTCCTTGAGACCGGCCCTGTGAGCTGCGAGCAGCTTTTGCTTGATGCCTCCGACGGGAAGCACCTTGCCCTGAAGGGTCACCTCGCCCGTCATGCCGACGGTCTCCTTGACCCTTCGCCCGGTCAGCAGGCTGACAAGCGCCGTCGTCATCGTCACACCTGCCGAAGGACCGTCCTTTGGCACCGCACCGGCAGGAACGTGCACGTGGAACCGGCGGCCCTCGAGCGGCCCAGTCACTCCGAGCTCCTCGGTGTGGGCCCTCACGTAGGAGAGAGCAATCTGGGCAGACTCTTTCATGACGTCACCCAACTGCCCCGTCAGCGTAAGGCCTTCTTCTCCGGGCATCTCCGCAGCCTCGATGAACAGCACCTCGCCGCCGTGACCCGTTACCGACAGGCCGGTCGCCACTCCCGGCACCTCCGTCCGCTCGGCCGCCTCGTAGTGATACTTCGTGCGCCCGAGGTACTCACGGAGGTCCCCCTCGTCGATCTTGAGAGGGGTTACGACCCCACCGGCAGCGATCTTGGTAGCCGCCTTGCGGAGGACCTTACCGAGCTCCCGCTCCAGGTTCCGCACTCCGGCCTCCCGCGTGTGATCGCGGATCACCTTGCGCAGCGCCGCGTCGGTGATCTCCACCTCGCCAGGCTGCAAGCCGTTCCGCTCGAGCTGCCGCGCCATCAGGTGATTGCGCGCAATCTCGACCTTCTCGTCCTCGGTGTAGCCGTCGAGGCGGACGATCTCCATTCGGTCGAGCAGCGGCGCCGGGATCGTCTCGGAGACGTTCGCCGTCGGGATGAACAGCACCTCGGAAAGGTCGAGGTCGACCTCGAGGTAGTGGTCCCTGAAGGAGTGGTTCTGCGCCGGGTCCAGCACCTCGAGCAGCGCAGAGGAGGGGTCTCCCCGCCAGTCCGAGCCAACCTTGTCGATCTCGTCGAGCATGATGACCGGGTTCTTCGTACCGGCCTCCTTCAGAGCACGGACGATACGGCCGGGCAGCGCCCCGATGTAGGTGCGCCGGTGCCCTCTGATCTCCGCCTCGTCGTGGATGCCTCCGAGCGACACCCGCGCGAACTTCCGGCCCATTGCACGAGCGACGGACTCGCCGAGCGAGGTCTTGCCCACGCCTGGAGGGCCGACCAGCGTGATGATCGCACCGACGCCCCGACCACCGTCGGCTCCGATCCCACGATCGTCGCGTAGCTTCTTCACCGCGAGGAACTCGATGATCCGGTCCTTGACGTCGTCGAGACCCGTGTGGTCGGCGTCGAGGATCTGCCGCGCCTGCTCGATGTCGAACTGGTCGTCAGATCGCACGTCCCATGGGATGTCGAGCATCCAGTCGAGGTAGTTGCGAATCCACGCCTGCTCCGGGTTCTGAGGGCTGGTTCTCTCGAACCGGTCGATCTCGCGTTCGACCTCCTTGCGGACCTCCTCGGGCATGTTGATCCCCTCGAGCTTGCGCCGGTACTCGCCCGCAACGTCGTCGCCCTCCTCGCCCAGCTCCTTCCGGATGGCCTCGAGCTGCTGGCGCAGCAGGAACTCTCGTTGAGTCTTCTCCATGCCCTCAGCAACGTGAGAGCGGATCTTGTCCTTGAGGGAGTAATCGGCGAGCGTCTGCTTGCTCCACTCGATCAGCTTCTCCAGCCGTTCCTCGACGTCCAGAGTCTCGAGCACCTCGAGCTTCTGCTGAAACGTCAGGTAGTTGGCGTACCCGGAGGTGTCGGCCAGGTGGCCGGGGTTGCCGATGCCACGGAGGAATCGAGCCACGCCACCCTCACCGCGCATCTCCAGGATGCTCTCGACGATGGCGCGGTACTGCTTGCCGAGCTCCTGCGCGCGCTCGGATGTGATTGCCGGGTCCGGGGCGGGTTCCGCTTGGACCCAAACCGCGTTGCCGCTGCCTGGGACGCCGGTCCCTACGACGGCACGGTGCAGCCCTCGAACGATGAAGACGTTTTCGCCTTCGGGCATGCCGGCGCCTCTGGGGTCCTCGAGCTTCGCAACCGTTCCGACCTTTGCGTATTGGCCTTCGATCCGCGGAACGAGCAGCACGAGGCCCTCGGCTCTCCGAGCAGCAGCTATGGCTTCATACGCCTCTTCGCCCTCCCCCGACTCCACGTTGATCGTGACGACCATGTGGGGCAGGATCACCCCCTCTTTCAGGGGCAGCAAGGGAAGGACTTGGGTGGTGAGATTGGGCATTGAGGAATTCTCCTTTCTGCCCATTCATAACGGTTGATTTCGCAACGATATTCCCCTCGTTGACGTGCAACCACCAGGCAAAACCCTACCTGTGGTAACTCCGCGACACCTTACGGCACCCCTAGCGGTGCAGTTTGAGGGATCGGCCCTTTGGGTATTCGCGGTGTCAGAGGAAAAAACCGCGAGAGAAAGGGGTGCGCCATGGGTGACGAGAAGATTCAGGGGGGCGAAGGCCCGATGTACGACTCGATCCAGGACGTTTCGGGCTCGAAGAACTACGGGCCAGAAGCCGATCCCCTGGATCCTGCACAGGCCGGGGCCGCCAGTGGCTCCACCGGTGACGTAACCGAAGGGATGCCCGAAGGGCCGGACCCCCGGTTCCCTCCGGCGTCTCCTGACGAGGTCCACGAGGCAGCGACCAGGGCCGAAGCTGCGTTTGGAAGCGCGGCAGACCAGGGACCTGCGGCGCCGAAGAGCGACGAGAACGCTTAGAACGCTTGAGGGGCCTCAGCTGACTAAAGATCCAGTCCCTACACGAAAGGGGGAAGTGTGAGCCAGAACGAGAGCGAGAGGCAGGAGTTCCACGAGGCGGCTACCGACGCAGCCAAGCAGGCCGGTGGCCCATCCAATGTGCCCGGTGCCACCG
>JALZBR010000139.1 GCA_030863485.1 Actinomycetota bacterium
TCGAGTGCGGCGTTACGCCGAGGAGGGGACCAATCCGACGAGAGCTGACGAGCTCATCATCAGAGACGCTGCGTGGGACGAGGTTGACGAGATCTCGAAGCTGATCCACCTGGCTAACGAGGAGTTCGTCCCCTCTCCGATGCGGCCCGAGCGGCAAGAATCTTGGGATGCGTATTGGAAGGAGATCGGGAACGTCGCGTCCCACCTGGAGAGAGCCGAAGTCATAGTCGCCGAGAAAGCTGGACGGGTGGTCGGAACCGTCACCTTCTATCCCGATCCCACGCTTGCCGACCCCGGTGGAGTCCCTCGGAGTTGGCCGGGGATCCGCCTTCTTGCAGTTGCCCCGGATGCTCGCCGATTGGGCATAGGGAAGGCGCTCATGCTGGAGTGCATGCATAGGGCTCGCAGGAGTGGAGCAGCGACGGTCGGTTTGTATTCGATGCAACGACAGGTGGCTGCCCAGGGCATGTACCGGCGAATGGGATTCCAAAGAGTCCCCGAGCTCGACTACTGGCCGGTGCCTGAAATCTGCGTCATGGCCTTCCGGCTCGATCTGTAGCGGCTCGATCTGTAGCCGGCTGGACCTGTGGGCTGGATCTATGGCCGGCTGGACCTGTACCGGCTGGATCTAGGAGGGAGCTGGGCGGTCAGAGCCGGAGCGTACTTACCCTACTGCGGCCTTCCGACCTGTCCGACTCTGACCCGGACTCGAACCGCTCCCCTGAGCGGCAACGAAACCCAGTAGACCACGACCAACCCAAACAGGACTAGGGCGATCGCGGGCACGAAGAGAATCTCGTAAAGGCTGAAGTCGAGCATCCCTCGCTCCTTTCTTCATTCTTCCCGGTGCCGTTGTTGCTAACGGCGTCACTGGAAGATACGGCGCAGAACCGGCGCTGGACTTCCGTACCGGCACGGATTTCCTGTACCGAGTACTGGCGCCGATACCGGTCCGTACTCCGAGAAGAAATCAATCAGTAGACCGGGCCCGCGGAGGCACGGAACTCAGTCATCGACCGGCAAGCGGTCGCCGCCCAGCTCTGTATGGCTCGACCTCGACCGTTACCGTCGTTGAGCTCGACCCCCGCATGGCATTCCGTGTTCGCGGACCATCTGCTCGTTTGGCCAAATACTTTGGATTCTCCCCATCCACGCCGCGGCCGCCTCCGAAGAACTAATGAAACCGACAGGAGGAGGTGCACATGGCAACACTTGGTTCTGAGAGGATGGGGATCGCCAGGATCTACGCCCTCGTTTTCGGAATCGCATACGTTTCGGTCGCGCTGCTGGAGATTGCACTGGGCAGCAACGGCCTGACCATCGGCAACACGACGATACTGAAGGTGACGGCGGCCCAGAACCTCATCCACTGGCTCGTCGGCCTGGTCGTGCTTGGGTCGTACTTCGCTGGAGAGGTAGCCGCCCGGACGGTGGCCAGGGTGATCGGAATCGTGTTCGTGATCGTCACGGTCCTCGGCTTTTTCGCCCGCGACCTGACGGGTCAGCTACTCGGCTTCGACGGCCCGCTCCCGTGGTCTTACAACCTCGTCCACCTGGCCACGGCCGCGGTGGCATTGTTCGCGGGGTTTGCGGCCGACCGTACTTATTCCCGAGGCGTCTGAATGCTACGAGCAGCCGGGGAGGTGGAGTCGATGCGGACGCGGCGTACGGCGAGGAGATGGCTGCGGGGAGCGGTTCTACTCGCGATCCCGGTCGCACTGCTGGGCGAGCTCGGACACCACCTCCTCGAGCGGCTCGGAAGCACCTTCGCCCACCACTTCTTCCACATCGTCTTCGGCGCCGGTGCCTTCTTGCTGTTCGCTCTAGTCGTTGCGGCCGATGTGCGACGCAATGGATGGCCGGTCTTCTCGTGGCGCCTGCGCCCCTCCCCCCCACCGTCGGCTGGCGCGGTTGTGACGCGAGGCGCCGCCGATCGCGTGAGCAAGGGCAAACCCTAGTTCAGGGGTCGAATTTGTAGCCGAGCCCCCGCACCGTCTTCAGGTGAACGGGGTTTCGGGGATTGACCTCTACCTTCTCTCGGAGTCTCTTCACGTGGACGTCCAACGTCCTCGTGTCCCCGAAGTAGTCGACGCCCCATACCTCGCTTATGAGGAAATCACGGGTTAGCAGCCTGCCTGACCTCGTCACGAGCGTCTCCAGCAGCGCGAACTCCTTTGGAGGAAGAGTTACATTTGCGCCCCTTATGCTCACCCGGTGGGCAGCGAGATCTATCTCCACCGGGCCCACGACGACAGCCGGCGGGAGAGGATCGAGAGTGATTAGCGAGTATCTCCGCAAGTTTGCCCTGATCCGGGAAAGCAGCTCTCGCATCGAGAACGGTTTGGTTACGTAGTCATCGGCTCCGAGCTCCAGCATGAGGATCTTGTCCACCTCGGTGTCTTTTGCAGTGACGACCAGGATCGGAACGTTCGATTCGCTGCGGATCATCCTGCAGAGATCAACCCCCGAGATCTCTGGAAGCATCAGGTCCAGGAGAACTAGGTGAGGCGCCGCCACACGGACTGCTCTGAGCGCCTGGCGCCCGTCCGACGCCACAACCACCCTATAGCCCTCCCGCTCCAGGCTGTATTGAAGCGCCTCCGCCATCGCGCTCTCGTCTTCGACGACGAGAATCGACGCCAACTCGGCCTCTAGTTTCCGCTGACTCTCGACCGCCACCGTCAACTCGCTCGCACTCCCCAGACTTCCCTGCCGACCCTAGACGCCGGCACCCGCCAGGACTCGGCATTCACCCACTCGGCGCTGCCGTCAGGCCCCCTCACGTCGTCGTTCCTACTCGGTTTTCGCCTGTCAGTTCGTCAAAGAGCGCCCGAACCCTCTGATCTATCTCATCCCGGATCCGTCTGACCTCTTCGAGAGGCTTCCCTTGCGGGTCTTCGAGATCCCAATCCTCGTATCGCCTGCCCGGATAGATTGGGCAGGCGTCGCCGCACCCCATCGTTACCACAACGTCTGCTGATTTGACTTCCTCGTCACCGACGGGCTTTGGGACCTCCTTTGCGACGTCGATGCCCAGCTCCGCCATTGCCTTCACGACCAAGGAATTAATCCGGGCCGCGGGAGCGCTCCCGGCCGACCGGGCACGCACCGCACCTTTCGAACGATGGTGCAGCAGAGCAGCCGCCATCTGGGATCGCCCCGCGTTGTGAATGCACACGAAGAGGACTTCCGGGGAGGTCGGCGTCAATTAGTGGCCCCTCGTCTTTTCATCACGCTGGAGGCGACGGGGCAGGTTACGGCGATGGTGCGCCCCCCGCAGCTGCAACTGCTGAACGGAGCTCTTCCTTCTCCGCCTCCAGATCCGCGTCGCCCAAAGGTGTGTAGCCGACGTCGGTGAGCAGGTCGTTCACATTGTTGACGTAGAAGTCGGCGAACGCTCTTACCTCGGGACGCTGCAAAGCCGACTGCTTCACGTAGATGAACAGCGGCCTGGACAAGGGCTTGTACCTGCCGCTACGAACGGTCTCGTCGCTCGGCGTGACGCAACCCTCTCCCGCATCTACCCCGACGAGGTTCAGCCTTTCTGTGTTCTCCTGGTAGTAGGCGAAGCCAAAGTAGGCGAGTGCGCCTTCGTCGCCCTCCACCCCTTGTACGAGGACGTTGTCATCTTCCGAAGGGGTGTAATCGGTCCGGCTCGCCCCCTCCTCGCCGTTGATCACTTCCGTGAAGTAGTCAAAGGTCCCGGAGTCCGTGCCCGGGCCAAACAGCTTGAGAGGCCGGTCGGGGTAGCCTGCCTTTACGTCCCTCCAGTTGTTCACCTGGGAGTTCGGCTCCCAGATTCTCCTGAGCTCGGCGGTCGTCAAGCACCTCGCAAAGGTGTTGTCCTTGTTCACGACGACGGCGAGTCCGTCGAGGGCTACGGCCAACTCCACGTATTCGATGCCCCTGCCCGCGCATGCCTGCCTTTCGTCGTCCTCGATGGGACGGGAAGCGTTTTGAATGTCGGTCTCGCCGTTGCAGAACTTCTCGAACCCCCCGCCTGTGCCCGACGTCCCCAGCGTGACGTTGACCCCAGCATTTTCAGCATTGAATTCCTCGGCAACCGCTTCGGTTATTGGAAAAACGGTTGACGAGCCATCTCCAAGGATTCTGCCCTGAAGACCGGATCCTCCATCCCGATCCCCCCCGCCGCCGCATGCACTCAGGATCATCAAAAGCGCGATCAGCAATTTGCCGACGACATCCCGCTTGCTCACGTGATCCCCCTTTAGGCGCTCTTGCATGCGACGGTAACAAGGCTCCTTGTCCCTATGGTGTCCTTTACCTGAACTCTTTGTGAACTTTGACCCCCTAAAGAGATCAGGCGACGGAAACGAGTTCCCCGGGGGCAGCGACTTCCCGAGCGATGACTTCTCTCAGAAGCCCCGGCCGATCCGTCGTGATCGTCGCGACCCCGAGGCGGACGAGCGTTTCCATCTCCGTCGGTTCGTTGACAGTCCAAGCATGGACGGGTAGCCCGTCGTGATGAGCCCACGCGACAAGGTCGGGAGTCGTGGTCAGATTGCCACCTGATGGAGCGACCCCACCGACGTAGTGGGGGGGCAGGCGTCGCGAGTTCGCCCTGCCCATTCCGTCGATGAACACGTAGATCGTGGGCAACGCCGGAGACAGGCGCTTGATCGTCTTCAGGCAAGAAAGCTCGAAGCTGAGGATCGATATGGTCGGTCTCACATCGGAAGAAGGGACGGATGGGATGAGATTCCGGGCCTCAAGGTGTTCTACGAGCGTTCGCTCCATATCCCCCCCATATCGCGACGGTTCCTTCAGCTCGATGTGCAGCCCCAGGTCGCGACGACAAGCAAGGTATCGGTCCAGGTACTCCTCCAACGTCACGATTCGTGCCCGCTCGTAGTCGCCGCATGAACGAGTCGGGTACGCACGGTTGAACCAGCTGCCCCAATCAAGCCTCCTAAGTTCCCGCAACGTGAGTGAGCGGACCTCACCACTCCCGTTGGAGGTGCGGTCGACTGTCTCATCGTGGATACAGACGAGCACGCCGTCCTTTGTAAGTTGAAGGTCACACTCAAGGCAGTTAGCTCCTTGCAGTACAGCGAGGTCGAACGCATGGATCGTATGTTCCGGTGCGTCCCTCGACGCACCCTTGTGCGCGACTACGAGTGGCGGAACCAATACGCCCGGAAAAGCAAGGACAGCGATTGCGCGAGTAGAAGGGCGCGGCCCCGAACGCGGGAGTCCTCCGGCATGAGCACCAGCAGGGGAAGTGCGAGAAGCAGGCAGATGACGGGCGGGAGAGGAACGAGAGCTTCGAAGCTTGCCGTCGGCCGCGGGGGAAAGTGATTCCGCTCCATTTGAAGGTGTCTCCTCCAAACCGCCTTCCTGAACGACTCGATGCTGGACTCGAAGAGACGCTAGCGGGGGTATCTGAAGGCTCCGCGACGACCGGCTGAACAAAAAGCATCCAGGAGATGAAGAATTGGGTGGAGCTTCGAAACGTGGCGCCTCTAATAAAAGTCGTTCCCGTGGAGCTCGTCTTCGAGCTCGGCGCTGATGCATGCGGCAACGACGTCGAGCGCCAACTCCTCCGCAACCCCCTCGAGGTCGAGGTAACCATCACGGGAGGCGGCTGCTCGAAGGCGCCTGGAGCGTACGACGGTGCCCGGATAGTCTTTCGAAAGAACGAGTCGACATAACACGCGAGGCCATCCCTTTGATGGAGGAACGATGGAGATAACGAGCTACGCCCACGGCGAGCCGTCTTGGCAGGACCTAACAACCCCCGATGATGCCAAAGCTGCCGATTTTTACTCGGGCCTGTTCGGCTGGGAATGCCCCTCCGGTGATCCAGAGTTCGGCGGCTACAGGCAATGTTCTCTAAACGGCAAGCTCGTCGCAGGGATCAGCCCGCAGATGGAGCCTGGGCCAACGGTCTGGACCACCTATATCAACGTGGAC
>JALZBR010000162.1 GCA_030863485.1 Actinomycetota bacterium
TCTATTCATATTCTCGGTCTTCAACCCTGGGGGACGCGGCAGCGACGCTCATACGTGATGGACAAGTCATCGCTGCGGTAGAGGAGGAACGCTTCTCCCGCGTCAAGCATCACCCAGGCTTTCCTTACAGAGCCCTCCAGTACTGCCTCGATGAGGGCGGGATAACAATTGCCGAGGTCGATCATGTGGCCCTCTACTGGAAACCCTGGATCATCGGCCATAAGGCATGGCAGGCAGCAAGAAGCCTGGCGATATCAAGGGAGATGTTCAAGGCTCGTGTCGACCGGGGGGTGGCTCAAATCAGCGAGAGCTACGTGAGCATGCTGAGGTATCCTCAGCGGATTCGCGGCCGCTTCGGATCCAGCGACTTTCGCTTCCACTACCTGGACCACCACATGTGCCACGCGGCAAGCGCCTTTTTCGTGTCCCCCTTTGAGCGAGCCGCCATCCTCACCATGGACGGAACCGGCGAAGCGACCACCACGATGATGGCCCAAGGCGCAGACACGAGGATCGACCCCCTCAAGCGAATAAAGCTGCCCCACTCCCTGGGCCAGTTCTACTCGGCCATCACCAACTTCCTGGGGTTCGACATGATGGCCGGGGACGAGTGGAAGGTCATGGGCCTGGCAGCGTACGGAAAGCCGGAGTATTACGACTTTCTATCCCGGCGCGTGCTCTCCCCAGAAGCTCCCGATCGCTTTCGCAATCACATCCGGGTCCTGGACCACCATCTTGCAAAAACGTATCGGTTCAGTGACGGACTGGTCGAAGAGCTCGGTTCTCCCCGGCGGCCGGACGAGGAGATCACGGAACGGCATCAGAACATCGCGGCGAGCGCCCAGCTACTCCTCGAGGAGGTGGTGCTACACCTCTTGACCGCCCTCCACGCTCGGACCGGCCTGGAGGACCTTTGCCTGGCCGGGGGAGTCGCGTTCAACTCCGTCATGAATGGGCGCATCATCAGAGAGTCGCCATTCCGGCGGGTCTTCATCCAACCCGTGGCTGGCGATGCCGGCTGCTCGCTCGGAGCGGCCTTTCTCACGCATCATCTGCTCCTCGGCCACCCACGCAGCTTTGTCATGGAGCACGCTTACTTCGGGCCGTCTTACGACTCGAACACGTGCGCAGAGGCTCTCACCAAAGCGGGTCTTCCCTTCGAGACGCTTCCGGATCAGGATCTCCTCCCGCGAGTGGCGCGGCTTATTGGCGACGGTTGCATCGTCGGATGGTTCCAGGGACGGACCGAGTTCGGTCCACGGGCGCTCGGCAATCGCAGCTTCCTCGCCGACCCTCGCAGGTGCGATATGCGTGAGATGCTTAATGACAAGGTCAAACTTCGAGAGTGGTTCCGCCCCCTTGCCCCTTCCTTGCTTCAAGAGGCAAGCGAGGAGATCTTTGGGCGATTCCACTACGATCCCTTCATGATTACGGTCTTGGACGTGGTCCCCGAGCAAAGACACCGATTCCCGGCA
Source organism: Actinomycetota bacterium (assembly GCA_030863485.1). Next base: position 1,476 of record JALZBR010000162.1, read on the forward strand.
GTCGTCCACGTCGACGGAAGCGCACGACCACAGACGGTGCGTAGAGAGGTCAACCCTCGTTACTGGAACCTCATCCGCGAGTTCGACCGGGTAGCGGGCGTGCCGATGCTTCTCAACACCTCGTTCAACGTGCAGGAGCCGATCGTCTGCACCCCCGAGGACGCGATCCGCACCTTCAATCGCTCAAGCTTTGACGCCCTTGTCCTGGAAGATCACCTGGTGCTCCGCTCTCCTTCGTAACACCCGACTTTCAGGGGTCCCTCGAACCTTTCTAAAGGCCCCTGGGACTTCAATACAATGACTTCCACGAGACAAGGGGCTGATGGGAGGTAGCTTTTGAGGCATGAACTCAGAACGCTAGGGCACGCAACTCTTCTCCTTCTTGAGGATGGTATTCCCGTCGTGGCAACTGATCCCTGGGTTATTGGATCAGCGTACTGGCGAAGCTGGTGGCTTGAGAAGTATCCGACAGACGAAGAGATCGACCTCGTCAGGAACTCTCGATGCCTTTATGTAACTCATAGTCATCCCGACCACTTTCACTGGCCTTCCCTACGCCACATCGGAACTAGGCCTATAGCACTTGCTAAATTCCCAAGACATTCGATGCCCGACTTCCTCGGGAGTCACGGTTACGAAGTTACGATTTTGGATCCGTGGAGATGGCACGGGGTGACGGACGAGGTTCGAATTGCAAGCATACCTGTGCCGATTGACGATTCAATTCTCGTTGTCGACACTCCGAACACCACGATCGTCAACGTAAATGACGCGAACCCTCGGCAGGCGATTCTCGCCTGCATTCGCGACCGCCTGTGTGCCCGCGCTAAGCCCATTGTCCTGCTCAAGAGCTACTCACCTGCTTCGCTCTCCGTCTCGATGTTTATCGATGGTCAGCGAGTCGTAATGAAGACGAAGTCTGACTACGCCGGCGTTACTCAGCGAATGGCGCGGGCTCTCGACGCAAGTCACTTCGTGCCCTTTGCTTCACAAGCATTTTTCAATCGAACCGATTCTCGCTGGGCGAATGAATATAGGACGACATACGAGGACCTCCGCGAGCATTGGGGTGCGGACGATGTCACGCTCTGCCAACCTTTCGTATCTATGAATCTGGAGGACCTGCAGTTCACCTCGAGCTACTCTCAAGTAAAGCGCGACCTGGATCAGGAGCGACTTACCAAGGTAGTGATGAGAGAAGAGGAGGAGGCGTCATTCGAACTCCCTCAGGATTTCGAATCAAAGCTGAAAGCGTACCTCGATAAAGTCTACTTATTGCGGTTGTTCTTCAGGAGAGGAATCGGCTGGCGCCTCACGACTAGTGGAAAAGAGTGCTTCTACGATTCTCGGACTCGCCAGATCGTCGACGAAATCCCGCCGACATACGACTTCATCGTAAGCCTTCCCGACAAAGTCCTATATGAGGCGCTTGGAAATAACATCCTCACCGATTTGGGTATAACCATGTTCACGCGGGTTGATACCCAAACAAACGTCAAGCTCACTTACGGTGCCTTCTCGCTGATGGCGTTGCATGATTACGGGTATTTCACGAACTTGCGGAGCCTTCTCGCGTTTCTACGGTTCTACCTTCCCTACCTGGTACCGCTCCTGTTGCCAGCGCGGTGGACGAATCCGAACGATTCTTCCCTTCCATCACCTGCCCTAGCCGAGAGCTAGCAACACGTACGCCGTGGTTCAAGTCAGCGTCCCCTGCAACCTTTGCAAGGGCGACAGTCCTACGCTTATTTGTGTTGACAACGAATTCCGTATCTGCAGATG
>JALZBR010000172.1 GCA_030863485.1 Actinomycetota bacterium
CGGGTACATACCGGTTCGTCTGCGACGTCCACCCTCAACAGATGACGGGAAGGCTGGTGGCTCGTTAGCGATGGGATACAGAACCGTCGTCGTCGGAACCGACGGCTCTCTGACGGCACGAAGAGCCGTCGACAAGGCGGCGCGGATCTCGAAAAAGGTGGGGAGCCGCCTCATTGTCGCATCGGCGGTTGCTCCCGGGGGACGCTCCGAGGAGGCAACCAGCGAGGTCTTGAAGCAAGCCGAGGTCTCGACCCGGGCGTACGGCTTGGAGGTCGAGACTACGATGCGGTACGGCGACCCTGGAGAGGCTCTCGCGGGCGTTGCCGCTCAGGCTGCAGCCGATCTCATAGTCGTCGGGAGCGTTGGAATGGGCAAAGCCCGCCGCTTCCGGCTGGGAGGTGTGGCCGAGCGAACCGCTCATGAAGCGCCCTGCGACGTCCTGATCGTCAGGACGACCCGCTACGACACGGAGGCGGCTGAGGGCCCGGGCTATCCGGGGATCGTGGTGGGTACGGACGGTTCTCCCACTGCCACGGAAGCCGTCCGAAAGGCCTTCGATCTCGGAATGATGCTGGAGATCAAGGTGACGGTCGTGTACGTGGCCGGCGACCCACTCGTGGGCGCAATCGTCCTCGAACGCGCGGAGGCGGCAAAGCCGGGTTGGGTGCCCGTTGAGACCCAGCTCGTGGAGGGAGCGCCGGCGGCGAAATTGGCGGAGCTGGCCGAGAGCGACGGACGACGCCTGATCGTAGTCGGGAACAAGGGCGTCGTGGGGTCGCGCCGTTACCTGCTGAGCTCGGTGCCGGTGCAGCTCGCTCACGAAGCCGGGACCGACGTCCTCATCGCCAAGACTACGCAGAGATCGCTGAGCGACCTTGCCCCTGGGCACGGAGGCCTCGTTGCCGTTGACGGTAGGAAGCTGGCGGTTTACATCGAGGAAGACGGCGTGATGCACGTGCTCTCCCCGCGATGCCAGCACCTCGGGTGCACAGTCGACTGGAACGACGCGGACAAATCCTGGGACTGTCCTTGCCACGGCTCCCGCTACCGGTTCGACGGGCAGGTCTTCCAGGGACCGGCCACCCGGGATTTGGAAAAAGCCGAGATCTCCGACGGGGAGTCGCCGAGCTAGGTCAAGTCGACCATGGGTAAGTCTCCTGCTCGGCGTCGAGCTGGGGCGCCTCGAAGTGAATTGGGTGGAGGGCCTCGGTCAGGTCGAAGGACAAGAAGGCGTCGTACCGCCGGCCCATCACGGTCGGCACCCAATTGCCCAAGCGTTCTTGGTCCGGGTCGTACACCACCCCGATCGCGCGGTGGCCACGCGAGGCTGACAGCCAGGGCGAGCCGCGCTCCTCGGGGAAGACCAAGAGCGACGGCGCGCCTAGCGCTCGGTGTAGCAGGTCCTCGTGGCTGGAAGGCGGAGCTTCGGGAACCTCCATGCGGCGCATCGGCGCGCCCCAGTAGTCGGCTGCGATAACACTTCCGCGATGACCCCCAAAGCCGACGAGGACGACCCCAAGATCTCCGTGCCGCTCTCGCACCAGCTGCCCTACGTTGACCAGGCCGCGAGCGGCCATGTCCGTGCCCCTCGCATCGCCGATGTGGGTGTTGTGCTCCCAGACGATGGCCCTCGAATCCGAACCGTGGAAGCCGATTATGTGGTCGAGCGTGTCCGCCATGTGAACATCGCGCACGTTCCACGACTCTCCGCCGCCTCGCATCATCGCCCGGTAATACCGCTCGGCACCTGCAAGAACCTCAGCGTTCTGGCGAGCGTCGAACTCGGCCTCGGGATCGGCATCCAGCTTTGGGGGATTAGAGCGGAGCTCGACGAGAAGTTGTATGACGTCGTCCTCGCAAGAGTCGGGAACGAGGTTCGTCGCCATCGCGTATCTCTTGGGATCCTCGCCGAACGGCTCGAAACACCGGAACGCCTTGCGGGCGCTGTCGAGTGCCTGGGGATGCGAGGCCGTCAGGTACCCGAGCACGGCGTGCAGCGAGTCCCAGAGGGAGTAAACGTCCAGCCCATAAAAGCCCGCATCGGTCCCTGAGGCGCGGTTGTGGTCGTGGAGCCAGGCGGCAAACTCGGCAACCTCCTCGTTGGCCCACATCCAGGTCGGCCACCGCTCGAACTCGCCGAGGACCTCGCCAGCCGAGCGGTCCTGGTCGGATCGCCCCTTGACCCATCGGTTTACGCGGAAACAGTCAGGCCAGTCGCCTTCGACGGCGACGAACGAAAACCCGCGCTCGGCGATCAGGCGCTTGCTCACCTCGGCGCGCCAAGAGTAATAGTCGCCGGTCCCGTGGCTGGCTTCCCCGAGCAGCACGTACCGAGCGTCGCCTATCCGGTCGAGCAGGCGGTCGATGTCGGAGGGGGTATGCAAGGGGGTTGCCAGCGACCGGATCTCTTCGATGTCGTCGTCTTGGGAGCGGGCCGAGCTCGTCCCCCGAAAGACGGCGCTCACGTCCCGCCCCCGCCGGTTGCTGCCAGATGTTTGGACAGCCAATCGCCGGCCAGCTCGGCTACGGCTTCGAGAGCCCCCGGCTCCTCGAAGAGATGGGTCGCGCCTGGGACGATCTCGAGCTGAGAGGGCGCCGTGAGACGGGCCCGCGCCTGCCGGTTTAGTTCGAGGACGACTTCGTCGCGTCCGCCGACGATGAGCAGCGTCGGCGCCTGCACCTCCGGCAGCCGTTCACCCGCCAGGTCGGGCCGCCCACCGCGGGAGACGACTGCGCTGATGCCCTTGGGAGTGTCGGCGGCAGCAATCAGGGCCGCAGCTGCCCCCGTGCTCGCCCCGAAGTATCCGATCGGCAGACCCTCCACCCCCTGCCCCGATCGAATCCACTCCGCGGCGGCCACAAGGCGGCGAGCCAGCAGCTCCACGTCGAACCGAAGGTGCCTCGTCTGCATATCGACCCGCTCCTCGTCCTCGGTGAGAAGGTCAATCAGGAGCGTGGCCAGGCGGCGTCGTTGGAGGTGCGCCGCGACCATGCGGTTCCGTGGGCTGTGTCTGCCGCTGCCGCTGCCATGCGCAAAAACGACGACCCCGGCGGGCGACTGCGGGACGGCAAGGTCGCCGTCGACGCTCACTCCCTCGGCAATGGGAATGCTGATCTGGCGTTCGATCGGGTGTTACCTCATAAGAGTTTTTGAGTCGGAGCGTGCCAACGCTAACCGGCGCTCCCGTCCGACTCGAACCGCTACCGTTCGCGCCGAACCGTAGAAGCTCCCGATCAGTCTAGTCGCCGTTTTGGGCCGGAAACGCAGTCGCGGCGACGCCGAGGGCCAGCACCAGTAGCCCCACCGCGATGGCGGCAAGGGCCAAGCGGCTACGGGTGCCCGAGGCGCGGGCCAGCAGCCCGAGTGTTATTCCACCTCCGGCCAGGACCAGGGGGAAGCCCAGCCACGCAGCGACGAGCGTTAGCGGGACGGCCAAACCGCTCAGCCACATCGCTCGCCTGGGAGCCTTGTCGACGTTTGGGTGAGTTCTCGGCACGAGCACGAAGAAGATGAGCCCTGCGCATATGAAACTGACGACCATGGAAAAGAGGAACGCTCCGAGGTCCACGGGGAAGGGCTCTGTCCCCCCCCGTTCGTTGCCCCAGAGGTGGTCCCAGGCCATCAGCGCCGCGACGAGCGCCATCACACCCCAACCAACGACGGAGGTAGAGCGGGATGGATCGTGCGAAGGGTCTCCCTCATGGGGGGCTGCAGGACTCACGTCGCAGATTGTACGCAGCGACCTCTCGACCGAGGCCGTGCTACGCGAAACCAAACCTGGCGCGGGTTAAGAGGTGGCTGCGCTGGGTATCTCGGATCCGTCTGACCTCTTAGCCGAGCAGATGTTGACCATAACCGCTGCTAGATTGCCGATCTACAGTTGGGCCCCCGACCTCGAGGAGGGGGCCCTCCGGCAGGCGATCAACTGCGCCAACCTGCCCGTCGCTTTCCATCACGTCGCCGTGATGGCAGACGGCCATCAAGGATATGGCGTCCCGATAGGAGCGGTGCTGGCACTCAGCGACGCCATCTCTCCTTACGCCGTCGGCAATGACATTGGATGCGGCATGGGACTTCTCCCGACGAGGCTAACGCGAAAGGAGCTCCTTTCCCCTCTGAAGACGAGGAGCGGGGGTCCTGGCCCGGTTGCACGAGACGAGATCATGGGATGGGTTCAGTCGACCGTGCCCGCCGGCACCGGTGCCTCTCGGAGCGCCACCCTCCCACCCAACATCAAGCAGCTGCTCGAATCGGCCTTCGACGCGATGGAGGAGGCGGCTGCTGCCACCGGCATCCCGCTGAGCACCTCGCAGTCGCCGAAGCCGGAGGGCGGCAAGTCCCTGTCGAGAGAAGAGTTCCTGGATAGAGGCCGCGCCCACGCCGGGACGCTCGGGGCGGGCAACCACTTCATCGAGCTGCTTGCAGGTCCCGACGAGGAGGTCGCGATCCTGATCCACTCCGGCTCCAGGGGGGTCGGCGGGCTCATCTGCGCGAACTTCCACCGCATGGCCTTCGCGTTCGCTTCGACCTCGAACGACTCGCTTCCGGACCCCGGTCTCGCTTGGCTCCCGTTGAGCGGCAACGGACACGGTGACCCTTGGGCGAAGGCCGGGAGCTGTTACCGCGTCGCTCTCAACGCCGCCCTCGATTACGCGAAAGCCAACCGGCAGCTGATGTTGGAGACGGTGGGCGAGATCATCGAAAGGCGCTTTCCCAACTCGCTCGTTTGGGATGACCTCATCAACATCCACCACAACGACGCGACTCTGGAAGAACACTACGGGGCATGGGTGTGGGTTCATCGAAAAGGAGCGGTGAAGGCCCCGAAGGGAGCACCGACGATTACGCCGGGCTCGATGGGCACGGGCACGATCGTCGGCCGCGGGCTCGGCAAGCCGGAGTCTTTTTCGTCCTGCAGCCATGGCGCCGGCCGCGTGCTCAGCAGGGGACGCGCTCGCCAGGTGCTGTCGCTTCAGGAGCAGCTCGAGCGGATCAAGGCAGCGGGCGGGAAGGTGTTCGCTCAGAGCAAGGAAGCGGTCTTGGACGAGATGCCGGGCGCGTACAAGGATCTGGACGAGGTGATGGCCAACCAGGCCGACCTCGTCGCGCCCGTGCGGCGTTACACCCCCCTGGCGACGTACAAGGGAGTCGAGCGCGAACGTCGCAGGCGGAAAGGCCAGTGGCGGCCGGAAGAGGAGCGATGAACGGCCGCTAGCTTCTTCCTCACTCTGCTCGGCGTAAATAGTAGGAAGCCTCTGCTCTTGGGTATGGTCCTCCCCGCTTTCGTCGAAGGGAGGACAAATAAATGCCATGGCTGACCGAGATCAAATGGGAGAGTGTCTTTGTCCCGGAAACCGCGCTGCTGGAGCTGGTCCTTCGCGGGACCCTTACCTATCTAGCCCTGTTCTTCCTGCTCCGCTTCGTCTTGAAACGAGAATCGGGAGAGCTCGCTGTGACCGACCTACTACTTGTGGTTCTCATAGCCGACGCGGCTCAAAACGCGATGGCCGACGAGTACCGTTCCGTTCCGGAGGGAATCGTTCTCGTGACCGCCATCGTGACGTGGGCTGTGGCCCTCAACTGGCTCGGCCACCGCTATCCGTGGATTCAGCGCGTCGTGAAGCCACCCAAGCTGCCGCTAATCCAGGACGGCCAGCTCGTCCTCGAGAACATGCGAAGGGAGCTAGTGACTCGAGACGAGCTGCTGAGCCAGCTGCGGCTGCAAGGAATCGAGAACATTAGCGACGTCCGCGCAGCGTACATGGAACCCAACGGACAGGTCAGTGTCCTGCCCTTCGAGAAGAAGTCTTAAGCCGACCCGACTACCGAAGATAAGATGACGTACGGCTGATCGACGAGTTTGTCCGGAGCGCCGGCAAGCGGGGCCTGTCGAGAGGACCGTGTCTCCTCGTAGACCTCGAGTCCATATTTGACTCCCACGCGGGCTGTTAGGCTTCGACAACCCCAGTAGACCCC
>JALZBR010000218.1 GCA_030863485.1 Actinomycetota bacterium
CCACGCGCGTGACCTCGTCGCCGAGCCTCCTGATCAGTCGCTCCGCCTCCGCGGGCGAGCGCGCGCCAAACCAGCGGGCGAATTCCTCACGACCTGCCGGCCCGTAAGCGGTTAGGTACCGGCGCACCACGTCGCGGATGGCAACGTCGCTAGGCACCTCCTCCCATGATGCGAGCCACTCGTTGGGGCGAGCGAAGCATACATTTCGCCCCTCGCTCGGCGCGAAACACAGGTCGCCGCGGAAAGCGGAAGGCTTCAGCAAAGCTCCCCAGCTCTCACGCAGCTTTTCTGCGAGCGCGGGAGAGGACATGCGCCGTCCGACCTCGCGCGCTAGTTCCTCGCGGGTCAGCACTCGCCCGTCGAGCGCCTGTGGAATTGCCGCCAGCAGCGCCTCCGCCTCCTCACGGTTGAGGCCGAAGTAGCGAAGCCAGCTGGCGTTCTCGTGGCGCGGTTTGAGGGCTGCTTGTGCGGCGACCCAGAGCGGGAGCTCGTGAGCCGGAAGCAGGTGAAGCGTCCCCCGCATCGCCCACGTCTTGACGAGGGTCCGCTCTTCCCAGAGCGCCTTCTCCACCATCCCTCGCTCCAACGACTCAACACGGGCCCACAGCGTCAACTCCGCCGAGGACATGAGCTGCGCGTGCGCGCCGGCGATGTCGGAAACGACGTCGAGCATCGCGCTCCTCGGAGCGCGCGCCCTGAGGTGTTGACTACTCATGCGCCACGCGAGCACCGACGTCCAGCTGAGCGCGCCGCTCATCGTGTGTCGAGCAGCGGGGGACAGGAGCTTCGCGCTCGGTAGGAGCCGGTGCGTGACGTTGCACGACAACTGCTCACCGAGAGCGGGGTTGCTTCGATCGGGACTGTCTGCACCCCGCACTCGCCCTCCCAGGCGACGCCAGCTCGGAATCGGATCGCCTCATTGTGTCTTGGTATAAGTAAGGTCGAAGTCATGCTCCCAGGTCTTGCCGTCGTGATTGATCTCCCAAGATCCCGTGATGGTCTTGCCGTCGTCACCAAAGGTGCCGGTGAAGCGCTGAGAGAAGTCAAGCGGCGAGAAGTCCGGCTCGTCGCGCCACAGCCTCCACACGCCGTCGTCGAAGCTCATCTTGTAGACGCGAGCGACGCCGCGCGAGTCGAAGTAGTGCTGGAGGTAGTTGCCCTGACCGTTGGGATCGGCGCCAATGATCGCGATGCCGTCGGGCGCCTCCTGAATCGGGACATCCCAGCGCTGAATCAGGAAACGCTTTCCCGGCAGCCACTCGAAGGTGACGCGGGCCCCGACATCGGCGGGTGGCATGTCCTTGAAGGCGACCGCCATGCTCCACTCCCCGGCGAACGGCTCCAGCTTCTCCAGTAGACCTCCCCCGCTGCTGTTGCCCATCTGCTTCCTCCTTGCGCTAGCTCCTAAAGCATGCGGAGCGAGAGCGCCTAAGGTCATCCTCTGCGTGTTTGGCGCCCTCCCGCCGGAGGAAGCCCTGCCGCGATGGCGACGGCATGAGCCCAGAAGAGCGCGGCTTCCTCCTGAGCACTGCTCTCTGCGAGGAGCTTGCCCGCGGGACCCCCTCTACGAAGCTGCGAGCACCTGAAAGAGGCGATTGAAATCGGCTTTAGCCGTCTCGATAAAGACGCCCTTAGAGCCGCGTTCGCCAATAGCGACCGTCCAATCTCCCCCTGAGTAAGTCCAACCCTGCTGAGGGGTCCAGTTCATTCCGCTCAACTGGCTGTAAGAACCAGCAAGGGTGTCGAACATCATTGTGACGGTCGCGCAGAATTGCGCCGTCATCGCCGCCATCTCCTGCGACATGTCCATGTTCGCCTTGTAGTCGACCAGGGAACCGTCTCTGCCAAATTCGCCTGCGGCGACGACACCCTCGATCTGAAGCAGCTCGTCCACAGTTGCCATGATTTCCTCCCTTTCCCGCGCTGACTCGATGCCTCCAGCCCTGAGAGATTTACCAACATCACCCTAACGGCGTTGCTCCAATAACCGCTCCTGCCGCCGAAGCTCTTGAGGGCCTGCCAGCCATTACAACTTCACAGCTCGTGCTCTTTCGGCCGCAAAATCTTCTCTTCCGTTTTTTCCCGGCCGCCGGGGAGGAAATGGCGCCTCCGGCGCGCGACGCAAGGCACGATCGAGACAAAGCGGAACGCCTAGAAGCTGTCGCCACGCTCTCTTTGGCCGAGGCGAACGCTTCTACTGCTTGTACTCCTTGGCCTTCTCGTCAATCTCCTTCTTCAGGACGCCTTGACGAGAGCCTTCGAACTGCTCGGAGCGCCGGAAAGGTGTCCGTTCGTCTCTAGTGGGTCGGCAGAGACTCCAAAAGGCGGCGGAGGTGCGCCGTCCAAGGGGCCGCAGGCAGCGACTCCGGGAGGCGAGACGTTGCTTGAACGAGGCCGCTGCGGATTTACCAGGACCAACCGAGCCTCACGACGAGAGCCCGTGCATTGAGGGCATCGAGCAGGTTGATGAACGATCGAGTGCCGTGAAGCAAAGAGACGGGCTTCGCCCCTCCAGGAGGGCTCTGCCGTCTCCCAAGCTTGATGGGGGTAATTCCGTACCTGAGCGCATGCGAGAGGCGCTGGAGAAAGCTGCCTTCATGGCAGATCGCGACGAGGCTCGTGAGTTCGCGTACACTGTCCTGTCTGCATGCACTTCGTTCCCGCGCTCCTCATGGCGATGCCCCAGCCCGGTCGCCCGGGCTTCTAATCCTTAGCGCCCTAACGGGCGCGGCATCATCACACGCTGCAGTGCAAGTTTCGGTATCGCTGTACTCATGGAGGACGCATGTGCAATCGCGAGAAACCCAAGAATCCTTGGTACATCACGACCGCCATCCCCTATGTCAACGCGAGGCCGCATATTGGCTTCGCACTCGAGATCCTGCTAGCGGATGCCCTTGCCCGCTACCACCGTCTCAAAGGCTACGACGTACGGTTTCTGACGGGTACCGACGACAACAGCCTGAAGAACGTGCAGGCGGCGCGCGAGCTCGGTGTCTCGACTGCGGAGCTCGTCGAGCGCAACTCGAGGGCTTTCGAGGCGCTTCGGGAAACACTCGCTTTGTCGTTTGACGATTTCATCCGCACGAGTGCCGACGTCCGACACATAGCCGGGGTCGAGAAACTCTGGAGGGCGTGTGCCGCCAGCGGAGACGTCTACAAGAAAGCCTATGCCGGCCTCTACTGTGTGGGCTGTGAGCAGTTCTATGCCGAGCAAGAGCTGGAGGATGGTCGGTGCCCGGAGCACGGCACGCGCCCGGAGCTCGTCGAAGAGGACAACTACTTCTTTCGGCTATCGAAGTACCAGGAGCGCCTCGAGGGCCTGGTCGACTCCGACGAGCTGCGCATCGTTCCTCAGAGCCGCAAGAACGAGGTCCTGAGCTTCATTCGGTCGGGGCTTGCCGACTTCAGCATCTCGCGGTCGCGGGGGCGATCGGAGGGCTGGGGTATCGGGGTTCCAGACGACCCCGGACAGGTCATGTACGTGTGGTTCGACGCGCTGGCCAACTACGTCACCGCCCTCGACTACGCGGAGGAGGGCGCGCTGTACACGCAGTTTTGGGTGAACAACCCCCGTCGGACTCATGTGATCGGTAAGGGGATCGTCAGGTTCCACGCCGTCTATTGGCCGGCGATGCTGCTGTCCGCTCAAATTCCGCCACCGTCGACGATCCTCGTTCACGGATACCTCACGGTCGAGGGGCGCAAGATCAGCAAGTCGTTCGGGAACGCGATCGACCCCGCCGACTGGGCGGCTCGGTTTGGCACCGACGCGCTCCGCTATTACCTCCTGGGACACGTGCGCGCCGACGACGATGCAGACGTTTCGCTCAGATCCTTCGTCGATGCATACAACGCGCACCTTGCCAACCAACTCGGCAACCTCGTGAACCGGCTCGCCACCATGCTCGATAGGTACTGCGAGGGTGTGGTTCCGCCCGCTCTGAGTCGCGACGAGGAGGCGAGACCGCTCGAGACGATCGCTCGGAAGCTGCCTCGCCGGCTTGATGACGCAGCCGCGCTCTTTTCGACCTCAGGGGGGCTCGCGGCGATATGGGAGCTGATCGGCGAGGCCAACCGCTACGTCGTGCGGGTGCGGCCATGGGAGCTTGCCCGCGCTCCCGACGCTAACGCACAGGCGCGTCTCCGACTCGAGACTGCTCTTTACAATCTCGCGGAGACGCTCCGGCTCGTCGCGTATTTCCTCGCACCGTTTCTTCCGCAGGCCGCCGCGGTGATTGAGTGCCGATTCGAGCCCAGGGACGAGGACCGCCGGGAGGCGGCTTCGAGATGGGGTGCCCTCAGGCCTGGAACTAGGTTTCGGCTTGGCCCTGCCCTTTTCCCGAGGATCGACCTCAGCTCTTCGGGGCAGCAGGGTAACTAAAGCCGGACGAGGGGTGGCGGATGATTCTTGGACGCCGCTAAGCAGAGAGAGCAGCGAGAGTGGAATATGCCGCGAGCAAATTATGCCCTTCGTCTCTGGGGGTTCTGTTGTGGCTAACCTCGTGCTCCGGCTTCTGATTTTGTTGGCTTGAAGCGCCTACGACAATGACCTGTCACCAATCAGGTGGCTCGCACACCCAGAATGGGTGACGCGCTCGCCTCGCCCGTAGCGCCCGAGAAGCGCGATCGCTAGAGGTCGGGAGGGAGCACGCCTTTGCCCGCCTGGGTCAGGCGACCATCCCGTAGGAGGCGACGCACTCTTTCTCGATTCGCCGCCGACCAGTTCGAGCCGGGGCGTCGGGGGGCGAAGCGGATGGCGTAGCGCTGGTCGTCGATGCTCTTGGTTTGGGTGTCGACCCAACCGTGGCACAGCGCTATGTCCAGCAGCTCGTCGAAGGTCACGGTCTGCTTGCCGGAGGCCTTCTTGTAGATCGCGACGACCCGCTGTCGCTCGGACGCGCCGTTGTCGCGCAGCCAGCGATCAAACTCGTCGGCAGAGGAGACTGTGATGGCCTGAGAGACATCTAGGGGACTCATTAGGTCCATCTTTACCTATGGACACGGAGGTCGACCCGCGGGTGCTCTTCGAGCACACCTCGGGGCGTACCGACCTCCATCCGTCACTGCGAGCTCGAGCCCGACGGTCGGTGTGATGGGGGACCCGGCGGCGGTGACGACTTCGAGGGATGACGTCCTGGGGCATACGGTCGGCATCGGAACAGCGATCCGCACCTATGAAAGCCTCGCGGCTTACTGGCCCAATGCTCCCGAGGAAGAGCAGGTCGTTGCCGTGCCTCTCAACTCGAAGCCGAAGCACGTCGCGTCGAGAACGCTCCGCGAGCCGCTCGAGTGGGAGAGCTCTTCGCTGCTTGAGGGAGACGTTGCCGACGCCGTGCTCGCGCTCAACGAGGAGGCCGGCAGCGATCTGCACGTGATCGGTAGTACGCAATTAGTAAGGACGCTGGTTGAGCGTCGTCTGGTCGACGAGTTGCGGCTGATGATCGACCCAGTCGTCCTGGGGGGCGGCAAGCGTCTCTTCCCGGACGACGGCGAGTCTAGGTCGCTGCGGCTCGTCGACAGCCGCGTAACGACCACGGGCGCGATCCTCGCGAGGTACGCCTCGGTCGAGCGTTGATCGCCAGAGGTATCGCGGCAAGCCTGTCTTCGGCGGCCTACCGCGGGGGGTCTGTCCGTGTTTCAGAGGACTGTCCATGCAAAG
>JALZBR010000234.1 GCA_030863485.1 Actinomycetota bacterium
GGCGGCCTTTTCCGGCCTCTTCGGGATCGTTGGATTCCTGGTCGGCCTCGTCATCACTCTTTTCGACCAGGGCGGGCTCGTGGGTCCCTTGCTGGCGCTCTTTTCGTTCGGCGCCCTCGCCGTATCCGGGTGGACGATCAGGACTCACATAGCCCCGGCGCTGCCGGGCGTCTTCCCTTCGGCCGCGAGGCGGAGGGCCGATCAGAGGCCTCACGCCGGCGCGGCAACCTAGTCAGGCGCGGCCGCTCCGGCGACCGCAAACTGGAGCTCGATCTCGTCGGGATCGACAACGATGACCGCGCCGTCGTCGCTGGTCTTGCCGGCGAGGTCGCCCAGCCGTAGACGGAGACCCTCGAGCCGGTCGGCGTCGCCGACAGCGAACGTCACCCGATCCAGGCCCGCGCTTTCCCGGCTCGAAGGCCGTCCGTTGAGCGATCTCCACGTGTTGGCGCCGATGTGATGGTGGTAGCCGTTCGACGAGAAGAACGACGCTTGGTTGCCGAGACGGGCGATCAGATCCAAGCCGAGCTGCTCGGCATAGAAGCGCGTCGTGGGCCCGATGTCGCTGACCTGCAGGTGGACGTGACCGACCTCTGTCCGAGCGGGAGCCTTATCGCCGACCGCCGCGCGTCCCCTTCCTTCGTTCAGCACGGCCCGGAGATCAACCGGCAGGGTGGCCATCGGGACGACCATGTCCTCGGTCGGCGGGGGCCACTGCTCGACGGGCCGATCCCAGTACAGCTCGACGCCGTTTCCGTCGGGATCGTCGACGTACAGCGCCTCGCTAACGAGGTGATCCCCCGCGCCCATCTGGTATCCGGCTGCGGATACGCGCGCAAGGACGTCACCCAGCGCGGAGCGGGTCGGGAACCGGATCGCGACGTGGAAGAGGCCGGTCGCTCGTGGGTCGGCCGGCATCGTCACGCCGGTCGAGCGCAGCGAGAGAAAGACGGGTCCGCCGGGCGCCCCGAGCAGAGCCCGCGTGTCGTCGCGTTCCACGACCTCCAACCCGACGACGTCCCGGTAGAAGGACAGGGCTGCCTCGACGTCGCGCACGCGCAGGTCGACGCGCGCGACGCGGTCGATAAGCGTGCTTTTCGTCAGCGACGTCCTGTCCGGCAGCGATGGCATTGCGACCTCCTTGCCCCAAGGCGCGTCGGCGAAAGGTTGTAATGCTCCTCTCTATAGCCGAAACCATGAGAGCCCAAGATGTATTTCGGCCGTCGCTCATTGCAAGTAAGCCACAAGAGGTCGAATACGCGGCGGCGTAAGCAAGTCGCTTCATTCATCACTAGTTATGCTCGCGGTGGGCGCGCCGGGAAGTCTGGTCGGCACACGATCTGGAGCGACGGGAGACCTGCGTGACGACCAGAAGACCCCCTTTGCGCCACTCCTGGGTAGCCAGCGACCGTCGCGTCCCTAGGCTCATCGCTCGTCCCCTGCGAGAGTTCCTGCAGACCGAAGCTGCAGGGGGAATCCTGCTCCTCGTGGCTGCGCTCGCCGGCTTGCTATGGGCCAACTCGCCCTTCGGCGGCACCTACGAAGAGTTCTGGCACACCCAACTGGGCATCCGCATCGGCGACTTCGAGCTGAGGCAAGACCTGCGCCACTGGGTCAACGACGGCCTCATGGCGATCTTCTTCTTCGTCGTAGGACTCGAGATCAAAAGAGAGCTCGTCGTCGGAGAGTTGAGCGAGCCGCGAAAGGCGGCTCTGCCGGCGCTCGCCGCCCTCGGAGGGATGGTCGTGCCGGCTCTGATCTATGGAGCGATCAATCAGGGCGGTGAGGGCGCCGCTGGGTGGGGAATACCGATGGCCACCGACATCGCATTCGCCGTAGGAGTGCTCGCGCTGCTCGGCAAGCGTTGTCCTGACTCGCTGAAGGTCTTCCTTCTGAGCCTTGCGATCGTGGACGACATCGGTGCCATCGCGGTGATCGCGGTCTTCTATTCAGGGGGGACCCAACCAGCCTGGTTGTTAGTTGCGCTCGCCCTTGTCGGGCTCATCGCGCTGATGCGCAGCCGGCGCGTCTGGTGGACGCCGGTCTACGTCTTGGTTGGGAGCGGCCTGTGGTTTGCAACGCTTCAATCCGGCGTCCACGCGACCATCGCGGGAGTTGCTTTAGGGCTCCTTGCTCCTGCGCGCCCCGCCGACCCAGAAGGTGCGAGCGACGCCGCGGACGAGGCCTCGTCTCTCGTGGGAGAGCCAACCCCTTCGGCGTTGCGCCGGATGAGCATGCAGGCGCAAGAGGCGATCTCGGTGGCCGAGCGCCTCGAGCACTTTCTCCACCCGTGGACGAGCTACGCGGTCATACCCATCTTTGCCCTCGCCAACGCGGGAGTGCCTTTGAACGTGGGCGTGCTGGAGTCTGCCGTGACCTCCCCGGTGACCCTGGGTATCGTCCTGGGTCTCGTGGCCGGTAAGTTGGTCGGCATCACCGCGTTCTCGTGGGCCGCAACGAAGATGCGGATCGGAGCCATGCCTCAGGACATGAGCTGGGGTGATCTGATCGGCGGCGCCGCGATAGCGGGCATCGGCTTCACGGTGTCGCTGTTCATCGCCGGCCTTGCATTCACCGACCCCCAGATCGTCGACTAAGCCAGAATAGGCATCTTCCTCGGGTCCCTTGTCGCGGCGCTCATCGGCAGTGCTTTGCTGATAGCGAAGCCAGCAAACCGTTAGAGAGAAGGCCGCCGCCGAACTCCCCGACGTTCGAGACGCGGCGCGAGCGGTTAGTCAGGCCTCACTACGCGCCATTGGGAGGCGATCCTTGGATTTCGATTTTTGCGATGGACGCTTGCGTGCACCGCTGCTGCTTGCGGCGACGTCTCCCTCTTCTTCGATTGTGTCCAGCCTCGTAATCACTCTTGCGGCTGGTAGCGGTGGAAGTACTCTTCGACCTCGCTGCCGCCGTCCCGGTACTCGATCACGCGACGGACAGTCACGTCGAACCCGTTGCGCCGCTCTCCTTCGCGTACGTTGGTAGGACCTATCCGCTCGACTCTCACGTCTGCCCACTGGGTGCTCCAGAACTCAACCGTCACAGATGTGTTCGTGTGCGACGTGCGCACGAGGATCCCGTAGGGCGAGTCGTTGACGACCGCCAAGTCGATGGAACGCCAGGAGATGGTGGCCTCGTGGCCCATCGGGTAACGCTCGAAGTAATAGCTGTGAGGTTGGAACTCGTCGAGCTCTATCCCCGAAAAGAACGCTGCGTTGAAGAAGGTCGTGGCAAATTGGCTGACCCCGCCTCCAACCACATCGACGAACTCGCCACCGACGATCGCAGGCGCTGCAACGAACCCCTTCGCGCGCGTTCGCGGACCCACGTGCTCGTTCAGCTCGAAGCGCTCTCCGGGGCGGATCAACGCGCCGTCGACCATGTCGGCGATCAGATGGATGTTGTCCACCCGCGGGCGGCAGCACGAGAACTCGGTTGTGAAAGACGAAACCTTCTCTTTGATCTGCAGGTCCTCGGCATCCTCCCGTGAGAAATTCGGCTCGCTGCGCTCTCCGGGAAGCTCGCCCCGCCGAGGCCTCCCTTGGCTCGCAAGCTCCAGCACCCGCTGCGCGGCTTCCTCGAGCGAGACCTGAAAGCCGGCGCGTCCACCCTGGACGCGCACCTCCTCGTCGACGATGGCGAAGCTCGCGTTGGTAGCCGACACCTCCATGGCGGCGATCTGATCCTCGCCGAGGTGCTCGGCTAAGTCGTCGGAATCCAGATGCAAATCGAGCCGCTCACCGGAAGGCGCGGATCGATCCGGACGGACCTCGAGCACCGACGCGAGGTCCTCGGCCGAGAGCTCGAGGTCGTCTCCGCGAGTCGGGTTGCTGAGGACGACCGGCGCGGAGACCGCAGTCCGCGCGCGACCCAGCACGCCCTCGACGTCACGCTCGTCGATCTCCGGCGAAACCGTTTCGACGGGCGCCTCGATCTCTACAGGTCCCGGATCCGCCAACTCTGCGCTTAGCCGTTGGACCAAGGCGTCCTCATCCACGACCCTGCCTTCGCGCGCCTCGGTCACCTCGACGTCGACCTCATGGGGTGGATCCTGGACCACGAACCCCAGGCGCGGCGGGCGAGGAGACGTCGCAAGCTCACCCGCCGCATCGGCTGCCCACGCCGACAACACGTCGTCTTCGGTGTCTATGGTCGCCACTTCATGGCGCTCTTGACGCCGCGCCGCGAGGTGATCGAGCAACCCGCGCCACCAGCCCCGCCGGCCTCGCTCCCACGCGGCATCGACCGTGTCCTCGACGTCTACCCGGCTGCCCACCTTGCGCCGCGTCGTCGATACCTCGCCTCCTCGGGCCGTGACGACGACCGGTTGGGACGCGTGATCCTCGGCGAGCTCCTGTACCTTGCGGCGAAGCTCTGGCCGGTCGAGCCCTGCAACGTCCTGTCCGAAGACGGTCACCCCGGCGAGGACTCCATCCATCGTCCTCTCCACGACCTGGAGCGCACCAAGCGCGACCGTGAGTAACAGCACGATGACGGCCGCCACGACGCCTGCGTAGCGCACGGGTCTGGGGGCCTTCCCAACAATCTCTCGCATCCCACGTCTATAGCCGCCTCCCAAGTCCGATAAGCGGTCGGGCGAGGGCGTTTCGTCACCATCAATGTCGGCCACCCGACCATCGCCGGCCGTCAGAGATCGGCTTGCCGCCACCGAAGAGCCGGGCTGCCGGGGGGGTTTGCCAACTCGGTGACGCAGCTAGTAAGAGTTGACCGCCTGTGAAGCGGACGATTAAAGCGGCCTCAGGATGGCGCGCGCGGGCGCTCCGTCACTTCGTTCGATCTTCAACGGCAAGCAGATCAGCTCGTAGTTGCCGGAGCCGACGGGCGAAAGGTCGAGTCCTTCGATTATCCAAATCCCGGCCTCCAGCAGCGCCCTGTGCGTTTCAACCCCGTCCTTGGTGTAGCCGCCCACGGACAGATAGTCGATTCCCAC
>JALZBR010000244.1 GCA_030863485.1 Actinomycetota bacterium
CCTATGGGTCCTCGGCTCGGCGATCACGCCCCACGCTTCAACGCGTAGAGCCCATTAAGTGGACGATGGCGTCCGTCGCCTCAAACGCCGAGTCCCCTTGCAGACGGAACAAGCGACAAGATGCTCAGAGACACCCGCGGCAAGACTGCTCAGGGCGCTCGGAGGTCGGTGCTAAGGGCGCTGCACTCGTAGGCAGGTCCGGGGGTCGCCGTCTACAACCGACGACACCCCGCCAGGGAGATGGACATGGAGGACCGGAGTAACGTGGGCCGCTGGGGAGTTCAGAGGCAACGGGAGGCACGAGGCTGCCTCGAGGCGAGGGTAGGCACGAGGGACACGTGAACGGCGAACGTTCGGAGACCCAGCCGCGGCCTCGGGTTCCGCGCGTGGCGGTCTCTGGCTGTGGCACTTGGGGACGAAACCTCGTTCGTGTCTTTGACGCCCTCGGCGCCCTTGCTGCCGTCCACGACATCGATGGCAAGGTTGCGGAGGAAATGGCCGTCCGCTACGGCGTGCCTACTCGCGCTTTCCCAGAGCTGCTGAGGGACACCGACCTCGATGCGATCGTCCTATCGACCCCTGCAGCGGACCACGCGCGCCTAGCGCGTGACGTGGTTCGGGCCGGCAAGCATGTGTTCGTGGAAAAGCCGCTCGCGCTTACGGTAGCGGAAGCTGAAGCTCTCTGCGACCTCGCTGAAAGTAAAAACCGAGTCCTCATGGTTGGGCATCTCCTGCAATATCATCCGGCCTTCGCCGCACTAGAGGAATTGGTCAGTGAAGGCGCCCTTGGTCGCCTTCAGTACATGTACTCCAATCGCCTCAACTTCGGCCGAATCCGTCAGGAAGAGAGCATTCTGTGGAGTTTCGCACCCCACGACATCTCAATGATGCTCCGGCTCGCAATGTCAGAACCGACCTCCGTGACTGCGGTCGCAGCATCGTTCCTCAATGAACGGATCCCGGATATTACTACGACGCATTTGTCCTTTGACAGTGGAGTGCGAGGCCACGTCTTTGTCTCGTGGCTCCACCCGTTTAAGGAGCAGAAGCTGGTCGTCATCGGCGATCGCGGGATGGCGGTCTTTGACGACAGTCAGCCATTGGAAACGAAGCTACAACATTACCCTCATCAAGTAGGCTGGCGAGGTGGTGTACCGCAACCCGAGAAAGCGGACCCGATTCCTCTCGTCGTCGAGCCCGATGAGCCCCTGCTTGTGGAGTGTGAACACTTCCTCTCCTGCATTGTCAGTGGGACGACTCCACGTACCGACGGGCGCGAAGGAGTGCGCGTGCTGCGGGTAATTGAGCGTGCCGATCGTTCTATGAGGGCGACCAGTGCGTTGACGACGATGCCGCGTGCGCCGTCCGTGAGCGGCAACACGTCATCCGTCTTCATCCACGAAAGCGCGTATGTTGAGCAACCTTGCGAGATCGGCGAAGGCACGAAGATCTGGCACTTCAGCCACGTGATGTCGGGAAGTCGCCTGGGCCGGAACTGTGTACTGGGCCAGAATGTCATGGTTGGACCCAATGTGACGATCGGCAACAGCTGCAAGATTCAGAACAACGTCTCCATCTACCGAGGCGTCACGCTTGAGGACGACGTCTTCTGCGGACCGTCCGCGGTCTTCACCAACGTGCTAACCCCTCGGGCTCACGTGGACCGCGCGGAAGAACTTCTGCCGACACGTGTCCAGCGTGGCGCTTCCATTGGAGCGAACGCCACGATTGTCTGTGGACACAACATTGGTTCCTACAGCTTCGTGGGAGCTGGCGCTGTAGTGACTGGTGACGTTCTCCCCCATGCGCTCGTGGCGGGAGTCCCAGCTCGCCAGGTGGGCTGGGTCAGCCACGACGGAGAACGGTTGGGTCCGGACCTCATTTGTCCGCGGAGCGGGAGACGCTACCGGGAGACCGCTGCGGGAACGCTCGAGGAGGTTGATGGCGCCGATGGGCAAGTGGCCCAGGGCGGTGGAATTCGCCTCCTGGACCTCACCGCCCAGCGGCGGGAGCTGGGGGGTGAGATCGAGCGCGCGATCGGAAGGGTCCTTGACCACGAACAGTTCATCATGGGGCCCGAGGTGGAGGCACTCGAGGCGCGCCTTGCCAGCACTTGTGGGGCATCCTACGTGGTGAGCTGTGCTAGCGGAACGGATGCGCTCTTGCTCGTCCTGCTTGCGTGGGGGATCGGTCAGGGTGACGCGGTCTTTCTTCCAAGTTTTACTTTCGCGTCCACCGCAGAATGCGTCGCCCTCTTGGGTGCCGCGCCCTTTTTTGTCGACGTATGCGAGGATTCCTTCAACATGGATCCCACTAGCTTGCAAGCCTCGCTCGAGGCGGTGAGAAAGTGCTCCCTCCGGCCGAGGGCGGTCATCGCTGTTGATCTCTTTGGCCAGCCGGCCGATTATGACGCCATCCGGCCCATTGCTGAGGCGCACGGCTTGCCAGTGCTGGCCGATGCCGCTCAGTCATTCGGTGCGAGCCTTCACGGACGGTTCGTCGGAACGTTGGGCGACGCCACCGCCACGAGCTTCTTTCCGAGCAAGCCCTTCGGATGCTACGGGGACGGAGGTGCCGTTATAACCGACGACGCTGGTATCGCATCGGCAGTGCGCTCGCTGCGTACGCACGGAAAAGGGCGAGACACGTATGAGTGGGAGCGCGTGGGAGTCAATAGCCGCTTGGATACGCTCCAAGCGGCCGTTCTTCTCGCTAAGCTCGACGTATTCAGACGCGAACTCGACAAGAGGGCGTACATCGCGGAGGTGTACGCGAGGGAGCTGTCCGATATCGTCGCCGTGCCAAGCATTCGCCCAGGCGCGAGGAGCGCGTGGGCTCAATACACGGTCCGGACGGACCTACGCGACGAGATCCGCTCTCATCTCAGCGCGGCAGGTATTCCAACGGCCATCTATTATCCGAGGCCTCTGCACAAGCAGAAGGCCTATGGCGCATATCCGACCGCACCCGGTGGGCTCGCTACAAGCGAAACGCTCGCTCGGCAGGCACTAAGCCTTCCTGTGCAGCCCTACCTCGCACCGTCCGCTCAGAAAGCTATTGTCGAGGCGGTCCACGCCTTCCTCCCCCGCTAGAGCGAGACCAACCCGATATGGACCTTCGTGGCACTCGAGTCGTCGTGGTCGGTGGCGCTGGTCTCATCGGTTCTCACACGGTTGACGCGTTAACTCACGAGGATGTCCGAGAGATCGTCATCTTCGACAACTTTGTTCGGGGCAGGACGGATAACCTCGAGAGTGCGCTCAAAGACGACCGAGTGAAGATCTTCGACGGCGGTGCGGATATCTGTCACGCTGACATCCTGAACGCTGCTCTCAAAGGTGCCGACGCTGTATTTCACTTTGCCGCGCTATGGTTGCTGCAGTGTTACGATTTTCCCCGCTCGGCGTTCCGTGTAAATATCGAGGGCACATATAACGTTCTCGAGGCCTGTATATCGAATGGAGTCCGGCGTCTGGTCTACTCTTCCTCGGCTTCAGTATACGGGGATGCGGTTGAAGAGCCGATGACCGAGGATCACCCCTTGAACAATACGAACTTCTACGGGGCGACGAAGATTGCTGGAGAGGCGATGGCCCGCGCACTATACCACCGATATGGGTTGCCGTATGTGGGCCTCCGGTACATGAACGTTTATGGGCCTCGTCAGGACTATCGGGGCGCGTATATTGCTGTGATGATGAAGATGCTTGATCACATAGACCAGGGCGAGCCACTCACAATCTACGGTGACGGCTCACAGGCGTACGACTTCGTGCATGTGCAGGATTGCGCCATTGCAAACATCTGCGCGATGAAGGCTGATACAGTGGACCGGTTCTACAACGTCGGCACCGGACGACGGACGAGCATTCTTGAATTGGCGCAAGTGCTGTTGACAGTGACCGGTTCCACCGTCAATATCGAGCACGAGCCCAGCGGGCTCACGTTCGTCAAACACCGCGTCGGCTCTCCGGAACGAGCAGCTTCCGAGATCGGGTTCGAGGCGAAGGTTGACCTACAAGAAGGTCTGCGATCGCTCGTGGAGTGGCGTGCCGCGCACAAGGCGCAGGTCCTTACCGGTCGGGCAAGGTCAAGGGGATGAGCCCGGCCAGGGCAGACAAGCCGATGGACACTGCCGACGGGGGCGAGGCGAAGGCGCGAGCTCCCGAGTGGCCGGGAAGTCCTCGCAACCTCTTCGCACCTGACCCGAATTTGGCGGGTCCGTCGTGAAATGCTTCGGCAGGTCGGGATCGCGCACGTCGGCATCCGATAGGGCCGGGCCACCAACGCGTCGATCACCGTGGCGTAGACGCAGACCGCCACGTGGGCACGACCGGGCACTCCGCGCAGTGCCGGACGGGGCGCAGATGCAAGAAGTCCTTGAGGAAGCGGAAGCGCCGCTCGATCTCGAGCAGCGAGCGGTAGGCCATGGTGACCTGGGCGGCTGTCCCTCGTTGGGGCCCGAGACTGGTCAGCACGCAGCGCCCGGCGAGGAGGTCCTCATAGACG
>JALZBR010000260.1 GCA_030863485.1 Actinomycetota bacterium
GGCCCGACACCCGTGTCCGCCCTCATCCACGCAGCGACCATGGTCGTGGCAGGCGTGTATCTCGTAGCGCGCATGTTCATTCTGTTCGAGCACGCGGGGATCGCACTCGATGTCGTCGCGATCATCGGTTCGATCACGATGTTGATAGCGGCGATCCTGGCGCTCATCCAGGACGACATAAAACGCGTGCTCGCATACTCGACGATCTCCCAGCTTGCCTACATGATGGCGGCGCTTGGCGTCGGGGCCTACACGGCCGGGGTCTTCCACCTCTTCACGCACGCGTTCTTCAAGGCGCTGCTCTTCCTCGGTGCTGGGTCACTTATCCATGCGGTGCACTCGAACAACATGAGTGACATGGGTGGACTTAAGAGGTACATGCCCCACACCTACCGGACGTTCATCATCGGCTCGCTGGCCCTCGCGGGGATACCTCCGCTGGCCGGTTTCTTCTCCAAGGACGAGATCCTCGGGGGCGCGCTGCGCGCGGGGATCGACGAGGGCCACATCACGGGATGGATCGTGCTGATCACCGGGATCATCACGGCTTTTCTCACTGCCCTCTACATGGCCCGGGCCTGCTACAAGACGTTCTTCGGCGACTACCGGGGCCACGGGCATCCGCACGAGAGCACCGGATCGATGGTGACGCCGCTGTGGATCCTTGCGGGGGCGACGCTCGTCGTTGGGTTCCTGGGGTTTCCCGTCGTCGGGCCGTTCCTCGATTGGATCCACGTGCCGGGCGAGGTGCACCACGGCTTCGACCCGCTCTACAACATCGTCATACCCGTTCTGACGACGTTGTCTGCCATCTTCGCTATCTGGTTGGGTCGTGAGCTCTTCCTGCGCAACAGGTGGCGCGTCGACTTCGCGAAGGGACCGTTCGGGTGGGCTTACACGTTTGCCGAGAACAGGTACTACCTCGACCATATCTATCTGCGTGGCATCGTGAAGCCCATCCAGTACACGTGGTCGAAGGCGGCCTACTGGACGAACCAGAAGGTCCTCGACGCCGCGGTCAACGGTGTGGCGGCGGGGACGATCGTCACCTCGGGCGGGACCTATCGGGTGGTCGACCAGCAGATCGTGGACTTCGCGGTAAACGGCGCGGCAGGCCTTACGGGTCTGTCGGGCGGGATCCTGCGCTACGTGCAATCCGGAAACGTCCAGCGTTACGCGGCGGTGTTGTTCGCATCCATCGCCTTGTTCGTTCTGGCACTGGCACTCGCATAGTCATCGGAAAGGGGCTGTCTAGAGATGGAATGGGTTGAGGACTGGGGGCTGAGTCTCGGGACCTTCCTGCCGTTGCTGGGTGCGATCGTCCTGATGTTCTTGCCGTCCGATCGGGATCGACTGCTCAAGACGGTTGCTACCGTCTTCGCCGGTCTGGCCCTGCTCGCCGGGATCCTGGTGGCCGTCCAGTTCGATTACTCGAAGGCCGGGGAGCTGCAGCAGCAGGTCAACGCCGAGTGGATCCCGCAGATCAACTCGAACTACCACATCGGGGTGGACGGGATCTCGCTACCGCTGTTCGTGCTTTCCGTCCTGGTCTCTTTCCTCTGCATGATCTATCTGTGGTGGCACGTACCGTCGCCGGGCAAGCCGAAGGCTCTTCTGGCCCTGGTCCTGCTGCTCGAGACCGGGATGAACGGATCATTCATTGCGCTGGACCTCATCTTGTTCTTCGTGTTCTGGGAGCTGGTACTGGTTCCGATGTATTTCATGATCGGGATCTGGGGTGGGCCGCGCAGGGAGTACGCCTCGGTGAAGTTCTTCCTCTACACGCTGTTCGGATCGTTGTTCATGCTGTTGGGCTTCCTGGCGCTTTATCTGCACTCGGAGCCGAACACCTTCGACATGGTCACGCTTGCGGAGAACGGCATCAATGCCAGCGCGTTCACGCAGAACCTGATCTTTTTGGGTCTCTTCCTCGGGTTCGCGGTCAAGGTGCCCATGTGGCCGTTTCACACCTGGTTGCCCGACGCTCACACCGAGGCGCCGACCGTCGGGTCCGTGCTGCTGGCCGCGATCATGCTGAAGATGGGGACCTACGGGTTTGTCCGCATCTCGCTGCCGATCCTGCCCGAGTCCGCGATCGACTTCGCTCCGATCATCGGGGTGCTGGCCGTGATCGCGATCATCTACGGAGCTCTGTGCTGCCTCGCCCAGAGCGACCTCAAGCGCCTGATCGCGTTCTCTTCCGTAGGCCACATGGGTTTCGTCATGCTCGGCATCGCAACGCTGACCGATGCGGGGATAAACGCGGCGATCTTCGGAATGGTGGCCCACGGACTCATCACCGGCATGCTGTTCTTCCTCGCCGGCTCGATCCACGAGCGCTATCACACACGAGAGATCTCGGATCTGGGCGGCGTGCTGCAGCAGATCCCCAGATTCGGATCTTTGCTTACGTACACCGCCATCGCCTCGTTGGGCCTTCCGGGCCTCGCCGGCTTCTGGGGCGAGTTCCTTGCTCTTCTAGCCGCCTACCAGCCGCATCCCGAGCTCAGCGAGACCCTCTTCCGGGTGCTCATGGTGGGAGGGGGTATCGGCACCGTCCTAACCGCCGGCTACTTCCTGTGGATGCTGCAGAGGGTCAACCTCGGAAGACCTCGTGAGAAGTTCGCCGACAACAAGGGCATCTTCGACGTCCAGCAGCTCGAATGGGTGGCCTGGGTGCCGCTTCTCGTCCTCATCCTCGTCGCGGGGCTGTTCCCCAAGATGATCCTTAACGTCACCGACGAGGCCGTGGGCTTCGTGACGGGGGCATTGGGTCTCTAGATGATCCTGGCTCAGCTGGCTCAGCCGGCCGTCGACTGGCACGCGCTCGCGCCCGAGCTCGTGCTGACCGCAACCGCGTGCATAGTGCTCGTAGTCGACCTGTTCATGCCGCGCGAGGCGAAATGGGTTGCCATGCCGTTGTCGGCAGCGGGCATACTTGCCACCGCCGCGGCCGTTGTCTCCCTGGTCGGAGACGAGAGAACGACCCTGGGCGGTGCCTTCGAGGTCAACGACTTCGCCCTCCTCTTCAAGGGCCTGTTCTGCGCGATCGGACTGATCGTGCTGGCTCTCTCGTTCAACTACTTCAGGGTCGGGCGTTATCAGCAGGGCGAGTACTACTTCCTGATGCTGTGCTCGTTGCTCGGCGGCCTCGTCATGGCGAGTGCGAGAGACCTCGTCTCTATCTTCATCGCCATCGAGTTGATCAGCATCCCGGCCATCGTCATGACCGGGATGCGCAAGGCCGACGCTAAGTCAAACGAAGCAGCCTTGAAGTTCTTCTTGTTCAGCGTCCTGTCCTCCGCCGTGATGCTCTATGGGATGTCGCTGGTCTACGGGGCGACCGGGCATCTGCAGGTAGACGCCATCCGCAACGCGATCACTCGGGCGGACGAACCGCTGATCATCCTCAGCGTGTTCTTCCTCGTGGTCGGGTTCGCGTTCAAGATCTCGGCGGTCCCGTTCCACTTCTGGGCGCCGGACACCTACGAGGGCGCTCCATCTCCCGTGGCGGCCTTTTTATCCACCGCCTCGAAGATCGGCGGATTCGTCGGTCTTCTCATCCTGATGTTTCGGGCCTTTCCCCAGGTGTCCGACACCTGGCGTCCGGCGTTTGCCGTCCTAGCCGTGCTTACGATGACGTTCGGCAACCTCATCGCACTCCGGCAGCAACACATCATCCGGTTGCTCGCGTACTCGGGGATAGCCCAGTCCGGTTACGTCCTGGTGACTCTGGCCTTGATCAAGCCGGGGAACGAGCTCGAGAACGACCAGGCCTTCCAATCGGCGCTCATCTATCTGGCGATCTACGCACTGATGGACCTCGGGGCCTTTGCGGCCGCGATCAGCTTCGCTCGTCGGGGAGGCACCTACTTCATCGCCGACTACAGCGGGCTGTGGAGGCGGAGCCCGGTGTTGGCGACGCTCATGGCGGGATTCCTGCTCTCCTTGGCCGGCGTACCGCCGATGGCCGGAGCCTGGGCGAAGCTGTTCGTCTTCCTGGCGGCAGTGGATCGGAACGCGCTCCTCGCCGGGATCATGGCCGTGAACGCCGTGATTGGGGCCTGGTACTACCTGGCCGTGGTCAAGAGGATGTTCCTGGACGCGCCCGAGGTCGAGGAGACCGTCGAGGTCCCTTACCTCCTGCGGGTTGCGATGGGGGTCACGGCCTTCGTGCTCGTGGCCGCCTTCGTCTACCCCCGCATGATCACCGAGCTGGCGGCGGAGTCACTCTTCGGGTAGTCCTCCTCCGGCCTTCCTCGTGGCCGCGCCCTTGTCGACCGTGACCGTCCTTGATAGAAGAGTGGCATGGCGAAGACACAGGAGTTCCAGGTACCTCATCCGAAGGACCGCACTTTCGACGCCCTGGTGAGTTCGCTTCCCGCGATAAAGATGACGATCAAGGCCGTGGATCCCGCTTCCGGCCACATTGACGCCTCAACCGGCGTCTCGTGGAAGTCGTGGGGCGAGAGGATTCGCATCGACGTGTCCGAGCAAGGTGACGGCTCGGTCGTGCGCGTGTCCTCTGGCAACAAGGCTCAACTCATCTCATGGGGGAAGAACGACTCGAACCTCCAGGACATCCAGAACGCCCTCTATCAGGCGCTGGGTCCCGGCCCCACCTCCTAGCCCGGCACCACAAGGGATCTGTCCGGGTCACGCGTCGATCGCCGCGCCCCCGAACCAGACGCATCTGTCGAGCGACATCCCCGATGGGACGCGCTCGCCGGGCCACACGACGGAGCCGGCGACCCGGGCGCCGGCTTCCACCACGCCGCCCGCGAGGATGACCGCCCCGGGACCCACGGAGCCGGCGTCGGCCGACGCACCCGGGCCCACGTAGGCGCGCCCACCGGCAACGTCGACGATCTCTCCGGGGATGTCCCGCGGGGCCGGAGGAGCGCGACCCTCGACCACGTCGAGGTTTGCTTCCAAATAGCGACCGGGCGTCCCGACGTCGAGCCAGTAACCGAAGTGCTCGTAGGTCACCAGTTCGCCTCGTTCCAGGAGCGGCCGTAAGAGCCCCTCGGTTGCTCCCAGCGGACGGCGCTCCGATAGAAGGCGAAGAGCGTCTCGCTCGTACACTGCGACGCCGATGAAACGAGGTCCCGGCTTGCTCTCGACGCGGCGGTCTACCAGGCCCGTGACTCGTCCGGCACTGTGCTCGAAGTCACCCGCATCCGACTCGATCACGGCGATCGTCGCCAGAGCCCCGTTTCGTTCGTGGGCGAAGAGGAGGTCCTCGACGTCGAGGTCCGTCAGCGAGTCCGAGTTCCATGTCACGAATTGATCCGCGAGTCGATCCCGTAGCGCGTGCAGGGTCCCGCCCGTGCCGAAGGGATGTGGTCTTTCGACGAACGCGGCCGGGGCGCCGTCGGCGGCACCTGAGGGATCGAGCTCGAGAGCGGTCACTACCGTCTCCGGCAGGTGGCTGGCATTCACTACGGCCGGAGGGCAGCTCCGGTCGAGCGCAGATAGGCCCCAGGCCCCCAGGGGGACGTCGAGAAGCGGGAGGGCCGGTTTGGCCACGAGATCCGTGAGCGGGTGCAGCCGCTTCCCTCGTCCCGCAGCGAACAGGAGCGAGCGCCACCTGCTTGCTTGACTAGTCCTCTGGTGCAAATGGAACCACCCGTTCTGACTATGGATTTTCGGTCATATCGGACATAGGTTTCTGGCAGGGAAACGCGCCACGAGGAGAGAAGGTATTCTCTCGTCCACGGCGAAAACCACTATTCGAAGCACGTAGCGTGATCGTCCGGTAACTCTCAGTTCGTCCCAACGGGGGGAGAGCACGGAGCCCATGAAGCTCGCAGCACGCGCAGCGCTTGCCATAGTCGTACTGCTCGCAGGGTTCATCCTGTTGCCCCGCCCCGTATCCCGGGTCGTGGCCCCCGATGCCTACGGCCAGCTGCAGACGCTCGATCCAACGAAGCTCCCGGACGAGATCATCAAGTCGCCCTCGCCGTCTCCCACGCCGACGAAGACGAAGACCCCCAAGCCTCCCGAGCCACCCGACCCCACCAAGGAGCCCCCGCCCCCCGGTGGCGGTGAAGGGCCCGGCGGCGGTGGCGACGGCAACACGCCCAAAAAGCCCACTACCCCGGGACCGGGACCGAAGGGGCCGGGCAAAGGCTCTACTAAAGGTATAGGGAACAAAAAGGGGAACAAGGGCGACAACGAGAACGGCGGTGGGCCGGGATCCTCGTCGGGATCTGCCGGTGGTTACTCCGGCAAGTACAGCATCGCCGGCGAGTTCAACACCGACAAGCTCCAGCTGATCGCTACGCAGCTCCGAGCTCGCGGCGTCTCGGAGGACCAGATCATGAAGCGGGTGTACGCGCCGTTCATCATCGCCGGCCCGGCTGCCTGGACCGACACCTGGGGTGCACCTCGCTACGGCCCCGGGCCCATTGTGCGCACCCACGAGGGTCAGGACGTCTTCTGTAAGTTCGGCGACCCGGTGTTGGCCTCGATGCCGGGCACGATCGAGTTCGACGACGGTGGCCTTGGAGGTCGCGTCGCTCGGCTGCACGTCCGTGGCGGCTCGTACTGGTACTACGCCCACCTGGCCGGCTGGAACACCAAG
Organism: Actinomycetota bacterium; assembly: GCA_030863485.1. The sequence goes on from JALZBR010000260.1 coordinate 6,587, forward strand.
GAGTTCAGCAACGGCGACACGGTCGAGACCGGAGACGTGATCGGTTATTGCGGCAACACCGGCAACGCGATCACGACCCCTCCGCACGTCCACTTCGGCTGGTACCAGCCCTCCGGTGAGTCCCGCAATCCGATGGCCATGCTCGTTAAGTGGTTGCGCACCGCGGAGAGGAACGCCGGGGCCGCCTACGAGAAGGAGACAGGCAGAACCCTGGAGGATCTCGAAGAGGAGCAGTCGCGCAGGCTCTTCGGCGACGGCTTCGCTCCCGATATCTCCGAGCTGAAGGTCTCCTCGGAGGCCCTGCTGGCGGCGAGCTCCTCGCCCGGTGCGGGGGCCTTCGGCCTGGCCGAGGCCGCGCTTCAGGCCGCGCTCGCGGCACAGGTGGAGGACGCTGGATACGACCCGAACGCGTTCGAGGCCGAGGGCGCGGGCCACTCCGAGCACTCGGAGCTCGCCGAGCTCTTGCAGTCGGGCTCGACGGCATCGCCGACGGAAAACGCGTCCGACTGATCTCCTCGGGCCGCACCAGGGCCCGGCTCTAGTAAAGCCTTCTTCGGAATACCTGTCCCTTTCGCGGCGATCTGTACCGGTCTTTCAGGCGAGGCCCCAGGGCGTAGATCGGCCCTATCCCCCTTGACCCCCACCGTCGTCTGAAGTCGTATTGAATAGCTCATCCCCTGGCTTAAGCTGTGCGCCGGAACGACGTGGCTTGCGCCGCGATCAGAACCGTCCGGCGTCTTTCTGAGTAATGGTCGTACGGGTCAAGAAGTAACCCCCAAAGCCCGACCTTATAGAGGGGGGTCGGGCTCTTTGGATCGAAAGGGACAGATGCGTTCCGTAGTTGCTGGTGACAACGAGATCATGAGACGGCGAGCAGTTGTGCTCTTCGTTGCCGCCACCCTTTTCTCAACCGTGCTCGCAACCGTTTTCGGTGGCGCGGGAGCCACGGCACAGATACCCGCGGACTCGGCAGAGGGCGAGGTCGAATGTCCCGAGCCGAGCCCTTCTCCGTCACCGAGCGAGACCACCGACGTCGTACCCACGGACGACCCCACTCTTCCCGTCGGTGAGACCGAGGAAGAGTGCGACGAGGACGATGGTGACGACGACGACTCCAACAACGACGGTGACGGCCGCGACGACGATGACGAGAACCGCCCCGACGACCCGAACGACCCCGACAAGGACGACGACGACGAGAAGAATGACCAGGGCGATCGTCACAACGGGTCGAACGACCGGCGGGGGGACCGTGACGGCAAGGACAAGAAGGACAAGCCCAAGAGGGATCGTCGAGAGAAGAAAGTAAAAGACGGGACCGAGAAGAAGACCGGCAAGCCCTCGTCCAAGAAGTTCAGTGCCACGGGAGACTTCGACACCGACCGTCTCGAGCTTATCGCCGCACAGCTGCGCGCGCGGGGCGTGTCCGAGGACGAGATCCTCGAGAGGGTTTACTCGCCGTTCATCATCGGCGGCCCCGCTGCCTGGACCAACACCTGGGGTGCTCCGCGTTACGGCCCCGGCCCCATCGTGAGAACTCACGAGGGCCAGGACGTCTTCTGTAAGTACGGCGATCCCGTCCTGGCAGCAGAGGACGGTGAGATCGAGTTCGACGAGGGGGGCCTGGGGGGCAAGGTCGCCCGCCTGTACCGAAAGGATGGCTCCTACTGGTACTACGCCCATCTCTCGGGGTGGAACTCGAACGAATTCGAGACGGGAGACCAGGTCGAGACCGGCGACGTCATCGGCTACTGCGGTAACTCGGGCAACGCCTTGACGACCCCTCCGCACGTCCACTTCGGCTGGTACAAGGCCTCGGGCAGATCGCGCGATCCCATGGGGATGCTCGTCAAGTGGCTGCGTATCGCAGAGCGCAACGCGGGCGTCGCCTACCAGAGGGAGACCGGCCGGTCTCTGGATGACATCTCTCAGACCCAGTCCCGGCGCCTCTTCGGCGACGGTTTTGCCCCCGACATCTCGGAGCTCAAAGTCTCGTCGGAGGCCCTGCTCGCCGCGACGTCTTCGCCCGGGGCCGGTGGGATGGGACTCGCCGACGTTGCTCTGCAGGCCGCGCTGGCGGCTCAGGAGGAGACTGCCTACGACGGCGAGGTGGAGGTCGAGGCCGAGGGGGCCGGAGACTCGCATTCGGAGCTCGTTGAGCTTCTCGAGTCGCAGAGTGAGACCGCGTCGCCAGACGGCCCCTCGGGCGACTAGCTCAACTCTCTTCGACCAGCTCCTCGAGCAACGTCCGCACGCGGGCGTCGATGTCGTCTCGGATCGCCCGCACCTCCTCGACGGACCGCCCGGCAGGGTCGAGCAGGGCCCAATCGAGATAGCGCTTCCCGGGGAAGACCGGACAGGCGTCCCCGCATCCCATGGTGATCACTACGTCGGCCGCGTTGACGGCTTCGTTGCTGAGAGGCTTTGGGAACTCCTTGCTCAGGTCGACTCCGATCTCGCCCATGGCCTCGCGCACGCCCGGATGGATCTCCTCGGCAGGGGCCGATCCCGCGGACCGGACCCGTACCCGTCCGGCGGCCGCCCGGTCGAGCAATGCGGCCGCTATCTGTGAACGTCCGGCGTTGTGCACACACACGAACAGGACCTCGGGCACGCTCATGGGCGATGCAGTGCCTCTTTTTTGTGCATGTGCCGACTTTATCCATCGTTCAGGCCGACCCTCGACGCGGCCGCGCCGTGCTCGTCTCAGTTATCCTGTCGCGCCGGACGTCCCCCACGGAGGTCCGGTTCGGCGGGATGCCCGAGCGGCCAAAGGGAGCGGCCTGTAAAGTCGCCGGCTGATGCCTTCGGAGGTTCAAATCCTCCTCCCGCCACTGATTTGTTCGACGACTAGGGTTCCTCTATGACGAAGGACTACCGGTCGTACAGCCTGTGGCTCGACTCCGCAGGAGATCTCGTCCCTCGTGATCCTCTTCAGGGAGATCTCGACGTCGACGTGGCGATCGTAGGCGGCGGCTACACCGGGCTCTGGACGGCTTACTACCTTGCGACGGCCGACCCGTCCCTTCGGATAGCCATCGTCGAGAAGGAGATAGCGGGCTTTGGAGCATCCGGGAGGAACGGGGGTTGGTGCTCCGCTCTCTTTGCCGCGAAGAGGAAGAAGATCGCCAAGAAGAGCGGTCGCCCTGCTGCCGTGGCGATGCAGCGCGCAATGTTCGAGACCGTGGTCGAGGTGGGACGGGCCGCTCGGGCCGAGGGCATAGACGCTCATTACGAAAAGGGCGGCACGGTAGTGGCCGCAACGACGCCGGCGCAACTCGCGCGGGTGAAGGAATCGGTCGAAGAAGAGCTGTCCTGGGGGTTCTCGGACGAGGATTTCCGGTGGCTGGAGGAGGGCGAGGCGCGCGCCGCCGTCGATGTCGCCGGTTGTCTCGGGGCGGCGTTCACCCCGCACTGCGCGCGCATCCAACCCGCCCTGTTGGCTCGGGGACTGGCCTCGGCTGTGGAGCGTCTCGGCGTTCGGGTGTATGAGCAAACGGAGGCGACGGCGCTGAGTGGACGCGAGGTCGTCACGGACAGGGGCACGGTGAGAGCCGAGGTCGTGGTGCGCGCAGTCGAGGGCTACACCCCGAACCTAAGAGGCTCTCGTCGAGTCCTCCTGCCTCTTTATTCGTTGATGATCGCAACCGAGCCGCTGGCCAGATCGTTTTGGGACGAGATCGGTTGGAGGCGCGGCGAGACGTTCGCGGACGGGCGGCACCTGATCATCTATGCGCAGAGGACGGCCGACGATCGCATCGCGATCGGGGGCCGGGGGGCCCCTTATCACTTCCGCTCATCGGTCAAGGACGCGTACGACCGCGAGCCCCTGGTCTTCGAGGAGCTGCGACGCGTGCTTCGCACCCTGTGGCCCTCGATAGGCGATCCGCAGATAACGCACGAGTGGGGCGGTCCCTTGGGGGCACCTCGGGATTGGTACAGCTCGGTGGGATTCGATCGCGCCGCCGGCCTGGCGTGGGCGGGAGGCTACGTCGGCGACGGGGTGTCGACCTCCAACCTCGCCGGCCGCACGCTGCGAGACCTGGTCCTCGGCCGTGACACCGACATCGTTCGGCTCCCATGGGTCCAGCATCGATCGCCGAGGTGGGAGCCCGAGCCCCTGCGGTGGATCGGCACGAACGCCGCTCTCAAGATGATGGCCAGCGCGGACCACGTCGAGGTGCGCAGCGGCAAGCCGGCTCGTCGAGCGGATCTTGTCGGCAGATTGATAGGGATCTGACTCAGAGGGCCTGAACGAGCTGCGTCAGGGCCGCCCCGATGGGATCGCGCACTAGCGCATGGGCGCGCGAGTCGTAGGGGGTCGCGTCGGCGTTGAAGATCGCCAGACGCGCACCTGCGTTGAGCGCGTGCTGAGGGAGGTAGGCGACCGGGTACACGCCGAGAGAGGTACCAATCGCGAGGAAGACGTCACACGACGCCGCAGCTTGCTGGGCGCGCTGCAGGTCTGCGGGAACCAAGCTCTGACCAAAGGAGATCGTTGCGGACTTCAGGATCCCCCCGCAGGTCCGACAGGCAGGATCCTCCTCTCCGGCGCGCACGCGCTCCAAGGCTTTCTCCATCGGCGCTCGCTCTCCGCAGGACATGCACAGGACGTCTCGGATCGTGCCGTGGATCTCGATGGTGGTCGTGGCAGAGCTGCCGGCGCGCTGGTGCAGCCCGTCGATGTTCTGGGTGATCAGCGACTGCAGGCGGCCCATCTTTTCGAGCTCGGCGAGAGCGACGTGACCGGCGTTGGGCCGGGCGGTCCAGGATGGATGCTCGAGACGCGTGCGCCAGACTCGACGCCGGACCTCGGCGTCTTGCATGTAATGGCTGATATGCGAGAGCTTCTCGGCCTTCGGATCCTTCGTCCACAACCCCTGCGGCCCGCGGAAATCGGGGATGCCCGATTCGGTGGAGATGCCGGCCCCCGTGAGCGCGACGACGCTTCGGGCGTCTCTGATCCATTCGGCAATCCGGATGATGTCGTTCACGGTCGTCAAGCTGTGATGGGGTCTCCGGTCTAGATCGTTAAGCCTGTGAAGCGGTTCAGGTTACCCACTGGAGGATCCAGACCACGACACGGCGAAGCTTCCAATTGGGCCGAGGTCGGTACGCTGGAGCATGGCCGACTCGTCTGGGCAACCTCTTGCCCACTTCGAACGTCTGCAGTCCGAGCTGGTGCGTACGGTTCTCGCGGAAGGCCCCGAGAGCATGCGCACCGGGACGCTCGTCGTGCTCCCGTCCATCACTTTCCCCACGGAAGAGCTCCGAAAGATAATCGGGATCCAGTTCTACGAGGAGCGCATGATGTACGCGCTCTTGTTGTTGCGAGATCCAGAACTGCGCATCGTCTACGTTACGTCAATCGAAGTCGATCCCGAGATAGTCGACTACTACCTGCGCTTCATCCCCGAGGTCCCGGACGCCCGCGACCGACTGACCATGATCTCCGTGGGTGATCCGGCTCCAAGCGCGCTGACGGCGAAGGTCCTTGCATCCGACGACACCTTGCAGGAGATCCGTGCAGCAATCCGTCCGGGCCGGGGGTACGTCTTTCCCTTCAACGTCACGAGGCTCGAAGCCGTCTTTGCGCAAGAGATCGGATTGCCATTGTTCGGTCCCCATCCGGACCTCGTCGGGCTCGGCTCCAAGAGCGGCTCGCGGCGTGTGGCGAAGGCGGCGGGGGTGCCCGTGCTGCCCGGATGTGAGGATCTCCGTTCGCTCACGGAGGTCGAGGAAGCGATCCAGGAGATAAGCAAAGGCCAACGAGACGCGGACGCGGTCGTGGTGAAATTGAACTACGGCTTCTCCGGCCAGGGGAACGCCATCATCGACCTCCGAACGCTGCGGCTCCCGCTCCAGGAGACGCCGACGGTGTTCTGTGCGTCGGAGGAGTCGTGGGCTTCTTTCGAGGCCAAGATCAAGGCCGACGGAGCGATCGTGGAGGAGCTCCTTCGGGCCCCCGTCGTCGCGTCTCCCAGCGTCCAGCTCCGGATCGCGCCGGGCGGGGCGATCGAGATCCTGTCCACTCACGACCAGATCCTCGGCGGTCCGGACGATCAGGTCTATCTGGGCTGTCGTTTCCCCGCATTCGCGCACTACCGCAGACAAATCCTCGATCTTGCGCTCGAGGCGGCCAAGGTGCTGGCGGCCGAAGGCGTGTTCGGCTCGTTCGGGATCGACTTCATCGGCACGCCCACCGATGGCGGCTGGACGATGTACCTATCCGAGATCAACCTGCGGCTGGGAGGGACGACGCATCCCTTCCGCATGGCCTCTCTCGTCACGGGGGGCGAGTACGAGTTCTCGACCGGCGAACTGAGGGCGGACGGGGAGGCCAAGTCGTACGTTGCGACGGACAACCTCAAGTCCGAACGTCTCGTCGGCATGACGCCCGGCGAAGCGATTGGAGTGCTTCGAGAAAACGGGCTCGAGTACGACGCCCGAAGTCGCACGGGGGCGACACTCCATCTCCTGGGAGCCCTTGAGGCCCACGGAAAGATCGGATCGCTTTGCATCGCCAACTCTTACGAGGCCGCCGAAGACCTCTACGAGAACGTGGTGGCGGCTCTCGATGTGGGGCGAGGGTGAGCCCCGGTTAGTCGTCCTCCGGGCTCGGTGCCCCTCCCGATCGGTGCAGGGCCAGGGCGGACAGTGCTTCGAGGACCACCCGGTGCGCGGCGATGGCGGTGATCTCCGCATGATCGTAGGGGGGAGAGACCTCGACGACATCCATCCCCGCCAGACCCTTTTCCAGCACGAGGAAGCGGATGGCGCGCAGCAGCTCTCGGGTCGTGAGGCCGCCGGGCTCGGGGGTGCCGGTGCCGGGAGCGTAGGCGGGGTCCAACGAATCGATGTCGACCGAGAGGAAGAGGTGGGCCGCGTCCCCGATCTGGTACATCACGGAGTTGATCACCGCGTCGATTCCGGCCTCGATGATCTTCTCCATCCGGTGCCAGCGGACCCCGGAGGATCGCATCCACTCGAACTCCTCGGGGTTCGGCCAGTAGCCGCGCAAGCCGACCTGGATGAGCCGGTCCCCCCGGATGATGCCCTCGTCCACGAGATAGCGAAACGGCGTCCCGTGCCCGTACTTGACGTCCCAGTTCTCGAGGGCGGTGTCGGCGTGGGTATCGAAATGGACCACGGCCAGGGAGCCCGGCTCGTGGTGCTCGGCCACCGCCGAGATGTCCGGGTAGGAGATCGAGTGATCCCCCCCGAGGATGATGGGCACGGCCCCCGCCTCGACTATCCCTCTCACGGCTCCCTTGATCCGTTCGTGGTTAGCGGCGCCCTGCCCCGGGGCGACGGTCGCATCTCCGTGATCGACAATCCTCAGCTCCGCGAACGGATCGACCCCCAGGTCCATGTGGTAGGCCTTCGGCGGACCGCCCCCCTCGACACATGAGCGGATCGCGCGGGGGCCGAATCGGGTCCCCGGGCGGTGGGTGACGAGATCGTCCATCGGCGCGCCCAGGATCGCCACGTCGACCCCCTCGAGGCCCTTCGCGTCGAGCACGAGCGGGACCTTCTGGAAGGTGTTGATCCCTGCGTATCCGGGCTCGTCGGGACGGTTGGCGCGCATGGGCGCAATTGTTCCAGGCGCGCCGCCCGGCCGATACCGGCAGCGCGTTATCCTTGGACGCTCGCCCCCTTAAGCTCAGACGGCAGAGCCGAAGTCTTCGGTCCCAGATCCCTGTCGCGCGTCGATGCGTGCTGCCATACACGCCGGGAAAGGGCGCCTCTGTCAGCACCTAATCTTCTGTTCGGCGACGCAGGCGTCACGTCCCGCTCCGCCGTCGGCTCGGTCCCGAGCGCGGCCACCGGCAAGGGCATCGTTGCCGCCTCGCCCTGCGAGTACGTCCGGACCATCCCCACCCGCAAAGGAGTTCTCTTCGAAGGTTCCGAAAATCCTGTCGCCGAAGTCGGAGCCGTACACGATTTCGACATCCAAGATCCGGTCTCTACCTTGGCCGCGCCCTCGTTTGTCTTTGAGGTCGACCACGACGCCGCCGCCTGCAGTTTCGTAGGAGACGCTGTCATCACCAATCTGCGAGCGCCGGCCGTCCATGAAGTCGCGGCCCGAGCCGGGGTAGAAATTGTCGTTCAAAGGGCCGCCGATGAGCCGATCATCGCCTAGGCCGCCCTCCAAGTCGTCGCCGGCGATGTCCCCGTACGAACCTTCATACGCGGGGCCCGCGAGGAGGAGGTCGTCGCCCACGCCGCCGTGGCTGCCGTCATCCCCTAAGCCGCCGTTGATCTTGTCGTCCCCCGGGCCACCGTGAAGGTCGTCGGAACCGTGACTGTCTTCCTCGGAGATGTAAAAGCCGTTTCCACAGATGAGGTCGTTGCCCCCTCGCCCGTAGATGTGATCCTGGGCGTCCTTGCCCACGATGACGTCTCGATGTTGCGTTCCCCGGATGGTTTCGGACCTCCAGGTCCCTTCGATGGTCGCCCTCTCCCCGAAGCACCTCGGTTCTTCCGCGAGCACATGTGGAGGAGGAAGCCCCACGATCATGACGCCTGAAGCCAATGCCAGAACCGTAAGAGATCTCGCCATTGCTCCTCCTGCGACGCTCCTCGATCCTTCTCGGGACCAGTACCGGCCGTTGGGCCCCGATGGTTTGGGCTCGGACGACAAGCCGTCCGTCACCGCTGAGGAAGCTTTGGTTCGCGCTAGATATGAAGCAGAGGGGTTCCGAACTGCTCCGCGCCGCTGACGTACCTGACGACGGTCTTGGGGCTCTTGTTCTCCGCCCTTAGAGATCTGGCCTACGACGGGGACGAGCTCCCGCAGGCCGCTCATGGCCCTGCGGCTGTGGCGGTTCTCAGCGTGGCGGTATCCTCACCGGAGGCACTCTTTTCGGCCCCCTTAGCTCAGACGGCAGAGCGTCTCCATGGTAACTATCGCGCCCTGAGCGCTGTGCTGACCTGCGAAAACGCAGGTAGAGCGCGAACGAGTGGCCTCTAGTTATCCGCTCTGAACTTGGCGTGCGAAGTCTTCGCGAAGCACACGAAGCGAGCCAACTCTCCCGCGTTGAAAACACCCAAATTGCCGGGTTTACGTATTGCACCGTCCGCTCGGCGCTGTTTCCCTACTCGATAGTGAGTCGTGGCGGCTGTCGAGGAGGGGAATTCATTGAAGATGTTGAGTGGAGTACGGACGGTCCATGTGCTGCTGGGGGTCGCGATGGCGGCCACAGTGCTGGTTCTTCTGGGCGGGCCTGCATCTGCTAACCCGACGCTCGTAGTCAACAGCGAGGCCGATAAAACGGACGCTAATCCGGGCGACGGCGTCTGTTCAACCGGTGAGGACCTGGCCGGGGGAAGCGCCGAGTGCACTTTGAGAGCGGCCGTCCAAGAGGCCGAAAGCCTTGAGGGCGCGGACACGATCACCGTGCCTACAGGTACCTACACTCTCTCCCTGCAGAGCCCTGGAGAGGATTACAACTCCCAACTTGACTCATCGGTCAACGACCTGGATCTTTACGGAGATATCTCGGTGCTTGGCGCAGATGCGCGCTCGACGATTATTTCTGCTCCCGGGATACATAGGGCCATCCACATCGGCAGCGGCGGTGTGACGCTGAAAAGCGTAACGATCCGGGATGCCGGTATCGCAGGCGTTGGGGGGACAGGGCTGTCCGTCCGAGGAGATGGGACCGCTTTGGTCCAGGACGTCGAGGTCAGGAATAACGGCGGCTATTCAGCCGTCAGGCATCAGGACACGGGATACGGCACCTTCCTGTTCAAGAAAAGCACCGTCGCAGACAATGCCACCAGCCACTTCGCCGTGGAGTTGTCGGGGAGAGGAGGCTACTCGAACCCGACAGCGGAGTTCACTAACCTCACGATCTCTGGCAACAGCGCGCCTGAATACGCTGTCTACGTGGCGCAGCAAGCCCAGTTCAGGAACGTCACGATCGCGGGCAATGGGAGCCGCATTGGCGTCTACGTCAACAGGTGGTACTGGGGATCCAGCATGCACTTCAGCAACGTGATCATCGCCGACCATCAAACGGACTGCCTCAGCGAAAATGGTTCTTCGCCCAACTACGGGGCGGGGAACCTGATCGAGACCAACAACAACTGCACCTTTAGCTCCGGAGAGCAGGCAACCACTGGAGTAGATCCCTCTCTGGCGACGCTCGACTTAAACGGTGGACAGACTAGGACGAGAGCCCTATCTGAGACGAGCCCGGCCCTTGACGCCGGGTCCAACTCAGATTGCTCGGCCACCGATCAGCGGGGGGTAGCTCGGCCGGCAGACGGCAACGGTGACGGAATCTCCACTTGCGACATCGGAGCCTACGAATGGGCAGATGCGGATGCCGATACGGTGGAAGACGGTCAGGACCCGGACCCGGCGGACAACTGTGATCCCAACCCCGCTTTCGCTTCTTGTGACCTCGATGCGGACACCACTGCCAACCGCGACGACCTCGACGACGATGGCGACGGGCAGACCGATGCCTCGGAGAGCGCCTGTGAATCCAACGCACACGATGCTTCAGACAAGGCGGCGGACTTCGATAAAGACGACGATCCTGACTGCGTCGATGAGGATGACGACAACGACGGGGTGGACGACGCCGACGACCTCTTCGACAGCGATCCGAACGAATCTACGGATAATGATGGCGACGGGGACGGAGACAACGCCGACACGGACGATGACAACGACGGTGTGCTCGACGTGAACGACCGCGGGTGCACGACTCTGGCCGAGGACAATGACGGCATAGAGGACTCGGATGGCTGTCCTGAGAC
>JALZBR010000277.1 GCA_030863485.1 Actinomycetota bacterium
CCTTTACCTCGCGCGGGAAGGTCACCCGGAAGTGCCGGCGGTCTCGGGACGCACCAGAAACGAGGACCGTCCGTAGGAGAAAGGCGGCCAGCAGCGCCCCTGCGGCAAGCGGGGAGGCCAGGGGGAGGAGATCAGGCACGGTCCTCCTCCGACTCTTGGGGGGAGGCCTCTCCGGTCTCCTGCTTTCCGGCCTCGAGGCGGGCGATGGCCAGTGCCAGCAGCGCCGCAGCGAAACGCTCGAGGTCGGGGTCAGTCTTCTTGGTCACCTTGATGCGGACGGGTGGTTGCATGGGGGCTCGTTACTACGTTGCAGAAGTGCAACGTCTCCTTTACTTTCAGTGTGCGTTGCAGTTGTGCAACGTGCAAGCGACCAACGGCCGTTTTGGCGAATCGGCTTCCAGCTTGCTCAGCGCCGACGACCCGGGGGGAGGGCCAGCCGGGCGATGGCGAGGAGCAGCAGGACCGAGAGCAACATCGGCACCGCCGCTTGGGCTGCTTGCGCCACTGAAGGAAGCACGACAATGAGCACAAGCAGGCCAGCAACGGCGCCGATGACCTTGGTCATCTAGCCTTCCCCTCTCTCCGAGAGGGCCCCCCTCGACGCGGCAGTCCCCCGCCCGCGGGTGCAAAAAGCACGACGACGTCCCGCATCGTCTCGAAGTCCATACCGTTCTCTTGGGCCATCCTCATGACCGCAGTCGTCCAGGTGGCCCCTTCTTCCTGGAGGCTCCGGATGCGTTCGACGAGAACTGCGGCCACATCCTCAACGCTTGGCCGCATCAGCGACCTCCCTTGGGTAGGCGCCGCTCTGTGCGGCTGATCACCCGCAACAGGACTCGCAGGACGGCGAGCTTGAGCTCCAAGGCGGCTAGGCGGGGACGTCCGCCTTTCTGGCGCACGAGGAAAGTCACCGCCATCTTCGTCCAGTCCCAGCTGCCGGTCTTCACGAGGGCGATGCCGACGACAAGCAGGACGGTCAGAGCCTCGGTCACGAGAGCCTCCCGCTGCGCTGCTCGAGGCGGTCCGTGTAGTTCGCCGTCAGACGGTCGATGAGGCCGACGGCGATCTCGCGGGAGTCCTCGGAGAGGCGCTGCGCATCCCCTAGTGCCGCTTCACGCGCGCGAAGCGCTTGGAGGCCGCAACGCAGCTGCTCTCGGAAAGTCTCGACGGCGGCCCGCTCGAGCGCCTCATCACGGCGCCTCCCCACCATCACGACGGCCTCAGCGAGGATCGCCTGCGCCTCAATCCTCGTGAGCTCGAGGATGAGAGCGCTCCGCTCCTTCTTGACGCGCCACTCCACGCGGTGCCTCTCCCACTCGGAGAGGCCGGCCCCTACGAGTGCATGGCGGATGATGCTGTCGAGCGTCGGCTGCGCGACGGGGTTGTAGACCTAGACGGCATGAGTCGGTACGGGTTCGCTTGCCATAGGGCTCCTTTCAGGTCGCTGTACGAACCACCCCTTGCGTAGCGCGCCCACGCGGACTGGGAAAGCGCCTCGCGACCAGCCGTGTGGAAAGCGCTGCGTCCATGTGGGTGGCTGCGAGAGAGGCCCTCCGGAAGGCGCAGCGTCCTCGCGGACGGGAGACAATCCGCCAATGGACTACGGGCGCCAGGACGTACCGACCAAGGGCGAGCTCGCCGATGCCCTGGAGGCGTGGCTAAGGGTCGGCTACGCGATGGGCTTCACGGCGGGACCGCTAGTCACTAACCGTAGGGTTCAGCGGTTTCTGTCGCTCGAGTGCCTCGGTGGTCCGGAGCTCCCCAGAGCAGCGGAAACGTCAAAAACAAAGAGCCGCGTGCTGGCCGCCCATGAGCTCCTCCGACGCGTAACCCCGAACCTCGACCGGCTGTCGGAGGAGGAGCTTGCGAAGCTCAAGGATCCACCGCGTGACCCATACGACGCGCTCGAGCAGTTCCCGGAAGAAGGACGCGACGAGCGGGCGCTACTGAAGCAGGCCGCGACGCTTCTGTTTCGGCTCGACCGGAAAGATCCAGCGGATCCTGAGCCTGAGGTCACGCTGGGCACAGTCCAAGTCGCCGCGGCCGCCCTTTGGAAGACGCATCTGAAATGGTTCCGTGAGAACAGGCGTCAGTTTCTTCTTGACAACTTCGCGACATGGATCCTGGAGACGGAGCGGGCTTATCGCGGAGAAGAAGAGCGCGCGTCGGAAGCTCCGAGTAGCGAGTCCGAAGAAGACCTAGCTGTCGAGGAAACCCCGGCCGCGGCTCACGGGCCCCCGACCCGCAGCGAGGCAACCGAGCGGCCCAGTAGGCCTGCTCGGTGGCGTAGGACTCGCTGGCTGGTCGGCTGGGGGACCATCTTAGTGGCGCTAGTAGGCCTCGTGATAGTCGTGGCACGTCCGTTCGAGGAGGAGGGCCCGGCTCCGCCTTCGCCGGCCCGTCATACGCCGAAGGAGCGCGCCCCGCCCCGACCACGGCCCAAGTTCGCGCCGCTGGTGAAGGGACAAGGGAGCGAGAGGACGCGGGCTCGCGGCGAGTACGCCGGCGATCGAGTCGTTATCCGCAGCGCCTTGGCGTTGAACCTAGGGGACGGCAGGGTTTGGATCGAGCTCTTTCCCGAGCCGGTGTCCTGTGCCTCCTGGAACCTCGGAAGCCCGAGTGGGGTGTTCTTCCTCGCGACCGTGACAGTTACGCCAAGAACCCTACGATCCCTACCAGTCGGCCGGCCCCTACGCGAGTATCGCCTCTGGTGGACGAGACGGCGGGGTAGCAAGTCTCGCGTCGACGGTGTCGACGGCAGGTTGACGCTGACGTCGATCGATACCCATCCCGGGGGGTACTGGCGCGGACGGCTTTCCGTTCCTCGAGGCTTGTCAGCCTACGCCGAGCGTCAACGGTTGCAGGGCACCTTTGCGGCGGAATGGTGTGGGGACGCGAAGCCGGGTGTCAACGCATTAGCCGAGGTCGAAGCTGTGAGAAAGATTACCGGTACTCTCGAAGAACTTAAGGGTGTTTTTGGGGACGCTCCTGCTGGGACCTAGCTTGGGTATGCTTCCCATGCGTCGCCGAGCCGAGTGGACTCACGCCGAGGCGAACCGTTGCAAGACGAGTGGCCGCTCACCCACGCATGGGGGGCGCCGCTCGGGAGCGAGTGCGACGCACCCTGGTGAAGCACTCAGAAGGGGTCGTCCAGGCTGCGGTTAAAGAGCCCGATGTCCAGGCCAAGATCGTCCGGGGCGACCACCACGCGCGTGCCGTTGCGACCCAGGTTCCCAATGTTGATCAGCTCGTGGCCCATGTCGATAAAACAGTGTTCCCGAGATACGTCGGGACCCAAGCGGAGTTGGGGCGATACTTCCCGACCGAGATCGACGGTGTCCTCGAACCTGCCACCGATCCCTGCCCATCCCCGAGTGGGATCTTGGTGGACGACCGCCGGCTGTACGACAATAAGCTCCGCGCCGAGCTGCGGGCACCGGTCGCCCTTCACGAGATAGCAGGCGCTTGTTCGCTCATCTCGACCGAGCCGAATCTCGACAGGATGCTTGAAGTCACGTCGAAGCGGAACCCCTTGGCGACCTACTAGCTCGTACTCGATCCGCTCGTAGTGTCCCTCAGGTTTGTGAGGCAGCTCCCACTCTTGAGTATCTGCCTCCGCGTGGTTTGAGCTTCCTTGCTCACTCATACACCTCCATGTAGTTAGCAGCTAGCTTACCATCCGTAAGCAGCATAGAGCAAGGGTGTCCGCGCTGGCGAGAGTCGCCATCGCGGAGGGCGGGGCGCTTAGGGCCCTATCGGACGGACCCTAGAAATATGCCACTAGCCCCAGCGAGCGGCTCGGGGGGAGCGCATGATCGACCCGCGGGGCGCTAACCGATGCTAGCCGTCCCGGGGCGCCGGATTGTCCGCTGGCAACCTCCGGTGCCAGTTCGACAGACGTTGGTATTGATCGACCCGTGCAGTGAGCGTGGCTATCACACGCTCGACAACAGCGTCGAGCTGCCTGCGGACCTCGAAGTCCCAAATTCGCAAGACTTCCCAGCCTCGGTCGTTTAGGTCGGAGTCGACTCGTCGGTCGCGAGCGACATTCCGCTCAATTTTCTCGTCCCAGTAACGACCTGATCGCCCACGGCGGTGACGAGATGGGTGTCCATGCCAGAAGGCTCCGTCGACGAAGATCGCAACCCGCAATCCTGGCCAGGCGAGGTCGGGTCTCCCTGGCGCCCTCTGGTAGTTGCACCGCCATCCGCGGATGCCTCGCCGGTGGAGCGCCCGACGTAACGCGAGCTCCGGCTCGGTGTGGCACTGCCGAACCGCAGACATGATCCGTCGGCGCTGCTCAGCCGTCCGCGTGTCCGTCACGGCGGGTATTGTGCCCAGGGCGTCGGCGGCAGTGCTTGGCCGCCGCAGGCTGCCCCTGGGCCGATCGACATCGACCGACGCGCCCGATACGCTCTCCCCTATGACCGGGCCGGCCGAGGGAGCGACCGGAGGGATCCCTGCAAAGCCCGCGAAACGGCTGAGCCGCCGGCCGGTGGTGGTGGACCTCTTCGCCGGAGCGGGTGGACTGTCACTCGGCTTCGAGCAGGCCGGCTTCGACATTCTCGCGTCCCTCGAGTACGACCCGATCCATACCGCTGTTCACGCTTTCAACTTCCCCCAGACCAAGGTCATCTGCGCCGACGTCTCCGTGGTCGGTGCGGGGGACGTCCAATCGGCCATAAGGGATGGCTGGAGGGCTCACGGGCGTCGTGAAGAGTGGGATGGCGAGCTGGATGCCGTAATCGGAGGGCCGCCGTGTCAGGGCTTTTCCGTGATCGGGAGACGCAGCTTCGGAGACACTCGCAACCACCTCGTCTTCGACTTCGCGCGCGTCGTAGGGGAATTGCAGCCGCGGTACTTCGTCATGGAGAACGTGCCAGGCATGACGAGCTTGGCTGTGGACGAGACCGAGGACGCCCCTCTATTGCTTGACCTCCTGCTTGAGCGGTTCGACGAGTACGGCTATGGCGTCGCGGAAGCGCGGGTGCTCAACGCGAATGAGTGGGGAGTGCCGCAGGACCGCAAGCGCCTGATATTGCTGGGGACGCGAGAGGGCGAGCCGCCGCTCGGATATCCCAAACCAGAGACTCGACCGCTCTCGAAGCGAGGCATGCCGGAGGAGCCCTCTCCGGGGAGTGATCCGTCGGCTCCAACATGTCCTACGGTGTGGAACGCAATCCGTGACCTCCCCGACCTGGACAACTTCTCCTCCTCAAAGTTCTCAGATGAGATCGACCTCCGCCCAGCGCAGGTGCGGACGATGGAGCAGAAGGCGAGCACCTACGCCCGCATTCTCCAAGGACTCGATCAGGACGCGGACGACCGGTCATGGCGGCGGGCATGGGACCGGGCTGTGCTGACTTCCTCCCTCCGCACCATTCACGACCCCGCGGTAGTCGCTCGGTTCAAGAAGACGCTCCCTGGCCACACTGAGTTGGTGAGTCGGCTCTTTCGGCTCCATCCGAAGGGCGTCAGTTCGACCCTTCGGGCTGGAAGCCATTACGAGCGAGGCTCATTCAACGCCCCACGCCCGATCCATCAGCAGCGCGCCCGGGTGATCTCGGTCCGTGAGGCCGCTCGGCTCCAGTCCTTTCCGGATTGGTTCCGGTTCCACTGGACCAAGTGGCATGGCTTTCGCCAAGTAGGAAACGCCCTTCCTCCGAGACTCGGCCGGGCCGTCGCCGAGGAGGTGGTCCGCGCCCTAGCGCTCAATCCGCCCCGCCCGGAGCGGGTCCTCGACCTCGGGGACCCCGCCCTGCTGTACCTGGAGAACATCGAGGCGGCCGAGCGTTTCGACGCTGACCCCGCCCGTATGCCGCGAAATGAGCTACGGAGACGCGGTCAGCCCCCGCGACCGAAGAAGGTCGCGAGGGCCGCCGCCTAACCGCTCCGAGTGTCCTAGAGCTTCAGCAGCTGCTTCAGGTTGAACGACATATCCTCGCGCATCCGCGCGGCGAACTCGGACTGCTCGTCGTCCACGGCCCGCAGCTCGGCCGAGGCCAAGCTCCAGACGAGGAAGTCGATCGCGGTGAGCTGCCCGCGGTTCTCGCGGTTCTCTAGGATCAACCGCTCGTAGGCGGGGTGCTGGGCGTTGTAGGTCACCACGACCTTCTTCCCGTCTAGCCCGGGCTCATAGAACGGCGCGTAGTCGCCGAGGTCCTTGGCCTGGAAGATGGCCTCCGTGGCCAGCCGCTGGCGGAGCGTTGGCGCCTGTCCGCCCGGCTTGCCGTCCTCGCTCGGCACTCCCGGTTTCTCCCCGTTGCGGCCCTTGTCGTCGGGCCCGCCACCATCGGTCTCTGCCTCCGGCGTCCGCAGCAGCGGGGCCTTGCCCCTGATGTGCTTCGCCGCCTCGTCGTGGGGCACCTGGATGTCGGCGTCCTTCTTCGACTTGCGGTACCGATCCTGGGACTGCCGGCGGTAGGGGAAGACGACCTCCTTGATTTTGTCCTTGAGCGCCTGCGACGGGTTGAGGTCGACAGCGCTCTTTAGGAACGTCACCCCGAGCTGCTCGTCCATCGAGCCGGGGAAGCTCACCTCCACTCGGAACCGCGAGAGCTCGTTGTGCCGCTTGTAGAGCCCGAGGCTCGTGTGCGGCACGATCTCACGGTTGTTGCGGATGATGTAAAAGCCCGAGGTCTCGATCGAGATTCCTGCCTTCTTGTTCGCTTCGACGCCCCCGAAGTCGGGAACGTGGGCGACCGCGACGCCGAACCGCTCGGTCCGCTTTTTGCCTTCGGCGTCAGGAAAACCGAACTTCACTTCGTCCTCGAAGAGGACCTCGGTCTCGGGGTTGTCGCGCATCAGCGGGTCGGTCGGCCGGACCGGCTCGCCGTTGACCACGATCTCGAGCTCCCCGTTGGGCTTGAGGAAGCGGCGGTACGTGGAGCCGAAGCTTCGGACGACAGACCGCGCTGCGGTCGGGACCTGGGTCCGGTTCACCCGGTCGGCCTTCCCTACGAGCACGACGGTTCCCGCGTCCGGTGGCACCACGCCGTAGCGGTGGAAGGCGTCCTCGAAGAGCGCCTTCTCGTCCGACGACGCCTCGCCGAGGTGCTTCACAAAACGCCGCTCCTGCTCAACCACGTCCAGGTCCCATATGGCCGAGAGCGGCCCGTCCTCTCCGACGGTAACCACGTGCTTACGGCGAGCGATCGCCAAGGTCGCCGTATCCGAGCCGACGCCGAAAGCACCGAGGTCCGAGTCGAGGTCGTGGTCGACCCGGCTCCCGAGTCGCATCATCTGGTCGAGTACCGCCTCGCTCATCCCCGAGCCGTCGTCTCCGACGTAGAGGGTCCACTCATCGGTGTCCCCGTCCCGCTCGAGGTGGACGACGATCATCTTGGCGCCTGCGTCGACCGAGTTGTCAACGAGGTCCTCGAGCGTACCCTCGAGCGTGTAGCCCGAGACGCGCAGAGAGCGCATGAGGATGTCAGCGTTCGGCTCGTTGCCGCTGTCGAACGCCAACTGCAGATCGCGCTCGACCTTGCCGACGAGGGGCTTTGCCGCCTTGCGCGGCGCACTGGTGGCAGCCATAGCTGCTCCTTTCCCGACCTCCAAGATCTCTCGAAAGCCGTAGGGATATGTGGTTCCGGTCTCCAGCGCAGCCGAAGACCCCAGTCAGAATAGCACCCCGACGGCGACCGGCGACCGTCCTAATCTCGAAGCCGTGATCGACTACCCCTTGGCTTGCGACCTGCCAGGCGAGCTTCAGGTATGCACCTGTCCGCGCCATCCAGGGCAGTTGCGTCTGTTGGATGGCGATATGGAGGAGGTGAGCTGGCAGTGGACTTGGCCAGCGGTCGATACCGGCGGAGGGCGCCCCGGCTTCTGGTATCGGCGAACCCCCGCGGTTTTCGGCCACCGCCGCAACGTCGGGCCCCTGATCGCTTGCCCCGACACGAACGTCCTCATATGGCTATACGAGAACCTGTCGGCCGCGGAGGCCTCCCTGGCCTTCCTCATCGGTCCGGTCGCGGCGAGTAGCTGGCCTACGCCGGTTGATGCGCTCCGCGACCTGATCCAGCTTTGGTTTTGGCGGGACATCCGGTTCTGGGTCGACGACGACCTTCACATGCGGGATGGCCGAAAGCCATTGCCGTACGAGGCCCGCCGCGCACGAGAGGTCGCGGTCCATGAGCTCGCCCGCGACTTTTCCGAGCGGGGCTGTCATGGAGTCCTGCTGCCAGAGGGCGTCATGCCGCTAGACCCCGTCTGCCGGATGCATCCTGAAGTCGAGCCGGCACCGGCGCCAAAGCCAGACCCCGCCCGGTGGCCGAAGGGGACCTTCGATCGAGCCTTGGCTCAAGCCGCCCTGAATGCGGGGTGCCATGTATTGCTCACGGAGGACAAGGACATGCTTAGAAGTCACCCCTCCTTACTCGGCAACGGTATGGGTGTGATGAGGCCCCGCCAGCTCCTTGAAGCTCTCGATGCATCCGGCGAGCTAGAGCCCGTTGACACAGGGGCCGTATGGCCTGACCTTTCGGCGCTGGGACGCCTCTATAGCCTCAAAGGCCCGGAGGACTTCACGACCGAGCGCTAGACAGTCCTGTGGGTTCGTCAAGCCGCGAGGCAGGGGGACTTCCTCCTCGAGGGGCGCACTCCTCCGGATGGGGCCACCTCTCAAGGAGGCGGCACCGGGACGTCAAGGTTCCTCGCCTTGATAAACATGTCGCGGCGAGCGAGGATCGCCGAAACGGGCAAGAAGTGACCCGTTGTCTGCGCTTCGTTGAAAGCACCGCCCCATACCTCAACGTCTACCGCATTGATCGCCGCCTCGCGCTTGGCGATCTCTACCTGCCGCTCGTAGAGGCGTCGTTCTTCCGCGCGTTGCTTCCGCTCGTTCTCGAGGTCGCGTTCTACCGCGTGCAGCCGCTTGACCTCCGCATGAAGGCGAAGGAAGTACTCGACCGAAAACGCGATCGCTAGACCCGTCACGAGGCCGACCAGTCCAACCCAGGCCGTCTCGGGAGCACTGCTCGGCCACCCAGCAATTGTGAGAGCGGCGACGGACCCCAGGCCGCCAGATAGAGCCCGGCCGAGGTCGACCCTCCAACTACGGACGCTTGGCCTTGACGTCGTATCACTCATGGGCTGGAAGCTAGGGGCATGATCGGACTGCATGCGGGCCTGCGGCGTTGGCCGGCCCGTCCGTTACGGCCGCTTGGCGCCATAGATCGAGGACATGGCGTTGGAGTGGACAGGCTTGCCTCTGTCCCGTACGGTCTGCTCCGGTCGGTGCCGTGAGGCAGACTTCCCGTTAACCGATGGCGGCGCAAACAGAACTTGTCCTCGGGCTCGTCGGAGCGGTTGGCACGGATCTCGATCTCGTCAGCTACGAGACCAGGGCGGAGCTCGATGAGTATGGCTACTCCGCTGAGGTCGTCAGACTCAGTGACTACCTTTTGGACCTGCCGTGGGCCGAGGATTTCGAGGGGCGGCCGGAGGACGAGCGGATATGGCTCGCGATGGACGCCGGCACGAAGCTGCGCATCGAAACCGAGCACGGCGACGCGCTCGCGCTGTGGGCGATCAGCGACATCTTGCAGACCCGCGAGCGCGAAGCGACGGAGTTCATTGAAGACGGTCAGGAAGAGCACGTGGCGAATCTGGACCGGAAGGCGTGGATCCTTCGCTCACTGAAGACCCCTGACGAGGTGGCGACGCTGCGCGCGGTTTACGGACCGCGCTTCGTCCTCTTCTCTGCGTATAGCCCAGAGGAGTCAAGAGACGCGGCCCTCGCCAAGACGATCCGCCTCTCACGGGGGACCAATGATCGGGCACAGTGGAGCTACCAGCCTCATGATCTGATCAAGCGCGATCATGACGAGAATGTCAGCGGCGGGCAAGACGTTGAGAAGACATTCCACCAGGCGGATTTCTTCCTCGACGCGTCCACTCCGGACGCGCTGCGCGAGGACGTAGTGCGCTCACTGGAGGTTCTCTTCGGTCATCCGTTCCGAACACCAACAAAGGACGAGTTCGCGCAATTCCAGGCAAGCGGAGCGGCACTAAGAAGCGCCGAACTCGGCAGGCAGGTCGGAGCTGCCATTGCAACTCGCGACGGCTCCGTGGTGGCGTTAGGGACCAATGAGGTGCCAAAGGCAGGCGGTGGTGCTCACTGGGAAGAGGAGGGGACGGGTAACCGCGAGTTCGAGCTCAGCCAGATAGATACGAATCGGCGGGCGCAGAATTCGATCGCACTGGAACTCGCCGACATGCTCCGATCCCGCCTTAACCGGGTCGTTGAGGAGGTGGGTGGCGAGGACACCGCTCAGCTCGTGGATCTCTATGGAAAGAATCTCGAACAAGACCTGCTTGCCGAAAAGCTCCGTGAGCTAACCGAGTTCGGACGCGCGGTACACGCCGAGATGGATTCCTTGCTCGACGCAGCGCGCCGTGGTGTTCCAGTTCGCGGGTGCAGCCTGCATACGACCACGTTCCCTTGCCACAACTGCGCACGGCACATCATCGGCGTCGGGATTATGCGCGTCGTCTTTGTGGAGCCCTACTCTAAGAGCCGAGCATCGGACCTCCATGCGCATGACCTGCGCCTCGGCGATTCGACCGCGGATCAGGGAGGCGCCGTTCGATTCGACCCCTTCCGAGGGGTAGCGCCGCGCCGCTACCTCGAATTCTTCGACATGCGCGCCCGTGAACGCGCCGGTCAGCCGCGCATGGACACCGAGGGTTGCGTACGATCTGACTTCGACAAGCGAACCGCTCACCCGCTGTTCTCAGATCTGGAGCCTGAGCCCTTTCGACCGGAGCTCCCTGCGTATCGGCGTCGAGAACTATTGGCCTTGGCTAACTTCGAGGAACTCAGTGAGCGCCTGACGAGGCCGGACGGTGTTCCGACCGATGCGGACGGTAAAAAGGGGGCCGGCTAAGGAGAGACGGTGGCGCCTACGGGGCCGGAAAGGGGAGGGAGAATGTCCGATCTCAACACACGCCAGGCTGCCATCAGGCGAGCTAGCGAGAAGGTCCGTGTGGGTTCCGTTTGGCTACGGCCGGCGGGGAGGGCTCGTAAGAGCGCGTCCGGCTTGAGAACTACTCGTTCCGCCTCTAGCGGTAGAGCAACGTCGACGCGGACCCGGTCGACTGGGGCCGCATCGACCTGATGCGCTGCCTGGAGGTCCCGGGCGCGGATCGATGTTGATTCCGCCGTCGAGTTGGATCCGGAAGTTGGTGGCAGCGGAGCACGGTCGGCCGGCGTCGTATAGAAGATGCCACCGCCGCCTAGGCAGAGGCGGGGCTGAGGCCGCTTCACGGCCCGCGCTAAACGGCCTGCCGCGAAGAACGGCGGGGACTCGCTACTCGGTGGCTAGGAGCGATTCGACGAAGCCACGCACCGAGAAGTCTCGCGCGCGCCGGCCAAACTGAAACGGATACCGAGTTTCGACGGCGATGCGCACCTGCTCGTCGGATACGCGGACCGCAAGCCGCAGATCATCCTCGAGTTCGACGTCTGCCCCGTGCTCTGGGTCCCATCCGAGGATCACATAGCGCTCTTGAAGTCGCTGGAGGCTTCTCGGCGCCAGGCCCGAGATTGGTGGCTCAAGGACGAAGGAGTATGTCGCCTTGGAGACCCCGAGGCTCTCGAGCTTTGACGAGATCAGTTCTTGGAGCTTCCGTTCTTCTGGATTGAGGACCTGTACTGCCACAATCGCACGCTGGCCGACTGTTCCCACGAGTTCTCCTGCTTTGTCCTCTATTCGGGCGGTGATCTCGCCGTTTGGGAATTGAAAGAACTGAGACTCGAAGTCCATTTGGGTCACAGGGACAAAGTTCAAGAGCACTCCGTTCGCGGTCCGGCGCAAGGTGCGGAGGAGCTGAGCCGCTTCGGCTTCAACGTTTCGCCGTGTGTCTTCGGCGTTAAACCCCCCGTAGGACTTGACCGTGTCTTGCGTGAGCTCGAGCTCAACGCTCGCGATGTGAAGCCGCGGGCGTTCCGGCTTGTCGTCTGGCCGAGCGCCCAACTCGGCGAAGTGCCTATCTACGAACCGACGGATGTTCTCTCGACCGGCCTCAAGCGAGGAACTGATGTCGACGTACAGTCGTCCCGTCAACGCCGACGGAACGTCGGTCTGGGCAAGCAGCACCGGGAGGACTTTTGGCAGTCCACGCTCCGTTTCGAGCGTTAAGGCGACGCTGAGCTCGTGCCGAACCCACGGAGACTGGGTTGATGATGGAGACAGGCCAACGACGTAGACATCCGCCTTTGAGATAGCGTCGCTGATTGCCTCGACGAGTGTTTCGCCTCCCGTTAGCTCCTTCGTATCAAGCCATACTTCGAACCCGAGACGGTCCAAGTAGCTGGCCAACGGAACAATCTGCGGCCGGTCGGAATGGCTGTAACTGATGAATGCCTTGCGCTTTTCCGGCATCAGAGCGGTCCGCGCGTTTCAAAGGTCACCATGACCACGATACCGGGCACCGGCGGGGAGCTAGTACGGTCTCGGAGAAGGCGGCGCGGTAGCGATGGGCGGCAGGGGTCGCAGCGGCCGCGTGGCGTTCCGGCCCTCCTACTCGTAGCCACATGCGCCGTTATGATCGCCGGGGAGTCGGCCACGCAGGGACGGACGCTTTCTCGCGTGCCGCGAAGGACGATTCCCCACCCTCCCCTGCAGTCTGGCAGTGCGTGACCAGCTGGCGCGGCCGATGACGCAGTCCCGTTCTGGACTACTTCTGCAACCAGCGCGGCACATCCACGCGCCCGATCGCCCTTCCGCATCAAGTGAACCGCTACTGGACGCCACTTCGTCAACTGTCGTCTCGCATGCCTCACTCCGCTGATCCAGAGGATGGGCGGCGGCGACGCGGCGAGTCCTCATCAGCGCGGTCCGGTTCAAACTGGATCTGAGGCTTCGCGCCGCTCACGCCCCACGCGGATGTCCTGAGCAGGATGTCGCTCGATCTGTCCTGCTCACCTCGGCGGTCGCGGCCGGAGGCCAGAGACGTGGTTGTCCCAACGACGATCAGTGACGCGAGGGTGCTGGGCGCGGAAGCCTCTTCAGACTCTCATGCAGCTCGCGGATCGTCCTCCGGACCCGCGAGTTCGAAAGACGTCCGATCAGGCCCACTCCCAAGCAAGTATTCGGCCTCTTTCGAACTCGCGACGCGGTCGACACGGGTCAGTAGAGCAACTCGTGGCGCAAGGCGGACTTCTATTGCCTTGACCTCCTAGGGGCAGCGTCAGTGAAGGCTTGCCACGTCCTCTCCTACCCCTCACAGGGGTGCTCAAGCGCTCGGGCGGACTTGGGCGCAGCGATCTCGATCGAAAGCCTCTTGGGCGGATCGCCGACGATTTCGCCGCCGTCCTCGGTCGATACGGCGATCACGCAGGTGCCTTCGGGCGGGGCTTCCACGTCGACGCCATCCGTGGAGGACGCTCCCTCGCTCTCCAGTTCGCCGACGTAGCCGATCAGTTTCCACGCGACTTCATGACCGCGCTCGCGGAGTGCTCGGCCGACGACCGCGGGGTTACTCGAACGCACGGCGCGCTCAAAGTCCCTCGGCACCCTCTTAGAAGGTTCGCCGCGGCCAACCTCGACCACCACCGAGCCGTTGGTCTGGCGCGTCACGCGCATGCGCGGCGACTGGGGACTGACAGGCTCCGCCCCGGGCGGCCATTCGGTCGACTGCACTAGCCCCGCTTCGTCAGGTGGGACCGCGACCGGCCTGACGACCACCTTGACCCCAATCGAGGCGAGCCTCGCCGAAAACCCCGGGAGGTCGGATTCGGTCACAGGATCTTCCAGCACCGCCTCAGCGTCCTGCTCCGCCAAGGGTCGGCGCTCCTCCCCGACCAGGGCACCGGTGAGCAACGGTACCGCGAAGGCGAGCACGAGGCTAAGGCTAGTCGCGAGTGCCACGGACGACCAGAGCCGTCGGCGCCAAGGGAGTTTGTCCCCCGCCGTGACCTGCTCAAGTACAGGCGGGGAGGTCTCCTTCGGAGGATCGAGCTCACTCTCTAAGGCGCACCCTCCGTCGAGTAGGCGCTGGTGAAGCTTTCGGGTCTCCAGGCTGGGATCGGTTCCGAGCCCTTCCCGCAAGAGGTTGCGCAGCTCGTCGTAAGTCTGGAGGGCCTCGGGGATGTTCCCGCGCGCCTCCTCGATCTCCATGAGCAGCCGGTGACCGGTCTCCCGGAGGGGGTGGCGCTTGACCAGCTCGCCCGCCGCCTGCCGGGCCGTCCCTAGCTCGGGGCCCCCGATCGCGAGCCCGGCGCGAGCCACGCACTCGAGCGCTTCGAGCTCGAGTTCCTCGGTTTTTCGTTGCTCTTCTGTGAGCCAAGGGGCGTCACGGCCGGGTAGCAGCCCCGGCCCGGTCAGGTCGAGGACTGCTTGGCCGGCTTCTCCGGCCGCCTTCCAGTCCTCCGCCTGAAGCGCTGACTGGAAGCGGGTGCCCTCTGCGGCGGCGGCCTCCGTGTCAATCCAGGCATCTGGCGGAAGCACTAGGCGCAGCTCGGCCCTCCCCTCGACGATGCCAGTGTCGAGCGCGCGGCGAAGCCGCCAGAGCAGCTGGCTTAGCGCTCGTTCGGGATGCTCGGGTAGGTCCTGGCACTCGGCCGGCGCACCTTCACCCCAGAGGACCTCGATGAGCTCATCACGTCGAACCGGTCGATGCCGGTTCACCGTGAGATAGGCGAGGAGCAGCCCTATGCGGCCGGTCAGGGCCTTGCTGACAGACCGGTCGGGGAGGTCCACGGTCACTCGGCCAAAGAGCCTGATCTCGATCGGCGCGCTCGCCGGCATCAGCTCAAGTGTAAGCCCACTCGACAGGGCTGTCTCTTTGGCTCAGCTGGCGCCGCCGTTCGTCTCTACTCCGTCCTGGGACCATCTGTTCGACGCTAGGCGCTCAACGTCTCGGACATACCTCATGCCTCCGGGAGGAGGCCTCGAGACAGTTGCGAGAGGATGAGAGGGGATGCTCGGAGCGCGGTCAGTTCTCTGTTAGGCCGCAGCAACAGCGAACGCGAAGAAGGAGGAACCTGGCGATGCCAAGCAACCGCAAGCCCCGCTCTCTAAGGACCTCGGGCCGTCCAACGCCGCCAAGCACCGCCGCCGCAACAATCCCAGCCGCCGAGACCGGATACTCGGCCGGCTGTGCCCCGGTGCGCCCTGCAGCTTCTCGAGCCCGCGAGGACAAAGAGGGCCTTCCCCTGCTCAGACAGCGGCCCGGATGGAGGAAGTTGGGCGGATTACTAGCGAGCACGGCTGCCCTCCTCAGCCTATCGCTGTCGGGACCCCCGCCTGCGAGCGCCCACAACAAGTTCGATTGCAAGCACTTAGCCTTTTACAGGTGGTTTAGCCATACGCACGCGGACTCGCCCGGGATTAAGTGGTCACGGGCCCGTCTCAGCGGCCGGAACGATCGAACAGGACACTACCACCGCTGGCTCTACAGGATCCAGTATCCGGATCAAACGCGAGTGTATTTACGCTTCTGGGTTCGTTGTCCTCTGCACCCTCGGTAGGAACGCCTTTACGGTCTGAAGAAGCGGACGGCTCTCCGAGAACATTCGGCCGTCCTTGGACAGTGCTCTTGACGGTGCTCCGGTGCTGGCCTAGCAGGGCTCCCTTAGGTCGGCGCCGCAGATGGGGCCGTATAGCAGCGTGCGTCCTCGTCGGGCTGTTTTGGGTCCTTCTCTACGCCGCTGTAGTGCGCGTAAGCGCCGTGGTCTTCGCTCTGGTTGCGGTGGCCTTCGGATTAGTAGTAGGGCGATGGTGGGCAGCTCTGGTTGCCCTGATCCCGGTTGCCCTTTCGACCCCTTCCGCCCTCGAGCTGCCGGACGACTCCGAGCCCCTGGGAGGGCTCAATCCCTTGGAGTTTCTGGCCTTCGGATGGCTTACCCTCGCCGGGCTGATCACGGCTGGAGTCGCGGTGCACAAGCTCGCACGCCTGCTCTGGCACGGGCGAGGCCTCCTAGATTGGAAGGTAGTCCTCGCCTTTCCGCTGTCCCTGCTCGTCGGTGGGCTGCTCTATTCCACATCGGACGAGCCCGTCCCTCCCCTGGACAAACTGGAGGTGGCAACCGGCCGGGTCACTCGAGTGGACGAGAACTGCTCCGGCGGCGGCAACAGGGCTCCCGTGTGCCGGTACGAGATCGTGCTCGAAGGCGGTGCTGGCGAGTTCTCGTATCCCTACGACTCTGACGTCGACCGCGGCGACCCCCGGTCCCTGCAGTCCGGGGGGCCCATCGAGATATGGCACATACCCGGGGACAACTACGCCTGGCAGATCCGCCAGGACGGGCGCTTCGTCGCCACCTATGACAGTGTCGTCGAGAACGGGTGGAAGGCGACGAGCAACGGTCTTATGGCCCGCCTCGCCGTCCTCATCTGCATAGCCGGCTTAGTGGTGGCGGTCCGGGAGCTGCGCTGGGCGCGCCTCGCCCCGAGCAGGACCGCCCGGAGGCTCGGAAGGACTTGGGAACGCCTTCACTCCTCCTTGGCGGAGCGGAATGGTGTGCCAGCTCTAGTCGGCTCTTTGATCCCCTGTCTAGCGCTTTTCTTCTTCCTGTACGGACCAGGCGAAATCGCCGCAGGCCTTGCTGCGATCGGCGTTCTCGTAGCCGTCATCTCTACATGGCTCGCCCAGCCGTGACAGCGTGACCGTACTAAGGCGACGACCGCTAGCTGCCCGACCCAGCCGCCTATCCCCGCTGCATATAGCCAGAGATGCACTCTGGTGGACGTTCGACCGGAGCGGCGTCGATCAACGGCGTGGTGCACCAGACGAGTTGACGGTCGCCGCTCCCTCAGCGGCGGCCGATACGTGGCGCAATTGGCGGGGATGACGGACTTACCCGGCGCTTCGGATCTCCTGAGGGCTGCGGCATGATGGAAGACGAGCCGAGGCTCACGTACTTCCTCATTGGCCTCAACGTAGTGCTCTTCTTAGGCACAGTGCTGAGCGGCCCCCGAGCTCGCGGGCGAGGACGGCATGATCCACGAGGAGCTGGCAGCCTCAGGGGAAACCGTCGCAGGCGGCGAAGTTTGGCGCCTGCTGACCTCCGGTTTCCTGCACTTCGGGGCGGGCCACCTGCTCTTCAACATGCTCTCGCTGTACATCCTCGGCAGAGTTTTAGAGACGGAGATCGGGCGGCTTCGCTTCGCTTTCATCTACTTCGAGTCGCTCCTCGCGGGGTCGTTCGGTGGGCTGCTGCTTGAGCCGATGGACCTCAGCGCGGGCGCCTCGGGGGCGATCTTCGGACTCTTTCCAGCGGGCGTCATGGTGATGCACAACCAGGGCATCAGCCCGACGGAGAACGGGCTCCTCCTGTGGCTGGGTCTCAGCCTTGCGTTTACCTTCCTTGACTCATCGATATCGATTGGAGGGCATCTTGGCGGCCTTGCCGGCGGCGCGCTCGCCGCGCTGCTCTTCGAGGTAGCTGACCGACTGCCAAGTCGGGGACCACGTGTAGAGCGCCTGCTGGAGGTGACCGTTCTCATGCTTGTCGTCGTGGTGGGTGCCTTGGCGGTGGTCGGCTCGATCGTTATCTCGGATAACTAGCGTCCGGGACCAGCTCGGGCGCCTCAAACCCGGTCGCGCGGCACCAAGCAGATCGGCGCCTTCCGCCGGTCGTGTTGATCAACGGCCTGATCAGCGCGTCTGGCGGTGCAGCCCCTGCACGAGCGAGCGGACCTGCGGGTTCGAAAGACGTCCGATCAGGTCCACTAAAAGCCTTCTCTTTCGAACCGAGCACATAAGGATCGGCCGTGACCGGCTCGCCTCTTTCGCGGCGCGCCCGGGCCTCTTCGGTAAGGATCGAGAAGTCGTCCCAGGCCTCCTCGGCATACGGGGTCCCAACCACGTCGGGAGTGTAACGGGGGACCGCTCCCCAGGCGAACGCCCTCCGCGGCGCCCCCTAGCCACGGGCGCCCCCTAGCCACGGGCGCCCCCTAGCCACAGGCGCCTGCCTAACGAAGGGCCGCACAATCGGCGCCCGGGCGCCCTCTTCGACCGATTTCAAAGGCCGCTCGCGACGCTTGCGGCCCGGGGACGCTTGTCCGCACTGGGGGCGAAGTTCCCCGTCCCTGCTGCCACTCAAGTTGCACGCTTCATTGCCGATGGGGACACCATGGCAACCAAACCAAGTACTACGAATTCCCGCTGGCTACGCGTCGGGCACTCCGAAGAGGAGGACTCGCGCTCGGCAGGCCTCGCCGTTGCGGATGAGGCGCTCGGGAGCGACAGGGCCGCGCTGCTTGTGCTCTTCGCTTCAGAGGCCCATGACCTCGAGGCGCTGGTGGGGGCGATCGCCGAGCGATCCGGCGACGCTCCGCTCATCGGCTGCTCGACGGCGGGCGAGATCGCGATGAGCGGTCC
>JALZBR010000289.1 GCA_030863485.1 Actinomycetota bacterium
CCTTTACCGCGACGCGGTGTCCCGGCGCGGCCAGGTCGCGGGCGCGGAAGACCACGGCAAATCCTCCGCCTCCGATTTCTGGTCCGAGGGCAAAACGGCCCCCGAGCACGATCCGCTTGGACCCGGGCGACGGCCGTCCACGCCGACGACGGATGCCACTTTCGTTCCAATGTTTGACGAGGCTGAGATCCCAGACGTCCCCGACGCTCAAGCTGGCTATGGGGGCGGGGAAGTCGTCGCGTTCGCGGAGCTTAGCCACCTGCTGACGGGTAACCCCCAGTTCAGCAGCGACTTCAGAGACCCCTCCGAGTCGGAGATTCCCTCCGGGCGTAATTGACGACATGACAGCAACTATAAAGGTGGAGTTGTCGCCTCGTCAACAATATGTGACAGGGCGTCGAAGGGTGTTTGCCGTGGTATGTTTTGTAGTTACACGTGCGTGATTCTGCACAAGAGGACGTGGTGTGCGAGACGCTAACGGACGACCTTTCGGCCTCCCGGAATTTGTGCGCGTCATCGAGAGGCGTGGACCCAACCTCGGATGGTTCCTAGGCGCGGGTGCGTCGATCTCAGCCGGCGTTCCGTCAGCTGAGCAACTAATCCTTCGCTTCCAAAAGATGATCTACGCGACGGAGCAGAGAGTGCCGGTCGAGGCGCTGGATCTTGCCGATCCTGCGATCCGCCACCGACTACGGCAGCACTTCGCCGCCGATTCGCGGTTCCCAACAAGGGGTGCGACAGAGGAGTA
This sequence comes from Actinomycetota bacterium, assembly GCA_030863485.1. The sequence continues at coordinate 749 of JALZBR010000289.1, forward strand.
CGCGGCGTACTTCGAGGCCGTTTATCCGAACGCGGCGGATCGTCGTCACTACATCCAGACATGGGCCGAGGAGTCCACGCCGAGTTACGCCCACATCGTTCTAGCGTCCCTCATGTCTCTCGGCAAATTGAACGTCGTATGGACGACGAACTTTGATGCAGCTGTCGAGGATGCGGCGGCTATCGTTCTAGGGCGTGCTCGTCGGCTCCGCGTCGCGGCGTTGCAGGAGCCAGAAGTGGCTAGCCGTGTCATTTCGCAAGGAGATTGGCCTCTCCTGGTCAAACTTCATGGCGACTACCTATCGGAGCGACTCAAGAACACATCGGATGAGCTGCGCGCGCAGGATCGGCGGTTGCGTCAGGAGCTCCAGGAATACCTACGTCGGGCGGGTCTCATTGTCGTCGGATACAGCGGTAGGGACAATTCTGTGATGGACGCGCTGACGGCTGCCTTGGAGGCACCTCAACCTTTCCAAGCGGGCCTCTTTTGGGTAGTGCGCCGCGGCGAGCAACCATACGAGCGCGTTCGAGAACTCATTCGCACGGCCCAGCAGCGAGGCGTCGACGCCCACATCGTCGAAGTCGAGAGCTTCGAGGAGCTCATGTCGGACGTCCGGTTGACGGTTGAAGTCACGCCGGACTTGGAGCAACACCTGAATCGGTTCCAGCCGAGACGACGCTTCTCTGGGTTCTCGATCCCGCCGCGGGAGGGCGGGTGGCCCATCCTCAAGCTCAATGCGCTTCCGGTCGTCCAGTACCCGCGGACAGCGCGCCTCGTCCGCTGCAAGATCGGAAACACCGCTGAGGTCCGATCCGCGATCGAGGCCGTAGGAATCGATGCCGTGGCGATCAGGCGAAGCGACGGCGTGATTGGGTTTGGACGAGATCAGGACTTCTTGGAGGCGTTTTCTCCATTCGGCGACGTCGAACTCGACTACGGCACTGTCGATCCGAGTCGCTCGTGGCGTCAGGAAACTAGCGATATGGGGTTGCTCTACGACGCTCTTGTGAGAGGTCTGGCCAGATCACGGCCAGTCGTCGCCAAACGACGACATCGCCAGCACGTTCTAGCGGTGGGCCGCGAACATGATTCGGACCCCTTGTTAGCTGACCTGCGGAGGGCGGTGAAAGGGCAGCTGAGGGGAACGGTGCCAGACACCGATAGCGCCTGGGCCGAGGCAGTTCAACTAAGGCTCGAGCACCGATTCGGCCGGCTGTGGCTGATCTATGAGCCGATTGTTTGGAGCGCTCACCATGAGGATGATGAGGTCGATCTTGCACGGAAGAATTTCGTTCGCGAACGACAAGTGCGTCGCTACAACCAGGTTTGGAACGACATGTTGGGGGCGTGGAGCAACATCTTGACCCTGGGGGATAAGGAGTCTTGGGTCACCGCGCTCGAATGCAGTGACGGAGTCAATGCGACTTTCGTGATCCAGCGCGCAAACGCGTTGACGAGGAGCATTTAGATGGTCGCTGCGGCGGATGTGCTTTTCCCTGCGCATAAGACCCTTCACGAACCGTCGTTGGCGGTTGGCAACCGGTCGGCTTCAGTTGGCGGCAAGACGCTTCATCCCTTACGGGGCCTCGTTGAGCACGGACCGTACTCAGCATCGGCGCTTGGGACATTCGCGAAGAAGATCAGGGTCGCCTTGATCTCGCCTGCGGACGAGATCTCGAGGGTGCGCGGTCTGTTCCGAGAACTCACCGAAGTGCATCGGCCTCGCGAAAGACGGGACTACCTCATCGACTTCCCAGGGTTCAACGAGGTATTCGGTGTGCAAGTCGTCCCTGCACACGATCGAGCTCACGTAGTACTGCCGTCGGACCTCGACGACCGGGTGGCCTCATCCGGCTCTCCACATGGCGTCCTTGCGGAGGCCATGACCGAAGCCCTCTCGGCCGCAGCGGCTATCCGGATGGATTTCGATGTCGTCGCAGTCCGTCTGCCCGATCGGTGGGCGCGAGGCTTCGTCGCTTCGGGGAGTGAGACCTTTGACCTGCACGACTACATAAAGGCGGATGCGGCATCCCGAGGGATCGCAACGCAGCTTCTTCGGGACCGAGCCTTCGACTACTTCGATCGGTGCAGCGTTGCTTGGCGTCTGGGGATCGCGCTCTACGTAAAAGCGGGAGGCGTGCCTTGGAAGCTAGCGGATTTCGAGCCGGACACCGCGTTCTTTGGAATCGGCTATTCGCTCGGCAGTGGCGCCGAAGGAAATCGATTCGTCAGATGTTGTAGTCAGGTCTTTGAGGCGACTGGGACCGGGCTCGAGTTCGTAGCGTTCGAGGTTGACGAAACGGAGTTGGCGGGAATCTCGCATGACAATCCGTTTTTCACCCGTGACCAAATGCGGACGGTTATGGCCAGAAGTCTTCAGCTGTACCAGACCCAGCACGCTGGGCGATTGCCTCGCCGGGTAGTGGTCCATAAGACGACGCCTTTCAAACCTTCAGAGATTGAAGGGTCGTTCGATGCGTTGGGCCAGGTTGGAGATGTTGACCTACTCCATGTTCAGCGTGATGTGCGCTGGCGCGCCGTGCGCGGGATCGGGCAGGGAAAGCCCGACCGGTGGCCATGTCACAGAGGAACTCTCGTGTTCCTGTCGCAGACTGAGCTACTTCTGTGGACGCAAGGAAACGCGCCAAGCGTTTCCGCACGCGGCAACTACTTCAAAGAGGGAAGGGGGATACCGGCTCCACTGATGGTTACGAGGTACGCCGGACATGAGCCAGCCGAGCGCGTTGCGAGTGAGTTGCTCGGACTGACAAAGATGGATTGGAACAACGATGGGCTCTACGACCGCTTGCCAGTGACGATCGACTACGCACGAAAGCTGGCGCGAACGATCCGGCGGATTCCGAGGATCCACCCGGGGCCCCATCCTTTCCGGCTCTTCATGTAGGACAGCGTCCTAGATATCCGCGGCGGGCTTGCATGTTTCTCGGCGGCGCTGGTGCGCTTTCTCGAGCGTCTTTCTGCGAATGAAGCGCCGTTCAGGGACAGGAGAGATCGCTGCCCCGAGTGCGCCGCCGGCCGGTCCGATCAACGCTCCCGTTGTCCCACCGGAATGTTGAGGTCGCGAGGCCGGGGCAAACTCACGCTCCTGCTCGACGCTAGTCTCACCGAGACCCATTCGGACGCGCCGTGGTCTCGGATCACTTCGGCGCGAGACTTGATCATGCGTCGAGGTCCGCAGGTGGAGGTGCCCGAGCCGATCGACGACGGCGTCCTGACCATCTTCGTGGACGGGTCTATGCGCTCATCGCCTCGGCGAGGCGGCATCGGGATCAGGTTCGTTTGGAACGACGACCATGGCAGCGAACAGATTTGGGACCATGCTTTACCAGCAACAATGGGCGCCACCAACAATCAGATGGAGCTCGAGGCGCCAACTGAAGCCCTCAAGCTCGCGATGAGCCCTCGCGCCCCCTTCGTGCTGGAGGACTTCCGAAAGATCGAGATCCGGACTGACTCTGCGTACGTTCACGACAATGTGGCGATCGCGATTGCGACGTGGAGCAAGACTCGGTGGACGAAGAGTGGCGGGGGGGCGGTATTGAACGTCGCGGGTTGGAAGGACCTTCTGTCAGTGATGAGGCGCGTCGACCGCGAGCATCGGATGCGCGTGGAGTTCGAGTGGAAGAAGGGAAAGAAGGGCACTCATGCCAAGGCGGTGGACAAGCTCGCGAAGCAGTCGTCGAACAACCCTGCGTTTGGCCGGGCGAAACCGAATGTTGTTCGACGCAAGCTCACCGACCAGCAGGTCGATCCTGGCAGCGTCCGAATCGAGGGACAGGTGATCGACATCCGGATCATCGAGGCCCAGTACCTCCCTCCGCCGCGCCGCGAGTCCCGCTACAGGTACGAAGTCGTCGATCAAGACAGCCTGTATTTCGGCCGCGTCGATTGGGTCGAGTCAACACACGAGCTCAAGCGAGGCCACATGTACAGAGCGCGGCTTAATGCCGATCAGGGGAACCCCCGGGTCGAGGAGGTTCTGGAGGAGATCGAAGAGGATCTCAGTCCATATCTCAATGCTCTGAGGGCCGTGCCGGCACCCGCGCCCGCTGCGGTGGTCGCAGCCAGAGTTGCAGAGGGCGAGACGACGAACATGTCGGTCGACTCAGTCAGGCGGCGGCTGGACCGACTTGTCGAAGAGGGTCGCGCCGTTAAGACAAGAGCGAGTGGTCCCGGACGTCCGTATCTCTACGAGGCGATCGAACGGGAGTCAGACTCGACGTCTTAGCTACAGAAGGAGGGGATGGCCGCTGTCCGCCGGCACGCTTGGCGCGACCCAGGGGTGCGCCCATGCAATGTCGGAGTCGGGCGATCTCAACCTGATGAAACGCGGTTCGCGATCGCATGCAGGATCGCGTCGTACTGCCGCTGGTTCTCCGGTGGCGTCCAAGGATGGAGGTAGTTGACGGCACCTTCGCCTGAAGCTTCCGCCTTCGCGGACTCAAGCAAGGCGGACATGAGGCCGTCCTGCTCTGCGTGAACGCATATGCAGACCTCATAAGCGGTTCCACCCGGGAACGTCGCGTCCCTGTTCGAGCGCCGCTCGCATCCACCCTCGGAGGAGCTCGAGGGGGCGGAACGAGAAGTCTCTCTGAGCTCACTCATCATTCAACAGCGGGCGAAGTGCGATCACCCACTCACCACTCTCGTCCTGCTCGTAATCGATGCCTACCGCGCCGTTCGTCGCGAGTAGGGCCATCAGTTCCTCTCCTGTCGCTGCTCGGCCCGCGAGATCCTTGACGAACTCGGCGTTGGTCCCCGGAGCTACCCCGCTCTCGAGAAGGAGCTCCCATAGTGGTTGCACGCTCAATGCTGCTGCAAAGCCAGCCTCCTCTCGTGGAGGAGGTGTCGCAGGAGCGTCGTCGTGTGCTGCGTCCTCCCGTTTCGCGCCTGTCTCCGTGCCGGCAGGCTGATGGAGCTTCTCGAGAAGCTCCTCTGTGTAAACCCCCAGCAGGAAGCCGTATTCACTGATGACGGGCCCACCGCTGAACCCGCCGCGCGCGACTGGCGAAATGATGAAGTGTGGATGCGTTGATCCGACCATCTTGTCGATCACTGCGTTCACGTGCCCCGCTACCGACACGAGTCCTCTCGTCTTGGCCTGCGGGATACGGGGGTAGCCCATGACGAGGCACCGGGTCATCACGAACTCGAGACGGACCCACGCGTCGAGGTGGGTCCCTAGTCTGATGTGGTCCGTTCGCTCGTTGTCGGGGACCCCCTCGATTCGTCCTTGCGCGAATGATCCATCAAAGTCAGTTTGGAGGAGGGCGACATCCTTTCCTTCGTCCTTCGGGACGAGCGTCCGCTCGATGTTGAGCGGCCGGTCTGGATGGCCGAACTGCGTGACCTCGTCGAGCCGCTTTCCCTCAAGGACGTGCCGTGCCGTCGCCACCCATCCACCGCCAACGTGGAACCCCGAACCGCACGCCTTTTGGTCTCGAGATCGGACACCTCGATACGCACCATGCACGGCCGAAGGCGTAGGTAGAGGTCGCTGAGAGGAGTGGGCTGGTTCGTCGGAGGGCTCACGCCGCAACCCTAGAACTAGGTGGGCCGTCTCACGCGCGGGAGCCGGTAACGGAATCGCTCTCCGGGCCGCCGCGCGAGGAGTTTCGCATGTTACGAGAGCCGGAGGTCAGTTTCGAGGAATGTGCGGGTGCAGATCGAAGTCAGGGTGGCCAGGTTGCCAAATGTCCAGGACGTCCTTGGAGGGTACTGGGCGTCTAAGGAAGACGTCCGCACCTAGCTCCTGAAGCTCTAGGAGCCGGCCAACGAAGAGCTTGTGCAGGGAAGGAAAACAGGAGTGAATCCGCCAGCTCTCACTGAGCTCGACCCGAACCACGACAATCGCTGGTGTGCCCAGTCTCCGAAGGCGCGGGCGGAGCACCGCCCCCCCGCGTGACATGGTGATGAGCTCCCCTCCCCATTCGGACATAAGAGGACCGACTCCATGTGGAGAGTGATCGAATGTTCGCCTGCCGAGAATGAGGCAAACCTGGCCCGAACGGTAGCGAGCGTCTCCTTCATGAAATACGTTCGAGGTCAGTAGGAGCCGTCGCAATTCATCATCCAGGGCTCCAGCCTCGTACGCGGCCGACAGACGCGCCCGTACCAAGTCCTGTGACGCGACGAGCAAGCCTTGATCGCGGATTCCTTCGACCTCGTGATCGAGCAGACGCGTAGCGTGAAAGGCCCTTAGAGGATGCCCTCGGAGAAGTGCCCTGAAGCTGTCCTCATCTTCAGTGGCAAGGTTGAGGTCGGTTACGTATTCGGTTGTGCCGCGAAGTCGTTTTGCCCAACGATTGGCCGCGACGTACGCAGGGGAAGGCCATGTCGTGGGGTCGTCGAGATCCACCAGACCCGTTGTATTCACGCTCCAACCGTCGCGCATAAGCAGTGGTAGCAGCTGGTTTTGACGTGCGGCACAACCCACCTGTGTCCTCGTTGTGGCGTCAGGTCGGAGGTCTTAGGAGCGGGAAAATGGTCCCTTGCCGCCCACCGTAAGGAGTGTTCGTATGACGCGTGCGACAGCACGGGTGAGGAGCAAATGCCTCGCCTGCCAGTAGATCAGCTTGACGCAGGCTACGTATGGCCTAGGACGCTGCGGCGGCCGGCCCCGCCAGCAAAGCTCATTTACCTGGATCTGAACCATTGGGTATCCCTCGCGAAGGCCCAGACCGGGCATCGAGAGGGCGTTCGGCATCAGGAGGCCCTAGATCACTGCGTAGCCGCGGTAGAGGATCGTTCTGCCGTCTTCCCGATCTCGGACACGATCTACTTCGAGATCTCGAAAATTCGTTCTTATCGCCAGCGCCGAGACCTTCGCGAAGCAATCGAGCGCGTCTCCCGCTTCATGGTCGTAACAGCGCGCTCTGTCGTCTCCGTGCACGAGATTGAAGCTCTACTGGACAAGCTGGTCGGAGTCAGCTCCGACCCCATTAACACGATGGATTACCTCGACTGGGGCGTTTTCCGTGCCTTTGGTCGCGTAGGTGGCTTGCGCGTTAGGACAATCGATGGAGATGACGCTACGGAAGAGTTGCGGGCTCAGTACTCCGAGGGTCCCGAGGCGTTCGATGCCGTTCTCACTAATGCGGAACTAGAGTTGAACCGCAAGATGATCGAGGGACCGTCCCCTGACGAAGAGCCGCAGCTTCGTGAGCTCGGCTGGAACCCACGGTCGGCCTTTGACGTCCTTGAGCGAAGGGCCCGACAGGAGATCGATCAGGTGAGGCGCTTTGACAAGGACCCGGGATGGCGCGGCGAGCGAATTCGCGACGTCGTAGCTGCTCGGGAGGTGCTGATCGAGATCAACGAATCGCTCTTCAAAGGTTTGTCGGACCGAGGGACGACATTCGAGTTGCTCTTCCCGCGCCCTGACGTTGTGCGCCGCGCTCTCAACTCTATGCCGAGCTTCGACGTTGCCGTAAGCGTCAAGACGGCGTATCACCGTGACGCCTCGCACCATTGGAGGACGAATGACATCTCTGATATCGACGCGATAGGCAGCACCCTTCCGTACTGCGATGTAGTCGTTACGGACAAAGCTGCCGCCCGTGCAATCGAGCAGTCTGGAGTCGCAGAGCGTCTCGGAACTGTCGCGTTGTCACAGTTGTCTGACCTGTTGGGTCAAATATGACGTTCGTTGCCTCGAGCAAGCCCTCCGACCGGATTACGTTGCGGCAGCCGGAGGGTCGAAATACGTGACGCTATCTGGCCTGCCCGCCATGAATGGGTTCACCCAAAGAGAGGGGATGCTCGGTAT
>JALZBR010000297.1 GCA_030863485.1 Actinomycetota bacterium
TGGGGTGATGGGATCGCCACCACTTCCGGTGCTTCACGTTCACCATCCCGTTCATCCTTCGTCCCGTCCCCCACCTCTTCGTTGCCATCCAACGTCGGAAGGAACGGTGTGGCCAGCCGCGGAACCAGCGTGATCGCATAAGACGTAGCACGCAATCCCGTCGACAGCACGACATCGGCCTTGTGGCGCCTGGTCACAGCATGCGAATCCTTGAGGTTGTTCGCCACGTTGTCGAGGAATCGACGGTTGTCCCAAAAACCGAGAAGATGGATCGATTCAATGCCGCGTCCCACGAGGCTTGAGCGGATGTACGCAACATAACGCTCTGGCTCGGCAATCTTGGCGGGGGTCCCCACTATCACAACAGAGCACCGGAAGTAGTCTCGTTGGAAGGTCAAATTCATCTGTTCGCGGCTTTGTCGGTGGCTGACGCGACGGGCGAACTGTAGGAGGTCGTCCACTTCCACCGGGAACGACTTGGCCCTAGGCGACCCGAAGATCTTGCGGCCTGCGTAATCGAGCTCATCCAAGAAGAACTCATAGAACAGGCCAGCGCGAGCTAGATCTTCGAAGGCGACGAAATATGAACTCAGCTCGGTAGGTTCCTCAGTGCCAGTCGCCGGAAGGAGGTATTCGGTGAGGAAGTGCGTACGAATGGCGCGATCCGATTCCTCGAGGAGTTTTCCTGCGACGAAGAGATCCATTGCTTCGCGCTGAGCCGTTATTAAATAGGGCTTTGTTAAGGGCAACAACGCACCGGAAGTGTAGGTGTAGACAGCCCTCACGAAGTTCTCAGTCGGATGCTCGGACGACTTAAGACAGACGACCACTCTGCCGCGCTCTACAAAGTCTTTTTCCGCGTTAGGGAGCGGGACCCAATTAATTCGAAGCTTTTCGGCGCCGACGGGTACCGCTGCTCCGCGATGAAGCTTGGCTAGCTGTCGGTTAACCCGCCGCTGGAGCAATAACCTAACGCCGAGTCGCTGGATTAACCGGTAGATGACAGGAACGCGGCGTAAGCCACGCGTCATTAGGGTGAGCCACTGCTCAAACTTCCGAGGCGTCAGGTAGGCGATGAGCAGCAACACCCCGATCACTCCGAAGGTAGTGATGAACCAGTTGAAGACGAACCTCGGAATGTCCAGCATCAGGAGGACCTTCCAGAATGGTGGGGGAGAAAGTAATCAGAGGTCAGGAAGTCGCGCACGCACCGAGGATGGTCACCAACGACGCGCGCGCGTTTTCCTTTCGGGAATATTGCGAAGATATTCTCCGGTGCCAGGGGCTTTTCGCAATAGGTACACCTGAGCTTTCCACGTTCCGCGCGCTCTCGTAGGCCCAGCCGATCGAGCAGCTCGGCCAGATCGAGTTCGTGTACCGCATCCAGAAGAAACGTCATGAAGAAAGCCACGTTGAAATCAGCAGCTTCGTGAGGATCGTAACCATGTTTAGCCGGGGGGCTCCACCGGAGTTTTTGTTGAAGCGCCTGTCAGCCTTGACTTTAACCACTCACTCTAGAGGTCGTACTGGCCTCCCGCGAAGGCATTTGGTGGGCTGACCTGGAGGGTAGGAGCGACGGGACTCCGCCGCTCTGTGTTGAACGAAGGAGCCACTCCGTCAGTGATCGGCTGACGAGCGCCTCCGCCGCAGCTTGTCTCCTGTCCGACTCCACCCGCTGACCCATGGCACGGTCTGACCGAGGCCACGCATGCGACCTTCCAAAGCCTCCCCGCCGACGGCTGGCTATTGCGTCTAGCACCGGCCGCTCCGGCGTCAAGGGCGCTCCGTTCCTCGCTGCGCTCCGGTACTCGCGTCACTACGTGATGGCTTCGCCACCCTTGACCCCTCCACTGATGGCCGGCGCTCCTCCGGACGACGCAAGCCGTCGACCAAGAAGGAGGCAGACGTGGAAGAAACCATCGGCTACGAGGCTCTCTTCTCGCCCGAACAGTGGGACTGGATCATCGCCGGCGAGCCGTCGGGCCCGACCGATTGGGGATCCCCGAACGAGGAAGTCTCTGAGACGAAGCACAGCGTCTTCGTCGCGACTCCTCCCGGTCAGTACGAGGGAAACGGGGAGCGCTTCGAGCTCGAGTGCGATATCTGCGACTACATCGGTGCCGCTGACTCGATGGAGGAGGCGGTAGCAATAGCGAAGCTTCACGAGACGTTCGTCGCGACGTTGGTGGAGAAGTGGAGCGTGGAGGAGTAAGCCGGGCTCAGTCGGTCCTGCTGCATCGGCTGCGACTTCGCCCGGACTGCTCTACAAGTCTTGTAAGTCCGCGCTTCCTTCCCGATAAACACGGAGTTCCGCCAGGCGGTTGCCCCGAACCGTGTAGAAGGCCGCGATCGGTGCCTGATGAGTGTGATCTTCAACGCTTATTGTCTCGGTCATCTCGCAAGCAGCAACATCGCCTTCTATGACCACGCGGCGGATCTCGAGTTGGAGTTCGACCCGTCCATCGAGCGCTTTGCCGAAGAAGATGCGGAGTTCGGCTGCACCGCGAACAACGTCTTTGCCGGTCGTGAAGATGATGTCGTCGCGGAAGTCCGCAGCGAGCGCTTCGACATCACGCCGGTTGAACGCATCGACGTGCCGTCGAATGATCGCGAGCACTCGCTCCCGCTCTCGACCTGTCATGCCGTCAGTCTCGCGTGTGTTCGTGCGACCTCCTTCTGCGACGTCCCGCCTTCTCCCTAGCACCGGGAGCGAGACCGACGTCAAGGGCGCTCCGGCTACGCCTGCGCGTCGCTTCGCGATGGCTCCGCCACCCTTGACACCGTCTCAAGCGCCCGGTGCTCGAGCGGTCGAAAGGCCGTCGTGTGAAGGAGGCGCAGATGAATCAGACGAAGAGCCAACCGGATCTCGGGGACCTGGTGATCGTGCTGCTCGCCGGAACTCTCGCAGGACTGCGCGACCGGCTCAACGCCGACGGTTTCCCTAAGGCCGCTTCCCTCGTGGCAGAGCTGACCCGGCGCTGCGACGAGTACGTCGAGGAGGTGGCGTGATGGGCGATGTAGATCGCCGCGCCGTGCGGGTCATCCTCGCCCTGTGCGACATGGACCTCGCCGACTTCGCCGAGTGTCTCGGCTACGACCGCGGCTACGTAAGCAACGTCCTGACGGGACAGACGCGACCCAGCCCAGCCTTCTGCAGAGCGTTCGGCGACACCGTCGCAGAGCTGGTCTTCGGTGACCGCTGCCGGTCGGGACGTGTGCTGCCGGCTGCGCCGTTGGTCGAGTTGGTGCGTCGTCGCACCCGCTACGTGGCGAGCAAGCGTGACTTCTACTCGGACCATGGCATCAACATGAGCTACTTGACGTCGCGTGAGCACCTCAGCGAGGTAATAGTCGATCGCATCTGCTCATCACTCGGTGTCCACCCTTCGTCGCTATACGACGATTACGAGGCGGCATCATGAAGGAATCGGCCGCGGTCGGTCCCCCTTCGTCGGCTGCGACCTCGGCCGACGAAAGGCATGACCTAGCGCTGACGCTCGTTGCTGCGAAGCGCGCGACCGACGTAGAGGAGGAGAAGCGCGATGAATGCCGCGCCGATGAGAGCGCCGTAACGAGCACCAGAACCACAGGCGGTCAGGACGTCGTCCATCCGGCATGGGCGCGGCTTGCGAGCCACCCCGTAGACGATTCCGGCGATGAATATCGCCGCAGACGAGGCATAGAGAAGTCGTGCAATCACGTGATCAGTGTCGCGCTAGGAGCACGTCGTGGCGACGAATGAGCTGCTTGACGCCGCTGTTGACTACGCGGCTCGCGGCTGGCGAGTCTTTCCGCTACATGGAATCGTTAACGGCTGCTGCACGTGCGGCCGGAAGTGCTCGAGCCCCGGGAAGCATCCGCTGGTGCGCCGTGGAGTCCACGACGCGACCAGCGATACGGGGGCGATCCAGGAGTGGTGGCGCAGGTGGCGCTCTGCCAACGTCGCGGTCGCGACGGGGGAGGGTTGCGGCTTAGTCGTGGTCGACGTCGATCTTCCGCAGGCGTCGCCTTCGCTCGACGTGATCATTCACAAGGTCCCAAAGACCCGCATCGCCCTCACCGGAGGCGGCGGGATACACCTTTTATTACGCGCGCCTGGCGAGCGGTCGCTTCACAATCACGCGAGCCGCCTGCCGGGGATCGGCGACCTGCCGGGCGTCGACCTCCGGGCCGATGGCGGATACGTTGTCGCGCCGCCGAGCCTGCACGCGTCCGGAAACCGGTATTCGTGGCTCGACGAGACGGCACCGATCGCGGCCGCGCCGGAGTGGCTCAGGGAACGACGTCGCCGCGCAGTCACAGCCGTACCGCCGTCACCACCCGCGTTCACCACCGGCGACGGCTCGGCCTACGGTCGCTCGGTGCTGCGCGGCGAGCTTGACCGCCTTAGGACCGCTCCGAAGGGACGGCGCAACCACACACTCAACCGCGCCGCGTTCGCGGTGGCCCGGGTCGTCGCCGGAGGAGAGCTGCTCGAGGCTCCGGCGCGCTCGGCTCTCGTGTCGGCGGCTACTGCGATCGGTCTCACGGCGCACGAGTCGAACCTGACGATCGACAGCGCGTTCGCCGCGGGAGCGCGCAGGCCCCGCCGTGCACCGCATCGTGGCTCCTAGACTTTAGCGAGACGCTTGAGGATCCTCCTGTAGTCGATGATGAAGGCGTCGACCTTGGCCCCCGCATAGAACATCGCGGAGTCGACATCATGTTCGTCATCCAGTTCGAGGTTCTTCCTAAGCATGTGAATGGTGCTGCGATCAGCATCTGTTCCATCCCCTGACCAAGCGACCTGCGTCTGCAGCACTCGGGTCTTGCTGCCAATTCCAAACCGGCGATGCCTTGCCACTACGCGCTTGATGTTTAGCCGATTACCTACACCGCCCGCCGGCGTGATCTCGCAGTTGAAATCACGTAGATGCTGCCGCAGTTTGCGCCAGGTCATGGGGCGCTCGCCCCGTTCAACTGGCCGAGAGTTGGAGCGAATCCAGCGGGCGATGGCTAGGCTTTCACGGTCCGGGCGGTCGCTTACTTCCGACACGAGCCTGTGCTGCGCTGTTCTCAACGTGAAGCGAAAGAGATCTTTCTCCGACGCAGTGAGTACGAGATCGTTCTCATCAAGTTGAGCTAGAAGGCTGACGAGTGCCGTCCTCTTATTCCCATTAAAGAACGGGTGATTGTGCACCAAAGAGTGGAACGATGCCGCGCACGCCATTTCGACTGTCGGGTATTTACGATCCGGTCCAAAGGACGTCGCCGCACGTGCGACCGCTGAAGCCAGGAGATTCCGGTCCCGGACCCCTGGCGGGACGATTGGGTCCTGGGAACTAGCAAAGTCCTCTTCCAGGGCCTCATGGATTGAACAGATTTCTTCAACCGTGAGAAGTCGGATTTCCCGGCGCTCGGGCCCAACTAGCTCCCACCGCAATGGTTCCTCATCGGCGATATGAGAGGGTACCGGCGCTGGTTCGGGCTGCGCTGAAGGGAAGATCCTGGTGAGCTTTCGGAGAGCGCCCTTCGGAAGACGTCGAGCGCGGGGAGAGAGGGTTATCCCCACCTCCGCCAGAGCTGCCGCTAGTTCGTCTCTTGTGATACCTGCATGACTAAGCCAGTAGTCAACGGTCGTTCGCTCCTTATGAGCGATGATGCCGAGGGCACGCTGTACCCGTCGCAGGTCGCGGTTGGGAACGATGTCCTCAGGATCGTCGTAGCCGTCAACCCCCGCGTCCCAGAGGGTTACTAATACCGCGTCAACGTCAGCTCCAAGTTCTTCTGCGAGTTCCGCAATCTTTTTTCCCTTGGCCATAGCAGAAGAGCGTACTCAGAGGGTGCGACATTTCCGCGCCAGGTGGACCGCGGAAGCGGTGCTTTAGGACCGAGCAACTCCAGAAGGCCCGCCGGTCGTAGCCACTTTCATGCTGATGCGCCCCCTCGCCGGCGGGTCGATGTCTTTGATGCGTACCGCCCGGCCGGTTTCGGACAAGCGCCGGCGGCTCCCTCCATACCGTGCCGACCTCCGCCGCCAACCGTGGCGCTTGACCTCCCCCTGATACCCGGTCGGTTTGGCACGCCTCAGCGACCCGCCGAACAGCGAGGAGGCGCAGATGCTCGGCATGGAAGAGGTAGCGGGCTACGAGGATTTCTTCGGCCCCCTTGAGTGGACCGCGATCGTCACCGGCGACTGGTCGGTGCTGGATCTCTACGACAACGAGGGCGACGAGGACGGATGGACGTCGTGAAGGGTGCTGGTGTGCGGGTCGCGCACCTGGAGCGACTACTGCGCGATCTACGCTGCCCCGTCAGAGCTTGTGGAGCAGCGTGGGCGCTTTGTCGTCATCCACGGCGCGGCGCGGGGCGCCGACCGGCTCGCGGGTGCGGCGGCGAAGAGGCTCGGTCTCGAGGTGATCGAGTACCCCGGCCGACTGGGCGCGCCACGGACGGAGGGCCGGCTACCTGCGCAACCAGCCTGCTGGCCGCCGGTCCCGACCTCGTTGTGGCGTTCCACGAGCGAGGGTCACGCGGCACCGCGCACACGATCTCTCTCGCCCGCAAGGCGGGCATCGAGATGATCATCGTGGGTGATGGAGGCGACGGCGAGGACGGGCGCGTAAGGTCATCCTGATGCCTCGGATCTGCTTTTTTCATGGGATCTCGATCTACATGCATTACAGCGACCATCCCACGCCTCATTTCCACGCGCTGTACGCGGAGTACGAAGCCAAGCTATCGATCCGTGCTGGCGAGGTGGTCGAAGGGTCGCTGCCGCCGGCCCAGTTGAGACTCGTTAGACGTTGGGCTCGTCTGCATACGGCCGAGCTGATGGCCAACTGGGAAGCGGCTCGTTCCCGTGGGCGGTTGGCTAGAATTGAGCCGTTGCCATGAGTCACAGTGGAATGGTTCGCATTGCAGCCGTGGAGCCCTTGCGCGCTTTCGTCGTCAGGCTCACATTCACCGACGGCCTCGTCGCAGACGTCGACCTTGAGCCACACATGTGGGGAGAAGTCTTCGAACCTCATCGTCGCGACCGGGAGTTTTTCCGCGGGGTGTATGTGGACGAGATCTCCGGCACAATCGCATGGCCTAACGAGACCGATCTCGACCCCGACGTTCTCTATGCGCTGGCTACGGGCACCTACGACGAGCTCATGCGAGGAGAGACCGCCGCGTCTTAGCGGAGGGATGCAATTCCTACCCCGCGAGGAGCGGGAGACCTACCCCGAGACGTGTTACCTGTGCGGTGGAATGGTCACCAAGCAGGTCATCACGATCTCGCTGCCCGAGGCCGATGGCCGCATCCGTCTCATCCACGGGGTGCCCGCCGGCGTGTGTGGACAGTGCCACGAGTATTACCTGACGGTCGAGACGTCGCGTCACATCGATCGTCTTCTAGCGCAGCCTCCGAGCGCGCAAGAGACCGAGCCCGTGTGGGAGTTCGCCACAGCAGTGTGATCGAGCGCAGTTTCTCTACCGACTCCGACGCCGGCTGGCGGACGTTCGTGGACATTCGCCGGGGGCATGAGGAAAACCCAGGCAACGACCAGCCGCTCGCTAGCATTTAGCCGTTGCCATGACATATCCACCGCTGGTCCACGTCACTTCGGTCGAGCCGCTCGGGGGATTCGTGCTGCGCGTCACCTTCGACGACGGGGCGACGATCGATCGTGACGTGACCGAGTTGCTGCGGGGAGGCGTTTTCGAGCCATTGCGCAACGACCCCGAGTTGTTCAGCCAGGCGCGTGTGGAAGGCGGCACCGTCGTGTGGCCCAACGGGGCAGACATCGACCCGGTGGTGCTGCGCGGCTTCGCCGAGCCCGCGTGGAAACAGGACGAGACCGCGTCGCAGACGGGGTAAAGGGCCAGCCGCGGGGCCGGTCACCGGCGGTGTAACCCGAGCTTCCTGCCGATGCGGGTGTCGCCGTCCCACCACGACACGGTGAACGCGCCGCGGTGACGCATGCTGGGCCACTGCTTGAACCACGCGACCGACCGTCCCCACGTCCCACCGGCGCGTTGCCGCAGCTCGTACGGGGCGCACCACTCGTAGTCCTTGCGGTGGCTGTAGACGCACAGCTGGAAGACCTCGAAGTACTGCGCCGCAGTGTGGATCCGGAGCTTCCGTAGCCCGCCGACCTTCGTGACGCTCTGGCAGACATCGCCGCTGGGGCTGCAGTAGAGCCTGGGCCGATGGTGCGCATCCACGGCCGGCGCGGTCGCGACGACCAGAGCTGCCGCCGTCAACGTCACGACGATCCTTCTTGCATGCATCACGTGCAACCTCCTTGTGAGCCACGACCAGGAGAGGCCCGGCCGGGACCTCGCGGGGTGGACCCGGCCGGGTGGTGGCGGGTTGTCAGGCCGCGGGCACGGGATCGACCGGCTCGGAGCTGTGCTCCTGCTGCACGCGCTTGGTGATCGCCGCGGTCGCCCACAGCATCGACGGGCCCGCGTCGTTGACCAGCACCTCGGTCGCCGAGCGCTGCTTGCCCTCGACCTCGTAGGTGCGATGCCGTAGCGTGCCGACAACGATCACGCGCTCGCCCCTGTGCAGGGTCTCGGCAAGGTTCTCGGCGAGCTGCCCCCATGCCTGGCAGGTGAAAAAACCAGAGTCTTTGTGGGTCGTCCCCGCCTCATCGACCGCGATGCGAAAGCTCGTGACGAACTTCCCGCTCTTGGTCGCCTGGAGCTCGGGGTCCTTGACCAGGTTCCCCGACAGGAAGATGCCGTTGGCCGCCATGACTGCCTCCTTCCCGGCGCGCCCGTCGCGCCTCGCCGCACATCTCAGCGCGCGGAAGGCCCCATGAAAATGGACGGAACCTTGCATTTACCTCGCGTTTGTCTTGCCGGCCGCCTGAGGCGGCCGCAAGACTGGCGACGAACCCGGGGAGCGGACCTTCGTTCGTCGCGGGCGGGGGTCAGTACCTGCTCGAGGAGGCGCTCGCTATCGAGGTGACGGTGCGGATGCCGATCCACAGCCCCAGCACCGTGAGCGCGACGAAGAACCACAGCACGCGCCGCAGCCCGAAGACCTTCACGGCCCCGATCAGCATCAGCCCGTAGACGCCCATGAGGATGTAGCCGCCGATCTCCTCGCTCGCCACGTAGGCCTCCTTCCAGCAGATGTCAGCTAGGAAGACCTAGGCACGAACCACCGAACTCCCACTGTGGCCGAGATCACTTTCGGAGCACATTTCGAGTGCGAATCGGCTCGACCAAATGACGGGCACAGACTTGCACCCGGGTGCCCGCGTATACGTGTTAACAGTGGAAGGTGGCCTCGCAG
>JALZBR010000323.1 GCA_030863485.1 Actinomycetota bacterium
CGGACCGATAGCTTCGACCATCACGCTGGTTCCTTCCGGTCCGACAACACCGCCGATTCCGTAGTCCCGAATGAGCTCACCCTGTAGTCCGCACTCTGACGGCACACGCTCTGGCAAGTCCTCCGCCTGGTATGCACCGCCGCTCCGCTCGGGACACTCCGGTGGGTTTGCTTGAGCCAACGCGGCTCCCGACGAGGTAACGGCCAGAGTGACCACCAGGACAAGCACGTTTGAATAGATAGGGCATTTTGGCTTCAAGAGATCCCTCCTTGAATTGAATAGATAGGGCATTTTGGCTTCAAGAGATCCCTCCTTGAAGATGTGTATGGGTAGTCGCCCGTCCGGCATGCCGCGCGAGATCAATTGATAGGCGGTGCTCGCCGATTTGCAATAGGAAAAGCAGGACTTGAATGTGACCAGCCACAACTTGCCCGCAGCGATCAGCGGGACGAGCAACTTTATTCAAAGCGAAGCGCTCAGTTAACCAACGGATTGACAATCAGTGGCACACGGTGATAAGGAGCACGTCGATAGCAGACGGAACGGTGATGGATGGCAGAATCTTCTGGCAACCGTGTGCCACTCGTTGTTCATGCAGAGTCCTCACTTCACGCGAGCGCATTAGCGGCTCTTCTGAACCTCGATCCGAGGTTTCACGCAGCTCCGTTATGCGCAGATCAAGTGGAGCTCGCCGCCGCCGTACAGGATGCTGCCCCGGCTGTCCTAGTAATTGAGGTACGGGCACCGAGCGAGCAACTATTCGCAGCCCTTGCTCAGATGCTTGAGGGGGATCCGCAACTAACGGTTGTATTGGTTGTGGACGTCATCCGACCCAGAGATATCCAGGCGGCCATGGCGGTCGGCGTCTCTGGTTACCTTGCGACGGAATGCCCTCCCCAGTCGTTTACGAAACTTGTAGCGACCGCAATCGAGGGCGGATTTGTCCTCGGACCCGCAGCGCACGATCGCGCGAAGCGCAGGGGAACATCCGAGGTTGTGGCATTAGACGACACCGAAGTTCGGCTACTGGAATTAGTAGCTAAAGGGCACGGGAATCAGCACATCTCGAGATTGCTGTGCGTAAGTGAGTCAACTCTGCGCCGAAAGACCCGCCTGATAACCAAAAAGATGGGGGCAAAGAATCTCCCTCAGGCAGCTATCCATGCAGCCCGCATCGGACTCATCTAAAACAGTAAGGCGAAACCACTCCTGGCGAATCGTCTTCCTGTTGAGCAGCCGGACGACCTAGCCGTCGACGCGACGCGACGCGGGTCCTGCGCAGAGGACGAAGGCCGAGTCGCGACCGGCCCGCAGCTAGCAGCCGGCAAAATAAGAGAAACCGTCAGCTGCGAACGTGCGATTAACGGCCAGGACGTGAGGACGTCATCTGCGTCCGGCAGCTCATCGCCGAGATTGATCCTCACCTAGCGTGCGCCCTAACGATTGGGGCTCCTCACGCTCATTGGGAGCGAGGGGATTGCGTGCAGCGCGGCGGATAAAGGATCCCCTTGACCTCCGCCTCGTGCGCCGGTGCTCGCGCGGTCTCGAAAGCCGACGAGCGACAAGGGAGGCGCACATGATCCTGGACCTAATCGCCGTGGAACGGCGAGAGGCTGGCTCAAGCGGCAGGAGTGGCTGGAGCTGAAGGGTTAGCGGCCGTGGCTCGACGGACTCGATGCCCCGGTGGGGCGGATCACCGAGTGCTCGATCTCGCCATGCTTGCGTCTGGCGGGTTAACTAGCTGTTACTCCACCACCAGCTTCTGCTGAGAGACGCTGAGAGAGACGCGGAGGGTCGTGCCAGCGCAGGGACGGAGTCAGGGATGAGCCTCCGAGGTCTGGCCGTAGAAGCGCTGTCAACGCATCTTTCCTGGTCAGAGGGGATGAATCACGCAGCTGACATTCGCCTGTTAACGCGGCGGAATTGACTTTCTCGGCATACACAGGGCGTGCTCGCGGCGCCCGCACCCGCGCACCTCGCGTTTCTGATGTTGTCGTCCCCGGCAAACCGACCTCTATCCCCCCGTATGCCTACCAGGTCCGATCGCTTCCGTCGCTCGATTATTCGGGAGGCGTCGCTACAAGGGGGATGATCCTCCCGCGAGCGCTGGCGTTCTCCGGACGAATCTCCGCGTACGTCCAGGCCTCAGCAACGTCACTCCGCAGCGGCGGGCGGATAGACGCAGTAGATGAGACCGGGCGTCAAGCGGCTGTACTCCTCGCGCCCTACCGTCCGCTAGTGACGCACGTTGAGCCAGGGAAGGAGCGCTAGGTTGAGATTCGCTCGGGCCCGTCCACTCATCCCTCTCGCAATTCGAGACGTACCGCCGGGCCTCTTTCGGAAAAATGGACGTCTACGAAGAAGCCACCAGGGTCGTCCTCAAGCGCCTCCCCAACGTTTGACCCATTCCTATTCCTACACCACTCCCCTTCCTCGGGCGGTGTAGGGGGCTCAAAGAATGTAACGATGGGCAGCGCAGGACCGCGATCCACTCGCTGCATGAGATGCACCGCCGTTGCTTGATCCGGAAGCTTCGCCCTATAGCAGATTTGTCGTCGATCCAGAACCAAAAGCCCTCTTGATACGCCCCGCTTACTCTCGACCTGAAAAGTTGTCACCACCTGATCTCCGCGATCAGTAGGTGCGGGTGAGAGGCAGCCTGTCAGGAGGAGAACCACCGGAAGAGTCGTCGCAACCCTGCCCATGAAGGTGTTACTCCCTTAGCAGTAGGAGTATCAACTCACGAGGATGGCCATTCCCTCTTGCTGCACAGGGGGTCATCGAGGTTGGCAAGCGATTGATACCGTCGAAGGATCCTCCTCGACATCAAACGGAGCAAGAAAGCGATATTCGACCTGTTCGGATGGCCGGACCGTCGATAGATTGAAGTCCTGCACAAACATAATCGACCCCTGGTCGCCCCTCACACGAGCCTGACACGCATTTACTCCTGACAGACCCACTCCTCGCCAGGCTGAATCAAACGTCAGCGCGAATGAACGAAGATCTCCATCAAATTGTGGATCGCGACGAATCTGAGCGTTGCTTGCCTGGTATGTCCCTCTGGGATCGTCGAGCCGAGTGGGCTCGCACACGATTTGCGCCGTTTCAGGGTCCTTGCCTTCTGCACCTTCTACGAGAGGGATATCTAATCCTGCCTCAGAAGGTTCAGCGGACCAATCCGCGACGTTCCTTACCTCTTCCCCCATGAGAGAACCATCGGCAGCGAAAACCTCGAAGTGGCACGGGCGCCACCCGGGGAAGGTGTCTCCCGCCCAACCCACCGTGAAATCGATTGAAAGTCGCTGTCCCTCGCGCAATGGGTGCGGATCGGTCGTGATGCGAGCAGTCACGCCCGAGAAGACGTAGTCACTTGCGGCGTGCTTGCTCCGCGTCATCTTCGGAAATAACGCAATAGCTCCAGCAATCATCAGGAAGCAGAGCGCAAGTCTCACCGAGTGGCTCATCGTGATCCTTGGCATGTAGCGCGCCTCCTTTATACCGGGCAGTTCCCGTCCTGCGACCAAGAGTCGTAGGGCGAGCTGGGTTCGTCGAAGAAGGTGTCGGGATGGCCGTACTGATGAGGACCGCCGTAACCAGCGTCGTTTCCGTCCCCGTCAACAAAATCGAAGATATCTGTTCCGTCCCCGCCGCAACCTGTCTCCCAATCCGGTCCCACCCGATCGTTGAGAGTGTCGGCGCCGTCGCCAGCTTTCAGTATCTCCTGGTAAAATGTCGGGCCTTCCCCACCCCAGATATCGTCTTGCCCGCTTCCCCCGTGTGCGGAATCGCGTCCGTCGCCCATGTGGAGATCGTCATCCAGCGCGTAGCCGTAGGCGGTGTCCTGCCCTGCGTACATCCAGAACACGTCATTGCAGGAGTCACTGCCGTACCTGACGTCGTCTCCACTCGTCCCTGTGATTGTGTCGCAAGCGACGGCATTCGCCTCGGAAGCGATACCTGCAAGAACAGTGACCACGGACAGTGCAGTAACGAGCTTTCCTTGCCCGATCAGACGAACGCCTATCGCCCGATTCTTCTTGTTCGACAATGGACCTCCCAACCCGATCTATTTGTGAACCGTGGGGTATGAGGAGTCGTGACTCGCAGGGCGGGACAAACCGCCTGATATACGTTCTTCGTCCGGGACAAGTTCGTGATGACGTTGACCGATTGTAACTGCTGTTGTCAAGCAAACCGAGACCGGGGATCGTGTCCAAAGCTGACTTGGCTAGATCGAAGGCTGCTCGTGTTCGCTTCTTCGGGATCCGTCGCCATGACTTCCCGCTCTTCTTGCACGACGTCTACCAGGAGATCCGGGCGCGCAGGGCCCGGTGGTCGGAATACTTGTCGGAGAACGCGCTCGCCCAACCTCGGTCGGTATTGGCGTTGGCCAGCTTCTCCGCCGGAACCTCGCCCGCGCCGAAATCGGTTGGAATGCCCGGACTCGTCTCCCAACGAACCCAGAGGAAGTCGATCCTTTTCTGGAGCGACTCGCAGGAGTTAGCGCCACCGGTCTGGTCGGTATCGCGCTCGACGTTGTCGAAGGTCCATGAGGCGCATATCCCGTAGGTCGGATCACTCGACCGCTCGCGCTCCCAGATCGCGTCGTAGTACTCGGCGTCAAATGAGTAGTCACCGCAGTCGGCGTCGGACGACGGACTGTGGCGTGCGGCGAGCGCCTTGTACCAACAGGCGAGTTCGTCGTGCCCGTCGCCGTCATCGGCGTTGCGCTCGCGGCGCCACTCGCTGGTCGCGACCCCGCGATCGGCGCAGTTGCCGGCACCCCCACATTCGTGGGCCAACTTGTTGAAGTCGCCCGCGAGCACGGTCACCGGTCGGGACGACCATGCGGCGGCCAACTGCGCTTCGGCTCTGCTGACGTTGCGCTCTGTACAGTTTTGGCCGTCGAGCTTCCACAGATGCAGTCCCGCAAACACGATCTTGTTCAGGGTCGCTTCCTCGGTCAGCCTCACCGCGATCGCCCGCTTTAGCGCGGACTCGCGGCATCCCGCGGAATCTGGTCTCCATAGAAGTTTCCATCGGCGCTCGCTGTCATAGTCGAACTTGTCCGTCCGCCACGCGACCATGGAGTTGCCGCAGTCGGCGATCGTCGCGCAGTCTTTTTCTTCGGGATCTGAATGGCGGAACGTCCAAGTACCGCCGACTCGAGCGCGGATCACGTCCATGATGATGGAAGCTTTCTCCTTGGGAGCTTCGTGCAGGATGAACACGTCCGGACCGATCGGATAGCGGGTGGAATCGGCCGCGCGATCGAAAAACTGCTTCCAATAGCTCGTGTTCGCGTCGTGCCCGGGCGGGCAGTCGCCCCGCTGGGTACAGCCGACCAAGCGGAGACTGGCGTTCCACACCTGAACCTCGCCGGCGGCGCTAGGTCCGTCGACTCGCGCCGCCTGCGCGGGCGGGTTCTCGATGCCTAGGAGAGGAAGCATCAACGCGAAGCAAACAAGGGTCGATCGCCAGGTCATGCGTCACGCCTTTCGACTCTGAGCACCCAAGCCGTCACTGCTCGGGGAGGACCTACCCGAGCGACCGAGGATGTAACCCGTGGTTAAGATCCGAGACGGCAGTTCCGAGCTGCACGAAGATTCAGAACCTGCGCACGGTGCACGACCGGCATGACTACATCGTCCCAATCATCAGGAGGCTCACCGAACACGAGGCGGTTCAAATGACCGGTAGAGAAACTAGCCGGGGGACGCCTTTCCGCCATTCTGCGAAGCTGCCGCATCTGTCGCTCCGGCGGCCCTGCCAACTAGATCAAGCCTTCATTTATTCAACTTTCGCAAGTACAGGCGGTTGAAGACCAGTGCGTTCAATATCACTCCTGACTTTCCTTAGGTCGAGGAACGAGCCAAGAAGAATCGTGGCGAGACCGATGACTAAGCCCCCACGAGCGATTGCACTGTCAGAGCGCCCCCGACAACTTTGCTCCCTTCATCAACAGAGATGCGGCATCGGACACCAAACCGCCAGAGTCATGGGCTGACCGCCACCCACATCGAGGCCGACGCCTCACACGTAAGAACGCAGGCGACCGCGGGTGCGAGATCGCGCCGATCGAGGAGCGCGTTTACAAACGATCAAGCTGGTTGCGAGCAAGATCTACGCTGAGCTTCTGTAACCGCTCACGGGCGCCGTCGTCGGTGAGCGCGGCAGCGATATGGAAGATCGTGAGGAATCGCACGACGTCGGTGGTCGGCCCGAGCGACTCGGGGTGTTCGATGTCGGGGACGTGGTCGTCCGGCGTCCACGGCCAGGGCGGCCGCGGCGGCGGGAAGCGCGGGGGCCAGTACGGCGGGCAGATATCCGGCTCGAACATGGTTCCTCCTGAGGTGCCGTGGGCTTATGCTGAGATTAACGATTTGTTATCTTGTGGGTCAACACGTCTCCGCTGCAAGATGGCTCTGGCGCCTGGCGCGCCCACAGCGTGGCTGGTCGTCAAGGCGGTGTCACGTCTCGCCTCTCGAGCGCGATCTTGATCGTCTCCGCCGCGTGCGCGGCGGCACCTGTCGACGCATCGGCGTGCGCGAGCGCAAAACAGATGCCTCGCGCGATCTCCAGGGCGTCCTGAGTGGGAGATAGCTCGCGCCTCAGTACGGCAGCCGCGGTGGCCGCGTCCATATCCGACGCCGCAAGGTCAAGCGCCCGGTCGACCACCCGCCACGCGAGCTCGGCAGCCATCTCTATCTTGTAACTGTTTCTTTACTGCTTGTCACGCGAGTCGTTTGCGCGTATAACAGCCGCACATGCGGATAGCAAAGCGGTCGTCATGGCACCGTCCATAGG
>JALZBR010000337.1 GCA_030863485.1 Actinomycetota bacterium
AAGATGTTCCGTGCATCAGCGGAGGTTACGGGGAGTATGTGGGGTTTCTTCCCACCTTACGTATCTCGTCCATATGTCGAGTGTCGCCCTGTAAATCCGTCCCCTTCTTCCTTCGACTGAGGCCCAAGGCGATAAAAGGCATGACGAGAATCATCACCTGTAGTCGTTCTCGCAGGAGTGTGCCGAAGTTGCCGATCGTTAGAGAGAGGAGAGTTGCTACGGCGAAGGCGGGAGCGAGAAGTAAAACGAGGCTTCTTGAGCTAACCCCCCAGGCTGCTCGTAGTCCCTTCAGCCCATAGAGTAGCAAGACCCACCACACCAAGACGTCGGGGAGGGCCAGTAATTGCCTGCCACCCTCCAAATGCCATGGAAACGGACCGAGCATAAACGTAGCAAGACCCAGCGGTAAGTACGCGATCGCTTTCTGGGGAGTGGAAACGTCGGTCTGCGGGGCAAAGCCACTCCCCGCCGAAGTGCTCAGCTCGAGGCGCACATTGTTTGCTGTTTCAAGGTTAGCGGCGGTGACAGCCTTATACCCCGAGTACCCCAGGCCGAGCGCAAAAATTAGCACGGCGAGGAACACGACGGCGCCGGTGGCAACTGTCAGCCCTCCAACCCCGCGACGGGCAAGCGCAATACCTAGCAACAGACCCATTGCTACAGCCAGGGCGACAGGGCCGCGGAATGTAAAGAGCAGAGACAAGGAGGCAGCCAAGCCAACGAGGGGCGGGAGTGACGCTCGTCGAGCAACTCTTATTGCACAGTTAGCCGCAGTGACGATCAGGAACAGAACAGCAGCTTCCTTTAGCAAGAGTGATGTCAAGACGAACAGACTAGGCGGCAGGATGGCTAGAGGGGGGACGTAACGGGCAGCTTTGGTCCCAAACGCAATGCGAGTTAGGTCGCTGACGAGGGGGATGAGTGCAGCAGCGAGGGCGGCATTGAGAGCAAACCCAGCGGCTTTTTGTGGCCCAAAAATTCGATAAAGGGTCGCTAGGACATAGTAATAACCTTCCTTGCCGGGTGGCAGACTAGGGGCGGGTAATCCGCTGATCCAGTGGTCGACTATTTGCCGAGCAACCGCATGATAGGCGACGTCGTCACCCTGGAGGAGCGAGAGAGCAGCCTCCATGTTTGCCGTGATCAGACCAAAGGCTAAGTGCGCCCCGAAGGCCACGAGTGTCCACGCCATAACCCGTCTTGTCGCATTTGGATCGTCTGGCCAACGGACGAGGAATCGAACAAGGCCGACCAACGCCATCAACAGTGGTATGGATGTAGCTAGAAGGGCGGAGATTGGACTCGATAGGGCCGCCATGCTGCCTAGGATGCCCGCCAGGATCAAGACACCAAGACTGGCCGGGGACAATGACTTCACGGTAGGAGCCTATTCGTGGACGAAGACGAACCAAACATCAAATAGCCGTCCTCAAGACGCGTCGGCCAGGGCGATGATCGCCGGACTTAAGACGGCGCGAGAGGCGGACGCGGTGTAAGCCGTCTTTGCTACGGCGTTGGCAACTCTTGAAAGCGCTGTTTCGCTGTTGTGGGGAGGAGCAGGCAATAGTGAGACATTGCCGAAACCCGCTTGAAGAAGCAATGCGGTTAGCGTGCGAGGGGTAAAGCCGTACAGGTGTTGGGGCGGTGAGATTCCTCCTAAGTAGGGCGGAAGCTCTTTGTGAAAACGATTCAGGAGAGGCCTAAGTAGCGGCCTGACCCTCCATAAAGCGTTATGCACCAGCATATTTGGCACTCGCACCAGTGCCGTCCCGTCAGATGCGAGAACGCGCCGAACCTCTCTCATCGTTGTCATTGGATCGGGCACGTGCTCTAAGACGTTCCACAGGGTCACAGCATTGAAGTGAGCGTCCGGGAAAGCTGCGCTGCTGAGGTCCGATCTTTCAACATTCGCTAGGCCTAGCGTGGATCGAGCATAGGAGATTGCTACATCCGAGACATCGATGCCGTAAGGTTCCCATCCGTCCCGCCGAGCAACGTCCAGGAACAAGCCGAAACCGCATCCGACGTCCAGGATCCGGCCCTTCCGCGAAGTACGCTCGCTCAGTTCAGCGAGACCCCCGCTAAAGATCCTCTCCTTGTCGCGCCGAAAGGCAGGGTCCGCTGGTGCATCTGCCGTTTCATGAAACTGGACATCCTGATTCTGCTCGAACAGAGGCTGAGGCGTTACAT
>JALZBR010000340.1 GCA_030863485.1 Actinomycetota bacterium
CACGTGTTACTCACCCGTTCGCCGCTTTCAGCCTCAGTGGTTACCCACCGAGGTTTCGTCGCTCGACTTGCATGTATTAAGCACGCCGCCAGCGTTCGTCCTGAGCCAGGATCAAACTCTCCGTAGAAACTCCGCGATCGTCGAGACGATCGTTTGGAGATTTGAAACTGTGGTTCATGGAAGAACGCATGACTCAATGTCCCACGATCGTCGAAACGATCGCTTCGGAAGAGTTCATGGCGTTACAACCGGATTTATTCATTAGTACTGCCGTCAAAGGTCTCCGGAGCCGAAGCTCCGTACTCCTTGACGAGGTTGATCGGAATTTCCGATCACCCGCTGGTCTCCGATCCACCCAACTTGCTCTTCTTTGTCCGTCCGCGATGCAAGCACCGCTTAGGTCGCTAAAGAGATTGGGTTTCTCGGCAGGCACACTGTTCAGTTCTCAAGGTGCGACCCCGCTGGGCGGGGCTCCTGCGGGCAAAGAAAAACGCCGGGCGGAGAGCACCGGCGAGCGTTAGAGCAACCTGGTCAACAACTGGCTCAGGTGCCTGAGGCTCTCCGTTCTCTTCGGGCCGTCGCTCGTGGGAGAAACCAGAGCGAGCAGCATGCCAACGTCCATCTCCCCGTAGGGCCTACGTAATCTATCAGGCCCTGCACGGGTCTTCAACACATTGGTCGAAGCTAAATTCCCGACCGGGACGACCCTACTCCCGTGGACCAGCCCTCCCGGGGTGCCCCTTGTGCCCCCGCCCCATTCGGCCAAGCCCTTCCCCCTGGGGGCCCGGCCCTCCGGCCCCGCACGACTGAAGGGGGACACCTTCCTGGATTACGTATTGCCCGCCCTGGGGGCGAACGCTGTAATCGATCGAGACCCACAGGGAGCGGCAGCACGTCTATTCACGATCTGCCGGCCGAAAGCCACACTAGGAGGCAACGTTGAATCGGAAGCTTTGTTCGTTTTTGGTAGTCGGGGCGCTCGCCGGTCTTCAGCTGGCAGCCCTCAGTTCGCCAGCCCACGCCGGGAACCCCTGCTTCCTCGACGAGGCTACGAAGGTGGGCACGAACGGACACGATGTCCTACGGGGTACCCCGGGCCGCGACGTCATCAAAGGTGGGGCTGGTAACGACACGATCTTCGGGTTCAAGCGGGGAGACGTGCTCTGCGGCGGTCCCGGGAACGACAACATCTACGGAGGGCCCGGCCCCGATTACCTCAACGGAGACACGGTGCCCACCGGCGCAGGCAACGACAATCTCTATGGAGGGCCGGGATACGACACCCTCAACACCTATGACTACCTTGAGGACAACGATTGGGCCGACGGTGGCGCGGACGGGGGCGACTGCTTCATAGACAACCACGACGAGTACTTCAACTGCTTGCTCTACACCTAGCCGGTGCCGAGCCGGCGTTCTGAATCTAGATGAGCGCCCTAGCTGCTGCGCTTGCTTCGCTTCATGTCGGTGGACACCGTCGCCATCGGCCCGGTCGGCTCGCCGGTGGTGAGCCTCACGAAACGTCGCTTGCCCACCTGCACGAGGGCTTCGTCCAGGTCGTCGAGGGGGACCTGAAGGCCGGGGGCCGGCTCGCCGTTGATCTTCACTCCCCCGCCCTCGATCAGCCGGCGTGCCTCCGAGCCGGATTTCGCCATACCGACCTCCACGAGCACCCTCGGTAGATAGACGATGTCGTTGTCCACCGAGTCGGTGGGGATCTGGGCCTTGTCGACCGTCTCGGGAGCCTGGCGCTCCTTGAACTGACGATCGAAGGCCGCCTCGGCCCCCTCGGCCGCCTCCTCGCCGTGATAGAGCCCCACGGTGGCCCGGGCGACGGCTCGTTTGGCTCGCCCCGCCGCGGGTCCCCCGCCGACGGCGTCCCGCGCAAGACCGGCCGCCTCCTCCTTGTCCAGCCCGGTCGCCAGCGCCGCGTACTGGGCCACGAGGCCATCCGGGATGCTCATCACCTTGCCGAACATCTCCTCGGGGGTCTCCCGGATCGATACGTAGTTGTCGAGGGACTGCGACATCTTCTGAACCCCGTCGAGTCCGACTAATAGGGGCATGGTCAGGGCGATCTGGGGCCGCTGTCCGAAGGCGCGCTGCAGGTCCCGGCCCACGAGCAGGTTGAAGAGCTGATCGGTCCCGCCGAGCTCGACGTCTGCCTGGACCGCGACCGAGTCGTAGCCCTGGAGCAGCGGATACAGGAACTCGTGGATGGAGATCGGCTGCCTCGTCCGGTAGCGCTTGGAGAAGTCGTCTCTTTCCAGCATCTGGGCGACCGTGAGGTGCGAGGACATCTTGATCACCTCCTCCAGGCTGAGCGGCTCGAGCCACTCGGAGTTGTGACGGATCTCGAGGTTGTCCTCCGACAGGATGTCGAGGAGCTGGGCCACGCACGCCTCGGCGTTGGCCTCCACCTGCTCCTGGGAGAGCTGGGGCCGGGTGGCCGACTTGCCCGAGGGGTCCCCGATGCGGGCGGTGAAGGTGCCCATGATCAGGACGGCGGTGTGGCCCTCGTCCTGGAACTGACGGAGCTTCCTCAGCGGGACCGCCCATCCTAGTGTGATGTCGCGGGCGGTGGGGTCGACCCCCAGCTTGACCCGCAGAGGCCGGCCCTCGCCGAGCCGCTCGGCGAGCTCCGCCCGGGGTTCGACATGTTCCGCGTTGCGGATCAGCCTCTCGAGGCTCGCCGCGGTCTCGTCAGCCATAAACGGATGCTATTCGACGGCAGGCCCGCGTCCGCGACTAGGTGTCCACCTCCCCTTAGACTGAGGTCCAGATGTCACGCCTCAACCCCCTCCGGACGATCGCCCTCTGCCTGCTCGCGCTGGTGGTGACGAGCGCGTGCGGCCAGCTCGACGACCTACCGCAGCTGACCAAGGCGGATCTCCTGGCCCCCGACCTCGCCCAGACCTCCAGGATCTACGACCGCGACGGCAACCTCATCCGGACCCTCCACGGGGTCGAGGACCGGACCGTGGTCCGCCTTAAGAGGATCCCGAAGAAGGTGCAGCACGCGGTCGTGGCCATCGAGGACGAGCGCTTCTACGAGCACGACGGCGTGGACCTCAAGGCCATCCTGCGAGCCGCGTTCACCAACGCCGCCAGCGGGGAGATCGAAGAGGGCGGCTCGACGATCACTCAGCAGTACGTGAAAAACGTGATCATCGCCCCCGGAGAGTTCGCCGAGAAGACGCTCGAGCGCAAGATCGACGAGGCCGTTCTGGCCCGCCAGCTCGAGGAGAAGCTGTCGAAGAGGGAGATCCTCGAGCGCTACCTCAACACGGTCTATTTCGGAAGCGGCGCCTACGGGATCCAGGCCGCGGCCCGGGCGTTCTTCCGCAAGCCGGTTCAGAAGCTCTCGCTCGGCGAGGCCGCTCTGTTGGCCGGGCTCATCCGCTCACCCGACACCTACAACCCGTACACGAACAAAGAGGCCGCGATCGCCCGCCGCAACCTCGTGCTCGACAAGATGGTCGAGGTGGGATGGGCAACGCAGGCGGGCGCCGACGCGGTACGCAGCAAGGGGCTCGGCGTGAAGCCGCGCAAGGAGGACACCAAGTACCCGGCCCCCTACTTCGTCGACTACGTCCAGCGCCTGATCAAGTTCGACGACGAGCGCTTCGAAGCGATCGGGAGCAACCCCAACGCGCGCGAGCGTGCCCTGTTCACGGGGGGCCTTCGGATCCACACGACCGTCGACCTCGAGATGCAGGCTGCAGCCGACGAGTCCGTCAACTACTACCTCGGTCCCGACTGCGACCGCTCCGTTCTGACCGACCCGGCGGCCACCCGACCGGTTTGTTACGGGCCTCATGGTTCGCTGGTCGCGATCGAGCCCGACACCGGTGAGATCAGGGCGATGACCGGGGGACTCGATTTCTTCGCCTCGGAGAAGGAGGATCCCTTCGCAAAGCTGAACCTCGCCATCCAGCACGAGCCGGGACTCGGCCGGGTCAAGGATTGCGGAGCCACGAAGTACGAGAATCGTGCGCCCGGGTGTGGCCGCCAAGCCGGATCCGCCTACAAGCCGTTTGCCCTCGTGGCCGCGCTCGAGGACGGGATCCCGCTGTCCAAGACCTACACGGCCGAGGCGTGCATGCAGTTCGCGGCCTACGACAACTGGAACGTGTGCAACTACGAGAAGTCCTCCTACGGGCAGAAGACCGTCCTGGAGGCTACTGCGGCGAGCATCAACACCGTCTACGCGCAGCTGGCAATCGACGCGGGTTTCGAAGACGTCGTCGATACCGCCGAGAAGATGGGCATCACTATCGAGCAGGACGCGTACGCGTCCTCAGTGCTGGGGACGAACTCGGTTAACCCGTTGAACATGACCTCCGCCTACGGGACGCTGGCAGCCGAGGGTTCGCACACGCCTCCCGTGGCGATCACGAAGATCACCGACAGCAGGGGCCGCGTCCTCTACGAGGACGAGAGCGAATCCGAGCAGGTCGTCGAGCCCGCGGTCGCATACGTCGCGACGACCGCGCTCGAAAGCGTCATCACGAGCGGGACGGGCACCAACGGCAGCCTCTACCCTCGACCGGCGGCGGGCAAGACCGGCACCGCCCAGGACTATCGCGACGCGTGGTTCGGGGGTTACACGCCCGACCTAGTGGCGGCCGTATGGGTCGGCCATCCGGAGGGCCAGGTGTCGATGGCGGCCGAGTACGCCGGGGGGCCGGTCTTCGGTGGGTCCTTCCCGACGTTGATCTGGCAGCGCTTCATGACCCAGGCCCTCGCGGGCACTGAGATGACGCCGTTCACGGAACCCGCCGAGACCTTCGTGACCGTCGAGATCGACACCGAGCCTCCGCCGGGCGCGCCGGACGCGGGCTGTCTCGCGGGGCCCTTCACTCCCGAGGAGGACCGTGAGTACGTCCCGTTCCTCAAGGGGACGGAGCCGACGACCACCTGTCGCGAGACCGACGAAGAAGTGACCGTTCCCGACGTCTACCTGTGGCAATCGGCCGACGAGGCCGAATCCGTCCTGGAGGAGGCGGGCTTCGTGGTGAGCCGGTCGGCCGAATCGACCGACGACTATCCGCCGGGCACGGTTCTCGACCAGGAGCCCGACGGCGGCGAGGAGGCTCCCTACGGTTCGACCATCGAGCTCACGGTGGCTACGACCGGGTCGGGCGACGGCACCGTCCCGCCGGTGCTGGGGCGTTCCCTGACCGCGGCAGAGGACGAGCTCTCCTCGAGCGGCTACATCCCCGACGTCATCACGGAGAGAGAGTCCGGCGGGGGCAGGTCGAGGTCGGGCGTGGTGTGGAAACAGGACCCGGCCTCCGGCACCGCCCTCTCACCCGGGGGCACCGTCACAATCTGGGTGAACCCCTAGCCGGGCGCCAAGAGCTCAGCGTCGTCGCGACGCGTGGGGATGACCGGGCACGACGAAGCGCCACGGCAGATCGTCTCCCCGGCCTGCAGCCAGCCCGATCCGAGGCGTCTGCGAGATGGGACCCGATTGCAACTCCTCGGTGATCTCGTCGCGGGCGCACCAGAACGTCCCTCCCCGGAGCACCGAGGCCCCGTTGTGCGCGGGCCCGATGCCCATCGCCTGTGTCAAGCGAGCGGGCCCTGAAGCGAGCAGACGGTCGTTGGTGATTGCCGGGCGCCGTGAGCGCATCGCCTCGATGCCTTCGACAGGCTCACCGGCGCGGAGCAACACCGCCTCGCACTGGCCATCGCGCGCGCACACGATGTTGGCGCACCAGTGCATCCCGTAGGTGAAGTACACGTAGAGATGCGCCGGAGGCCCGTACATGACGAGCGTGCGCGGCGTCGGCCCCCGATAGCCGTGCGAGCCGGGATCGATGACGCCCCGGTATGCCTCGGTCTCCACCAGTCGAACGCCCACCCGGCCCTCGGGGCTGTCGAACACGAACAGGCAACCGATCAGGTCCCGCGCAACCGAGAGGGCGTCGCGCGCGTAAAAGGACTTGGGGAGGCGCGTCCGCCTCGTGCTCGTAGAGCTCAGCCGATCAGCCAGGCCAGCAGCGCCTTCTGGGCGTGGAGCCTGTTCTCTGCCTGATCCCACACGACGGCGCGGGGGCCGTCGAGGACCTCGGCGCTGATCTCTTCACCCCGGTGAGCCGGCAGGCAGTGCATGACGATCACGTCTTCGTCCGCCAGAGCTACGACGTCGGAGTCGATCTGGAAGTTCTCGAACTTCTTGCGCTTCTCCTCGGCCTCGTCCTCTTGTCCCATCGACGCCCAAACGTCCGTGTAGAGGACGTCGGCATCGGAAGCCGCCTCGGCAACGACGTTGGTCACGATCGCCCGGCCGCCGGTCTCGGCGCCTATCTCGTTGCTTCGTTCGACTACCTGAGGGAAGGGTTCGTGGCCCTCGGGGCACGCGATGGTGACCTCCATGCCCATCTTCGTCCCGCCGAAGAGAAGGGAATGAGCGACGTTGTTCCCGTCGCCGATGTACGAGAGGCGCAGACCCTTGAGGTCCGACTTCTTCTCCCGGATGGTCTGCAAGTCGGCGAGACACTGGCACGGGTGCGAGAAGTCGCTCAACGCGTTGATCACCGGGATCGTCGACGCTTCCGCCAGGCGCTCGAGGCGATCTTGACCGAAGGTCCTCACGACCACGGCGTCGACGTAGCGCGACAGGACTCGGCCCGTGTCCTCGATGGTCTCACCGCGTCCCAGCTGCAGCTCGTCGCCCCGGAGGATGATCGCGTGACCGCCCATGGTGGAGACGGCGGCCTCGAACGAGACGCGCGTCCGGGTCGACGGTTTCTCGAAGATCATCGCGACCTGCTTCCCCTCGAGCGCGTCACCCATGATCTCGGGTTTCTGCTTCACCATGTCGGCGTCGGCGAGCAGGCTGGTGAGCTCCGCCTCGGACACGTCGTCGATCGACAGGAAGTCCCTCTTGGCCATGGCTCCTCCTTACGAGCGCAGTTGGGCGCCGGTTTGTTCGGCGAGGCGGGAGATCACTCGGTCGCGCACCGCGGCTGCCTCCTCGTCGGTCATGGTCTTCTCGGGGGACCTCAGCTCGAGGGCGTAGGCGAGGCTCTTCTTGCCCGGAGGTATCTGGTCACCCCGGTAGAGGTCGAATAGGCGAACGCCCGTGACCTCGGGACCGCCGGCTTCGCCGATGATCCTCTGCAGCCGGTCGGCCGGCACGTCCTCGTCTACCACGACGGCAAGGTCGATGAGGATCGGGGGGAACTTCGGGAGCTCACCCACCCGTGGCCGGCCCGGAAGCGAGGCAAAAAGCGCGGCCACGGCGAGCTCGAGGGCAACCGTCCCCTGGGGGACGTCGAAGCGGTCGCACACGTCGGGATGGATCTCGCCGATGGCGCCCAGGGTCACCTCTCCCACCTGGACCCTCGCGGCTCGTGTGGGATGGAAGGGAGCTCCGCCGACCGGGATGAACTGCGCGCCCTCCACCCGCAGCGCCGCAAAGAGACCCTCGAGTACTCCTTTGAGCGAGAAGAAATCCCAGGCCTGTTCAGGCGAGTCCCATCTCTGGGGCTCCCTGAGGCCGCCGCACACAGCCGCGACCACCGGAGCTTCTTGCGGGAGCTCGCCGCCGGTCGGTTCGAAAACGCGCGCCACCTCGAAGAGCGAGGCCCCCTCGGAGCGATGAGCGAAGTTGCGAGCAACGCTCCGCAGCAGGGCGGGCAACAGCGTCGTGCGCATGGAGCTCTCGTCGGCCGTCATCGGGTTCGCCAGCTTCACGGTCGAGCGTGCGGGATGGTCGGCCGGAAGGCCGAGGTCGTCGAAGTCCTTGTCCGAGGCGAACGCGGAGGTCCAGGCCTCGCGCAGGCCTAGGCCGACCAGCGTGGCTTTCAGCTTGCGCTCGGCCGCCTGTCTCTCGGTCAGCGCCCCGCTTCGCCCCGGGGGGATCGTGGAGGTGATCGAGTCGAACCCGACGAGGCGAACCACCTCCTCGACGAGATCAATCTCGCGCTTCAAGTCCGGTCGGAAGGTCGGCACGGTCACTGCCAATGCCTCCGCCTCCTCGACGACGTCCAAGCCGATCGATCGGAGCTTTGACGCCTGGAGGTCGGCTCGGATGTCGGTGCCGACGATCGCGTTCGTCCGCCGCGGTCTGAGACGGAGGCGGACCGGGTCCACGACCGTCGGATAAGCGTCCGATACCTGCGTTGCAACTCTTGCGCCTGCATAAGAGGCCATGAGCTGCGCGGCGCGCGCTGCAGCGTACAACGCTCCCTCCGGATCCGAGCCTCGTTCGAACCGTCCCGAAGCCTCCGTTCGGAGGAAGTGCCGGCGGCTCATGTAAGCGACCGTGGCGGGATCGAAGGTTGCCGATTCGATGACAACCGACGTGGTCGCGTCCGACACCTCGGAATCTGCGCCGCCCATGAGCCCGGCCATCGCCAGCGGCTTCGAGCGATCGGCGATCAGCAGGTCGTCGGGGTGCAGCGCGCGCTCGCTGCCGTCGAGGGTCACCAGTCGCTCGCCCCGGCTCGCCCGACGGACGACGATGCCGTGCCCGTCGACCTTGGTCGCGTCGAAGGCATGAAGAGGCTGACCCGTCTCGAGCATCACGTAGTTGGTGATGTCGACGACATTCAAAATGGGTCGGATCCCGACGGAGAGCAAACGCTTCACGATGTGGACGGGGGACGGACCGACTCGTACGTCCTCGAGGTAGCGCGCGACGTAGCGGACACAACCTGTCGGATCGGCTATGTCCACGCCGACCGGAGACGGAAGTGAATCATCGAAGGCCGCATCGATCGGTGGGATCGTCAGCTCGTTTCCGAGCAACGCAGAGACCTCCCGGGCGATGCCGATCATGCCCATGCAATCCGGCCGATTGGGAGTGACCTCGAGCTCGAGCACCGGGGCATCGAGATCCAGCACCGCCCCCACTTCCTCGCCGAGCGGTGCATCCGAGGGCATGATGAAGATCCCGCCGTGGTCGCGCGCTATCTCTAGCTCTGCTGCCGAGCAAAGCATCCCCCGGCTTGTCTCCCCGCGGATCTTGCGCTCCGCGATCTCGACGTCGCCCAGGCGAGCCCCCACCGTCGCGAGAGGCACCCGGTCCCCCACCGAATAGTTGTCTGCACCGCAGACCACTCGCTGAGCGTCTCCGTCGCCGATGCTCACATCTACGAGGGTCAAAGTGTCGGCATTGGGATGGGGCGCCTTGTCGAGCACCTCGGCGACGACCACACCGGGAAGGCCTCCCTCCCGCCGGTGCACCCCTTCCACCTTTAGGCCCGACATCGAGAGCAGCTCGCTGAGCTTTTTGACCGGTACGTCGACGCGCACGTACTCGTTGAGCCATCTCAGGTTGACTCTCATCGGACTCCGGCGAAGGGCTCGAGGAAGCGAAGGTCGTTCTCGTAGAAGTAACGGATGTCGGGCACGCCGTACATGAGGGACGCGACCCTCTCGATCCCGATCCCGAACGCGAAGCCCGTGTACCGCTCCGGATCGTGGCCCGCCCATTCGAGCAAGAACGGATCGACCATCCCGCATCCCAGCACTTCGATCCAGCCCTCTTGCTTGCAGACACGACAACCGGCACCTCGGCACACAAAGCACTCGACGTCGACCTCGGCCGAGGGCTCGGTGAAGGGGAAGAAGCTGGGACGAAGGCGGACGTCGAGGTCGCCGCCGAAGACCTCGCGGGCGAAGACCTCGAGCGTGCCCTTCAGATCGCCCATCGTGATGCCCTCGTCCACCGCAAGCCCCTCGACCTGCGAGAAGGAGTTCAGATGCGTCGGGTCGAGCACATCCCGCCGGTAACACCGTCCCGGAGCCAGGATGTAAACGGGAGGTTTCTCGGCTTCGAGAGTGCGCATCTGCACGGGAGAGGTCTGACTGCGAAGGCACACCTCGTCTTCGCGCCCCGCGATGTAATAGGTGTCCTGGGGGGAGCGGCTCGGATGCTCTGGAGG
>JALZBR010000358.1 GCA_030863485.1 Actinomycetota bacterium
CGTCAGGGCACTGGCTGACGGAGTCGCCCAAAACCGTTCCATGGGCACCGACCTGGGCGGCTTCGCCTACCCCGAGGCGGGCGCCCCGGCCGACGGCGAGGTCGTCTTCGACGGCGGCGACCACGAGGTTGTGGTCAGCCGGGAAGCCTTCCACCGCCTCTTCTCCAGGCTTCTCGACGCCCTGGTGGAGGGGGCATCGGCCGACGCCGACCCCGTGACCGAAGAAACCTGGTGGCCCGACCTCGTCACTCAGGCCGAGACGTTGCGAAAGGCTGCCGGTCGTCCCCCGGCCTCGCCGGTCCGGTCGTCGCCTCCTCCGGGCGACGGTGGGGAGGGGACGGCCACGTAACGCGAGAGAGCTTCGGAGCGCGGTACGCTCGGACGAGTCAGGTGGCCCGTCTCTCGACACGTCCTCTCCTTCGGGACCGGCTCGGTTTCGCGGCCCCGAGTATTCCGGGCTCTTCCGTGCTCAGCGAGCTGGAGGACCACCTTGAGCAGGACGGTCGTCCGCTTCACGTCCCGGCTCGACCGACGAGGAGATCCTCCGCTGTGTCCAAGCGTGTGGTCGATTGGGGCCGCATAGGGCCGCGAATTGACCAAACCGTCGGCTGAGCCGGGATGGTACGTCGCGAGACGTGGCCCCTGTGTGCCAAGGTCACCGGGGCTGGAACCGAGCGGGTTTACTTCGTCGGGTCGCGCAGGCGACGATTGCCGCCTCCGATCTCCCTGCCATGGGGTGGAGAGAACGAAGAGGCGGAGATCCTTGGTGTAGCTCCTCCGCCGTCGTCACGCCAACCGTCGTCATGCGATACCTGGGCGGGTCACAGCATTCCGCCCCGCGTCCGCAGACATGGCTGGCCTGGCAATAAGGCTATGTACCCGTCCTGCCCGATTGGGCAGATGTTGTGCTCGAACGGCGGGTTGCACTTGTTGTGGCTCCTGGGAGCGGCGATCATGCTTAGGCGATATCTCCAACAAAGACTCCACGTACCGTCCCTTCGTATTCAACCAAAGAGGTGACGTGACCAGTGAGGGGTAACGACTACTCCCCAGAGCCCAGTTCGTCTCGCAACGCTACGCGTTCTATCACCGAAAATGACCAACGCAAAACGCATCGGGACCCCGAACCGCAAGTAGCTCGCAGGTCGGGTCTCCTGAGACACTTGTGCTGCACGGGAAGCACACACTCCGGCTTGACCCACCCCTTTCTACAACAGTTGCAGAGGAGTGTTGGTAACCGGGCGGTGGGACAGGTCGTAGTGGAAACGTCAGATGCGCGTCATTTGCCGGTCGTACAACGCGCCAAACTCAATCTCAGAGGGGACGGTACGATCAGTGGGGTTTCCCAGTTTCCGTCTCGCCCGAGTTCTAATGTGAGAGGCACGCAGGGACAACACTTGACAGCTTATGTGACCTTCGTGGACATGATCCTTGCTCACGTCAAGGACCGTACTGTGGAGGAGGCGGCCAGTGAACTCATCGGGGTACTGGAAACCATTCTTGAACTCCCAGGCATGAAGAACAAGCCGCACCATCTTGTAAACCCGATCGGGGTGAACATTCAGCTGTTGACGGACTACGCCGATGATGCGCGGATCGTTGGAGATGTCATCGATAACATTCTGCAAATCCGAAACAACGTGCCGGGAACCGCGGAGCGTGGCACGGGTGGCGGGCACGGAGAGGCCAAGCATTCCGGAATCTTGGAGACGCTCGAGAGCGCCCTGAGAAGGGATGAATGGCCGCAAGTGTGGGATGAAAACATCGTCGAAGACCAAGCCCGGTACGCGATGTGGCGTCTCCTAGATTATGATCCTCCGATGTCGGAGGACATGGAAGTAATTTCCGAGAAGGTTCTGACGCACTTTCTCTCCTTGCGGATGGCCTACCCAAACACCTTCGAGTGGCTGACGGACCGAGAAAGCTATCTGTTCACATATTTGCAGGCTCACCGCGGCGATGCTGGTATGCCCTTGCCTAGGGTGAGCGCCAATCAAGTCGAGCATCTCATTGGTGTCGTCCACGCTGCGCTGTGAGCTTTCCGGGAGGGCGTAGCGGGACCTTTTGTTTCCAGGGCCGGCGTGGTCCTCGCGCTGGCCTTCGGTCCCGCGCTGCGGCCGCCCGCTCGGTAGATCCGTCGAGTGCGAGCGTTTACTCGTGCCCGGGTCTGAACCGCCCCGGGGTCCGCGGAGGCTCTGATGCCAGAGCGCTCCGAGCCGCTGCAGAACCTGGGGCGGTTCAGACTCTCGAGCCATCGGCGGCCCGCCCGATAACCGGCGAAGTGCAGTGGGGCATCCACCCGATAACGAGCAGCCTTCCCGGCTTCAACGCCCGAGTTTCGATGCCGTGATCTCGTCGTCGTGCGATCGGAGCGCGGGTCCAGGCTCGGTCTCGGTCAACCCCGACGGCTCGCACCGGAACGCCGCGACTCGGCTCGAGGCGCTGGGTCAAGAGCGTCGATCTCCGTAGTCAGTTGATCGAGCCGCCTGACGGCCTCGGGGTGGCGGTCCACCCAGGCGAGGTGCTCATCGAGCCGAGCCCCCTCCGCCCCGGTGATCGCAGCCAGCTCCTGCTCGACAACGCGGTCCGCTCCCTCCGCCTGTCGGAGTCCCCGGTGGCGTAGCCGCGAGCCCCGGCTCACCGCACGGCCCTCCCCCTAGATGTCGTAGTAGAGCATGAACTCCCACGGGTGGGGGCGGAGGCGGACCTCGTCGATCTCGCGGAGGCGCTTGTAAGCGAGCCATGTCTCGATGAGGTCGGGGGTGAAGACGCCCCCCGCGAGCAGGAAGTCCTGGTCGGCCTCGAGGGCGCCAAGCGCCTCTTCCAGCGAGCCCGGGACCTGCGGCACCTGGGCCAGCTCCTCGGGCGGGAGGTCGTAGAGGTCCTTGTCGCCCGGGTCGGGGGGCTCGATGCGGTTCTGGACCCCG
>JALZBR010000361.1 GCA_030863485.1 Actinomycetota bacterium
GCCAAGAAGTACCTCGACCGGCTGCGCGAGCTCGAGATGGTCATCATCCCGGGCAACCACGACCTGATGAACGTCGGCTTCCTTCACTTCCGCGACGCGTTCGGCAAGGCCGACCGTGTGGTGAGGATCCCGTTCGGGCCGGAGGGTGAAGCGGAGGCGGTCGACTACGCCACGGTCGTCTCGGTCAACTCGTCCAAGCCGGACCTGGCCGAGGGAGAGATCGGCCACAGCAAGTACGACTGGATCCGCAAGGCTTATGCGTGGGAGGACGATTTCCGTATCTTCGTCCTGCACCACCATCTCGTCCCGGTGCCGGGGACCGGCCGCGAGCGCAACGTCGTATGGGACGCGGGTGACGTCCTCGCCCTGTTGACCGAGCTGCGCGTTGACCTGGTCATGTGCGGTCACAAGCACGTACCCAATGTGTGGCAGCTGGGCGAGATGCTCCTGGTTAACTCCGGGACGGCCTCGAGTCATCGGGTCCGTGGATACACCCGGCCCTCGTACAACGTTGTCGAGATCGACAAGGACCGGGTCCGGATCGTGCACAAGTACCCGGGGCTCGGCGAGATCATCGCGGCGAACTACATCAGAGAGGACCGACGGCTCAACCTGAATCCGCAGCTCGCCGGGATGTTCAACAGGGGGGCCTGGAACGTATGAGGGCTCGGGGAGAAAGGCGGGAGTCATGATCGTGCGCATCTTCACCACGTCGGTGGAGCCGGATGACGTCGACGAGGGCGTCCGGATCTTCAAGGAGCAGGTGAAACCGGTCTTCGAGGGCTTCGAGGGGTGTCGGGGGATCGACTGGTACGTGGGTCTCGACGAGCACTCCGGGGACCTGGTCGACGTAACCGCAATCTCGAGGTGGGAGTCGTCCGAGGCCATCGAGTCGGCCACCTCGAGCCGGGCCTACGACGACGCTCTGGGCAGCCTCCGGAGCCTTTTCCGAGAGAACCCCATCGTCCGCCATTACCGCGTAGCGGGCTAAGGGCCACCACTCCTCAGGGCGGATCGAGAGGATTCCACGAGGGTATTCGCCATCCGAACGGACGTTCGCTAGAATGGCGACATGCGAAAACTGACCGAACCCCAGGCCCACCGCGGCCGCGTCGCCGTCATCGAGGGCAACTTCCCCGAGGGCATGCGCGCCCGCTGCGCCTGGTGCCAGACAATCGAACCCGTCGAGCAGGGCCAGATGCTTGCATCGGTCCATAGGGGGGCCGGTCCTACCCGGCTCTACCGCTGTTCGAAGTGCGTCGACGGCGAGCGTGAGGGAGCGGCTTAGACCGCTCTTCCGGCTGAGGACTCGGGTCCTCGCCACGTACTTCCCGCACGTTCAGGGGTCTGTTGGACCCCTGTTGTTGCGCGCCCGAATGGGGACCCTTCGGAGACTTAGGGCAAATTCAGCGAACCCCCTTGAGCCCCCCCTTTCGTCCTGGTTAGCTCCTCTAGTTCCATCAACTGGAAGGAGTGGGGATGAGAAGAAGGATCACAGCGGTAGCGGCGGCAGCGGGTCTCCTGATGACCGTCGGGGGCTCTCCCGGGCTCGCGACCGAGACCACGACCGAGATCATCAAGCGAGCGACGGAGACGTTCAACGACGACCTGGGCTGTCTGGGCCCGGCGTCGATCACGATCACCTACAGAGGCGTCTTCCACGAGACCGAGAACAAGCGCGGGGACCACTACACCGGGACCCTGACCGGGAAGTTCACGGCCGATCCCGAGGGTGCGGGTCTGCCCGACTACGCGGGACGTTTCACGACCCGCTTCGGCGGCAACTTCCGCGAGGACGGCCGGACCGAGACCTTCATGCTCTCGATCACGGGGCGGGCCACCGATGGCAGTGGACGCATGAGGTTCCACCAGCTCGTCCACGTAACAAAGAACAGGAACGGGACATCCGTCGAGTTCGAGAAGACGAAGTGCTAACCACCGGCTAGATGAAAGGCGGGGACGAAGGCGGGCGCCGAGAGCGCCCGCCTTTTTCTTAGCTCGAGACCTCGGTCTCCGCTGCGCGCGCGGCCGCAAGCGCCTGCTCGGTCGGCCAGCGGTGGTTGGCGTGTGGATCGTTGGGCTTGATCCGTTCCCGCTGCTTGCGGGCGAGCCGGTACATGACGTCGAGCGCTGAGGGCATCTCCTCGGCCGGTCGGAGCTCCAACACCCCCGCCTCCACGGCTGCGTTGATGTATTCCTCTCCCGCCTCCGAGCGCACCAGGATCATCGTCCACCCCTCCATTCCGAGCCCCCCACAAGAGAGGTCTGCGTGCTCGGCGGCGAAGTCGGGGCAGTGATGGCACCACTCGTTGGCGAACGGACGCGCCTCCTTCAGGGGGATGAGGACGTCGTCGGCGTCTTTCACCGAGACGATGACCTTGCCCTTGACGTTGACCTTGGTGATGTCCTCCAGCGGGATGCCGTAGTCCTGTTTGACCTTTCCTTCCATGAAGGCTCCGTAGTCGAAGGTCTCGGTGCACATGAGCCCGATGACGAGCTTGAGGGGGCGCACCCACCGTTTGATCCCCTCGGCTGCGAGCTGACGGACGGCGGTCGATTCGCACGAGACCCCGACGAGGGCGATCTTCTTGCACTTCGCCTCGACGGCCTTCTTGAGGCCGAGCGGCGTGGCGCAGTACGTGTAGCGGGAGCCGGCCGTGGCCAGGAGCTCCTCGGTGCTCTGCACGACCTTGGGCTCGTCGAGCCAGGGGACGTCGTCGGAGGGGGCCGCGACGACCGCCCCGTCCAGCCTCTCGGTATCGAACCCCCAGGACAGAAGCGCTGTCACCGCTCCCCCGTCCTGTCCCCTTTCCAAAAAGGTCGGGTTCGTGGCTCGAGCCAAGGTCATCCATCGGTAGGTGCCCTCGACCTGGTTCTCGTCTCGCCTCTTCCCGTGCACCTTTTCTTCGATCAGATCGATAGCCGGGCCGAGCCGCAGGCACGCCATTGCGCACAAGGAGCAGCCCTGCTCCCCATGGACGCAGTTGTCGAAGGGCGAGTTGGCGTCGACCTGCATCGGATCCCAGTCCCGCAGCTCGAGGACTTTGTGCGGACAGGCGACGATGCACGCCGAGCAGCTGCAGCAGATCTCGGTCGCGACGATCTCCTCGTAGAGGTGTTTCCAGTGCTTGCGCTCGCCGTTCTCCACGCCCGTTTTATAGACGATTAGGGACGTAGATAGATGGGAAATCGTGAAGCCCGGCCGGACCCTCCATCGTGGCTAGGCTGAGGGCGTGGATGCCGGCCTTCTGCCCGTCAAGCGACTGCGCGACGCGAAGCAACGCTTGGCCGCCGATCTGAAGGACGACGAGAGGCTCCAGCTGTCTCGAGCCCTGCTCGATGACGCCCTCGATCGCTGCGAGAAGACCCCTTTTCTTCGCTGGTGGGTGATCACCGACGACCCGGAGGTCGAAGAGGCGGCCAGGAGGCGGGGTGTGGGCCTGGTGGCGGACCCGGGCTTGGGGCTGAACGAGGCCCTAGCGGCCGGGATCGCCGCGGCGGTGGCGTCCGATGCGGACTCGGTAACGATCCTGCCCGTCGACGTCCCTCTTGCCACCGCAGAGGACGTCCAGGACCTCGTCGATACGGGAACCACCTCCGACGTGGTGCTCGCCACCGCCCGGGTCGACGGCGGGACGAACGGCCTCTATCTGGAGCCTCCGAACGCCCTCCGACCCCGCTTCGGCCCGGCGAGCCTGCGGGTTCACATCGCAGATGCCGAGAAGGCGAAGCTGCGCTGCTCGATCCTCCATCTCCCACGTCTGGCTCTAGACGTCGACACCATGGAGGACGCAGAGCTGCTGATCGAGGAGGAG
The DNA here is from genome assembly GCA_030863485.1 of Actinomycetota bacterium. The sequence continues at coordinate 3,816 of JALZBR010000361.1, forward strand.
GCCGCGGAGGGGGCCTCGGTCCGCGTCCTACGGGAGCTTCTGTCGGACTAGCGAGCCTTTTTGGTCGCTAGCGGGCCGAGGAGTGCTCTTCGGCGTCCGGTCCGGCCCCATTGACGCGCGAGACACCTTCGGGCCAGTTCTTGACGAATGCCTTGCACGAGTTGCACTTGTAAAGGCGTCCGATCAGATGGATGGTTTCCGACCCGCAGTCGGGACAATGCACGTTCTCTGCCATAGGGAGATAGTCGGCGGCAGTCCCGCTCTCTTGAACGCGGCGAGCGAAAAACGCGCAGCGCTAGCGCGACGAAGAGGAGGTGTCCTTCGTCTCCGGATCGAGATCGCCCTGCTCAGCTTTGGTGGCTTGTTCCTCGAGAGTGGGGTTCTCCGCAGCGGTCTTCTCCGCTCGCTCGACCGCTACCTGCTCGGCCCTGCCCGCGAGGTCGTCCAGCCGCGCCGGCGTCGGCATCCGGATGCCCCCGTCGCCTTGGAGGAACAGCGCGCCGCCGAGGGTGGCAAGACCCAACAAGGCCGGCACGACTATCTCGAGCGTCTCGGGCTTCGACGGAGCCCCTATCTCGTCCGAACGAGCTCCCTCGTCGTATCCGTTGACCCGTCCCAGTCCGTAGCCCGCGAACATCAACAGCGCTCCCGCGACGAGAACGAGGATCCCTTGCATGAGCCGAAGCGTCTTGCGCTGGCGCTGGTGTGCAACCGGGCCCCGGTGCGCACCTCCACCCATCGATCTCTTCATGCCGTCACGATAGCGCGCGGCTCTGTGAATCCGTTCCTCGGAGCCCGGTCGTAGAGAGGACATACAAGGCAGAGACAAACGTCATCTAAGAGGGGGAAACATGAAACGAGCATTGATCGCAGCAACCCTGGCGGCTTGCGCCCTGGCGCTACCCGGCGGAGCGGTTGCGGAGGGAACGGGCGCACACCGAATCGCTCGGCTCTCCGGCGATGGCTTTCAAGAGGGGGACCCAAACGCTTCAGGGAGAACGGACCTCAAGATCCGCCCGGCCCGGGGCACGATCTGCTTCCGCATCACCTTCAAGAGGATGATCGATCCCAACTACGGCGCCATCCTCAGCGGATCATTGAGGTACGGCGGCGCACTCGAGGTGACGTTGTTCAACGGTGATCGCGGCATGCGTCCCTCTCCCATCGAGGGATGCGCGCGGAACCTGGAGCCCCGCCTGCTTAGATCGATAAGAGATGAACCTCGTCGCTTCTACGTGCAGATCGACCAGCACAGCTATGCCAACAGCGCCATCCGTGGACGGATCCGGCGCCCCTGACTGACCGAAAAGCAAAAAGAGCCCCGGGATAGCCCCGGGGCTCTTTTGTTTACTGCGGTTCTTATTTCTTGCCGGAGACGAACGACTTGAAGCCTGCTCCGGGCTTGAAGGCCGGGACCTTTGCGGCCTTGACCTTAATCTCCTCGCCGGTGCGAGGGTTGCGGGCGGTGCGGGCCGAACGCGCGCGGCGCTCGAACGTGCCGAAGCCGGGGACGGTGACCTTCTCGCCCTTCTTGACCTGCTTCTGGACCTCGTTCACGTAGGCCTCGATGACGTTCGTTACTGTGCGCTTCGACTCACCGGTCGACTTCGCGAGTGTCTCAACGAGCTCACCCTTGTTCAATGGTTCCACCTCCATGGGGGGAATCGGGGAAAGGTACGGAGGCCACCCTAGTCGCGCGGGAGCGCGAAAACGTGGATATTCCGACGAGTTGAGGAAAGTCGGCCTCTTGTGGACGTTAGGGATATGCACCCCTAACGCTATTCAGCCCGGCGGATCGCCCACCGCTGGTTCAGCCGTGGCATCGGCCGAGACCGGAACGCTATTGATGCCGATGATGCCCAACAGAGACGTAGGCATGTCCGTGCGAAGGTCTACCCACACCTGCTCAGGCGCCACGCGCATTCCGGCATCGACGTCGAGGCCCCGTCGCTCCAGCCATGCAGTGACCGCGATCCGTCCTCTCACGGGGTCGATCGAGGCGACCGTTCCTCCGCTCGAATAGTAGGTATCCCGATCGAGTTGGGACGCGCCGGCTAGAGCTGCTCCGTCCGCGGCGTTCTGCAGGGTTCGCCTCATGAGGAATGCCCTAGTGCCTTCGACGGCGAACGCAGTTACCGCCAGAGCGACGAACGTCATGCCGATAACGAAGACGGTCGCCTGCCCCCGATCGTCTTGACACGGCATCATTCGCGACTGCGGTAGGGATCCACGATCGCCAGGTGG
>JALZBR010000413.1 GCA_030863485.1 Actinomycetota bacterium
AAGATGGCGGTCAAGCGGTGGTTGGGGATGGCGTGATGGTAAACGTCGATGTCTACAACAACGGTCCACACGAGACCGACGTTCACTTCGGAATCGACACCCGAACGTTGCCGCCGGGACCCGGGGAGGGTGTCGACGAGAACTACTGGTACGAGCCTCTGCACGGATCAGGGTGGTCGCAACCCGATGGCGCAGACTGTGATTACCGGTCGAACGAGACCTTCTCCTGCAATGTCCACCTCGGGCCCTCTAACACCTTTTCAATGACGATGTGGTTCAGCGCCCATGCACCCGGCGAGTTCACCTTGCCCGCCTGGGTCACGGGATCCTTGCCAGATCCAAACCCAGCCGACAACCAGGTGACAAGGTCGGGTGAGGTTCTCTGCTCGATCAACGGAACAGAAGCGACCGACGTCCTGGTAGGTACAGCGAAGCGAGACTCTATTTGCGGATGGGGCGGGTCTGACGTGTTGGAAGCCGTCGGAGCGCGCGACAAGATCTTCGGCGGACTGGGCGACGACACCTTCTCGAGTGACACGGGCTACAAGCAGGAATTCTTCGGAGGACCAGGCTCTGACACCATGGACTATGCCTCGGCCCAAGAGCCGGTTTCTGCTACGAACTTGACCGTCGGCGGTGGGGCCGGCTTCGACGTCTACCGCGATGCCGAGGTAATCATCGGTTCAAGGTTCGCCGATTCGTTTACCGGGGCCGGCGGGAGCGAGCGGATCCTTGCCGGGGCCGGTGCCGACCGCATCACCGACAAGGGGCGCCGCGACGTCCTCAAGGGACAGCGAGGACGCGACATCATCAGAGCTGCCGACGGACGTAGCGACACCGTCATGGGCGGCAGAGGTGCGGATGTCGGCAAGGTTGACACTTTCGATTCCGTGACTTCGGTAGAAATTACGCGATAGCGAGAAGACGCAAGCGCATATTGTCTCACCTACGCTGGAGTCACCGTTATCCGGCTGTCTCGGATTCGAGGACCTGGACCGCCTCGGCCCACTGCGCCTCCAACCGCTGGACGCGGCGCTTGCGCGCCTCGTACCGCTGGGTGACTTCGGCGACGTCCTCGCGGGTAGCGTAGAACTCGGGATCGGCGAACTCCTTTTCCATCGCGCCCAGCTCGGCCCCCACTCTCTCTAGCTCGAGCTCGAGCTTGCGGACTCGGTCGCGAAGGGTCTTCGAGCGCGCCCGGGCCTCGGCCTCGGCCCTCTTCTGCTCCTTCGTCTTCGGGCCCACACTCCGGCCCGGGGCCGGCGTCGAACGAACCGGGGGGGCATCGGGCTCCTCGCGCGGCTGTCTCTTCGACAGGTAATAGTCGTAGTCGCCCTCGAAGCTGGTGACGCGTCCCTCCACGACCTCGACTATGCGGTTCGCGATGCTCCGGATGAGGTGCCTATCGTGCGTGATCAGCACGAGCGATCCCGAGTATTCCTGAAGCGCCTCCTCGAGGACGTCACGGCTCCACATATCGAGATGGTTGGTCGGCTCGTCCATGCACAAGAGATTGACCGGCGACACCAACATCTTTGCAAGCGCCAAGCGAGTGCGCTCTCCTCCCGACAGAACCGAGACGCGCTTGTCGGCATCGTCACCCGTGAAGAGGAAACGACCGAGCAGCCTGCGCGCATCGACGTCAACACCGGCGGGGATTGCCGAACGAAGCTCCGCCAGCACCGTGTTCGTCAGCGTGAGAGCCTCGATCTGGTGCTGGGCGAAGTATGCGAAGGAGACGTTGTGTCCCAGGGTTCTTTCGCCACCCCTCGGCACGAGGGCGCCCGCCAGGAGCTTCAGCAGGGTCGACTTTCCGGCCCCGTTGGGTCCGACCAGCGCGACCTTCTGACCTCTCTCGAGAACGAAGTCGAGGTCCTCGTAGACGTCCGTTTCGCCGTAGGCAAAGCGAACCTTCGACAACTCCATCACCACTCGGCCGGAACGAGGGGGTTCCGGAAAGGACAGGTTCATCTTCTTCCGCGACCTCGATGGCGCCTCGATTCGTTCCATCTTCTCGAGCGCCTTCACACGGCTCTGCACCCGGCTGGCGAGCGTCGACTTGTACCGAAAGCGGTTGATGAACAGCTGCGTCTGAGCGACCTTGCGGGCCTGGTTGCGGGCGGCCGCCTCGAGCTGCTCCATCTCCAGCTCACGCTGCGCGATGAAGCTCTCGTAATCGCCCGAATAGGAGTACAGTTTCTTGTCGCGCAGCTCGATGACCTTCGTCGAGAACGCGTTGATGAGATCGCGGTCGTGGGAGATGAGAATGACCGCCCCCTCGTAGGTCCTCAGGAACCTCTCGAGCCATACGACCGATTCGAGATCGAGGTGGTTGTTGGGCTCGTCGAGCATGAGGAGATCGGGATTGGCGAGCAGAAGCTTGGCGAGAGCGATACGCATGAGCCATCCACCGGAGAAGGACTCCGTCCGGCGCTCGAAGTCCTCTTGGGAGAACCCGAGCCCCCCCAGGATCCGCTTGGCCTCGTGCTCGAGCGAGTAACCGCCGAGAGACGAATAGCGATCCTGCAGTCGGCCGTACTCCTGGACGACCTTGTCGCGCTCGGGCCCGGGCTCGAGCTCGCCCATCTCGGCCTCCAGCACGGCCAGCCGGTGCCCGAGCTCTGCTGCGGCGGTACCGCTCGTCACCATCTCCTCGATCAGGGTTCGGCCGCGCAGGGCATCGGTCTCCTGGCGCAGGTAGCCCACGACCGCGTCCTTCACGAGATGGATCTCGCCGGAGTCCGGGTGCTGGGCCCCGTCGATCACGTCGAGGAGCGTCGTCTTACCCGACCCATTGGGACCGACGATGGCGACCCTGTCGCGGGCATATATCTGCAACTTTGCGTCCACGAATATGTCGCGTGCGCCGAAGGCCTTGTTGAGACCGGTTATCGCAAGCATCCAATTACGGTACCTGCGCCTTCATGGTTGCGGGCGCGATCAGACGCCGGCTTGCCTCAGTAGAGAGAGTCGAGACCCATGTGATCGCCTCTTCCGAGCGTGCGGGAATAGGTCGAGCACGGATAGATGACCGGGAACATCGTCTGAGAGGTGTGGGCTACCACCGAGTCTGAATGATCGAGACCGAAGGCGTGACCGCGCTCGTGGGTCATGACTCCCTGTAGGTCCACCTTGTTGAAACAGGTCGGGTCGTCTGCATTCAGGATCCAGGGTGCTCCCTTCTCCAGCCTGATGTCGGCCTCCGTGATGAACCACGGTCCGTTGATGTCTCGAGCCATGGCGCGCCAGCAGGCAAGGCCGGTAGACAAAAGCGGTCCGAAGTCGACCACGTTCTTGGCGTCACTCGATCCGCACCGCATCGTCTTCTCGTCGCCGGTACCGACTACCGTGATCCCTGTGCCCGTGCGCGTGGTGCCCTTGTAGGGGGCGGTTTGCGTTACCGGATCGGGCAGCCCACAGTCGTTGTAGCCGGTGACCACGTTGCGAGTGCCGAGCTTGATGTGCGTCAGCGCCTGGGTGCGGGTCAGAGAAGAGGGAGTCGAGCGGGCCTTGAAGAACCAGGGCTGTCTCTCTTTCACCTTCGGGCTCGCGTAGGCGGCGTACGTGTGGAAGTTCTCGTCCTCGCAGGGAGCGAGACAGCCCGAGATCCCGCGCGCGTCGCACGGGTCCTCGGCAGCGCCGGCGAGCATCGGTGCCGCCACGGCCTCTCCGTCCCCGAGAACGACGTCACCGTTCCACAGCGTCGTGATGGTCAGCTCCGCTTCGCCGGATTCGCTGATCGCGGCCGCCCCAACAGCGTTCCCCGGGGGCGGGACCCTCAAGCGAACCGAGCCCGCCTCGATCGTTCGTCCCACCAGGTCGCAGGTGGACGCAGCGACGGTGGCGGGAAGTCGGTCGGCCGAGATAACGCCAGAGTCGCCGCAGAAGGGGGGAGCGGCCCTCTCGCGGGAGGCGCCGGCGGGAAGAGCCTGGGCAAGCACCAGACAAGAGAGCGCCGCCGCAAAGGCCCACGAGACCAGGGGAGAACGAGTTTTCATGCGCGCCTTTCCGAGTGATCGATGATCGAGATATCGGGATGCGCGCCGCCTCCCTTTACCGCCGCCGGCGCAGCGTCATCATGCGTCGCCCCGGGGGCCGAGACAAGTACGCAGAACTACGTAGCGAGAGCGAGCGGCGGCTCAGTGATCGGAGGTCTGGATGCAGAACACGTTGCCCTCGGGATCGTGCATGACGGCCCAGCGCACGCCGAACTCCTCGTGCTTCTCGACGAGCTCGGCCCCCAGGGACTGCGCCATCGCGATCGCCTCGGCCTCATCTTCGACCCCGACCCCGTCGAGATCGAGATGCACACGCGTCTTCGCGGACGGAGGTTCCGGGACCTTCTGCATGACGATCCCGGGCCTCCGCCCATCAGGATGCTGCATGAACCTGTAGACGTCGCTCTCCCACACGACTTCGAACCCCGTCATCGCGCTCCAGAACGAGGTCATGAGGTCGAGATCGTTACAGTCGATGGCGACGTTTCGAAAAGCGAATTCCATGTGCGGCCGAAAGTCAGGCGGACGGACGAAGACCGTAACCGTAACGGCGCAGCATGGGAAGAGCGACGGCAGTGGCGACCCACCGCGACAGGGCCCGCTGACGTTCCCGCCACTCCCCCGTGTCTCTGAGAACCAGTTCTCCCGTCGAGAACCTCGAGGGGTTGCCGGCGATCGTGTGATTGGGGCTCAGCATCACGGTGCGCTCGTCAATGAAGGGCAGCTCGGCGTCGGGCCGTGCGAGGAGGGAGCAGATGTCTCGTACACGCTCCCGAGGGGCGGCCACGAAATCCTCGTAACGCAGTCGCATGAAACTGTCTCGACCCGCTCGCTTCCGCACCGCCTCGGAGCCGGCGTTCAAAAGGTCCCACCGGATCGTGCTGTCTAGGGCGTTCCGACGCGTCACCTCATTGCCGTGGGCGGATGCATAGCTCCGAGCGTGCCACGAGTATGCCGACGCGCGCGGATCGCGTATCAGGTGGACGAAGTATGGGTCGCACCCCTTGAGGACCTTGATGAACGCCGCATAGGACGGTCGCTTGGAAGAGTCGACGATCACCTCGCAGCCCGTCACCTCTTGGATGGTTCGATAGAGCCGGGACGTCACCGCAGCGTAGTTCTCGAGTGCGTCCCAGGTGTATCTCCTGCGCTGGCTGAGCAGACGGAAGGTATTCGATTCACGGACGATGGCATGCTGCCACGAAACCACTCGCTCGAGGTCCACATCCGATAAAGCAGCAAGCACCTTGGACCACACGGGGCACTCGTCGATGGCCGCGCCGCAGCCACAGGAAGAATGTCGGACGACCACCGGATCCCAGAGGTAACGGACCTCGCCGGCCGAGAAGAAACCCTCGATCTCACCCAGGACGTTGGCCAGGACGGTGCTGCCGCCTCGCCCGCGCCCCAGGATGTACAGGATCTGCATGAACACCCTCAAGCTTAGCCGGATTTCTGCCGGCGGCCGGAGAGCCATCGTTTCGACGCAAGCGCCCCCTAGAGTGATCCGATGGACGCTCGCAGGATCTTCGACAGACTCAACGACGAGCAGCGCGCGGCGGTGGAAGCCGTCCGGGGGCCCGTATGCATCCTCGCGGGGGCCGGATCCGGCAAGACCACGACGATCACTCGGCGCATCGCCAACCAGGTCGCCAGCGGAGCCGTCGAGGCCACCTCGATCCTCGCGATGACGTTCACCGATAAGGCCGCCGGCGAGATGCGGTCGCGGGTCGAGGCGCTCGGCGTCACCGGAGTGAGGACCCGCACCTTTCACGCCGCCGCGCTGGGTCAGCTACGACATCTGGCAGCGGAACAGCCCGGACAGATCATGCCGAGCAAAGCTGTGGCGTTGAGACAGCTGGCCAACTCGCTGCCCAAGCCTTACCGTTTTCGCCCCGCCGGCGACCTGGCCACCGAGATCGAGTGGGCCAAGAACCGGCGCATCACTCCCGCCGAGTACGAATCCTCGCTCGGCCAACACCAACCACCGATCCCCCCCAATCTCATGGCGAGCATCTACAGACGCTACGAAGCCGGTAAGGCCGAACGGGGACTGATCGACTTCGAAGACGTCCTCGAGCTGACGATCCAGATGTTCCAGAAGGACGACTTAGCGCGCGATCAGTTCGCGGCGCGCTACTCGGCCTTCACCGTGGACGAGTACCAGGACGTGAACCTCCTTCAGGAGACGCTCCTTCGGGAGTGGGTCGGACCGCACGACGACCTGTGCGTCGTCGGCGACGACTATCAGTCCATCTACGGGTTCACCGGTGCGACCCCCGACTACCTGCTCGATATGCCGAGCCGCTTCGTGGGGACAAAGGTCGTACGCCTCGAGGAGAACTACCGTTCCACCCCTCAGGTCCTGGCCCTCGCCAATCGTCTCGTGCCTC
>JALZBR010000424.1 GCA_030863485.1 Actinomycetota bacterium
CGACTACGCCGTGCGCTTCGCGGTTCCCGAAGCACGCCAGATCGCGTTCGAGGACGTTGTGAGGGGAACGATCACGACCTCCTCCGACCAGATGCAGGACTTCGTCATCCAACGCTCCGACGGCTCACCTACATACATGCTCGCCGCCGCGGTCGACGACGCCCTCATGGGGATCACTCACGTCATCCGCGGCGAGGACCTCATCTCGGCCACGCCGCGCCAGATCCTGTTGCGCGAGGCCATGAACATCACCGACGTCCCCGTGTTCGGTCACCTTCCCTTGCTCGTCGACGAACGCGGCCGGCCCTTGTCCAAGAGATGGGGAGACGTCGCGGTGCGCGCATACCGGGAGCAAGGCTTTCTTCCGGAGGCGATGGTGAACTACCTGGCCCTGCTGGGCTGGTCTTACGACGACAAGACCAACCTCTTCTTGATCGAGGAGCTGGTCGAGAAGTTCTCCCTCGAGCGCGTCGGTCGGAATCCCGCGGCGTTCGACGTCAACAAGCTCGAGTGGCTGAACGGGCACTACATCCGCCGCCTCACCCCGGAGGCGCTGGCGGAACGGCTCGTCGACCTGTGCGTAGCCGAGGGCCTCGAGGCCGACAACCATCGCGGACGAGAGATCCTCGCCGCGGTCGCGCCTCTGCTCGTGGAGCGCATGAAGCGTCTCACCGAGGCTCCCCCGATGGTCAGGTTCCTGTTCGAAGACGTCTCCCCCGACGAGAAGGCCTCGAAGGTGCTGGCCGGCCAGGGCGACTACCTGCGGGCGGTCGTCGAGGAGCTGGGAGCCCTCGAGAAGTGGACCGCCGCGGGGGTGGAGGAGACCCTGCGCGCCCTCGCGGAGAGACGCGAGCTCAAGCAAAAGAAGGCCTTTCAGCCGATCCGCGCGGCCATTACCGGGACGCTCGTCTCGCCCCCGCTGTTCGAGTCCCTGGAGATCCTGGGCCGGGAGCGGTCCCTCGAGCGCCTCCGGCGCGCCGCCGAAGGGAACTGAGCCCGTCGCCGTTTAAGGTTGGGCGAGCATTGGGGCGTGGTGTAACCCGGCAGCACGGTGGATTCTGGTTCCATTAGTCCTGGTTCGAATCCAGGCGCCCCAGCCAACCCTCGCTTGACCGCCTCGTATCCTAGGATGCGCTGCTGTGGGGGGCCGGGGAGTGCGGCCTCAGGCAGACCTAGCTTGGCCCGGTAGTCTAGTTGGCCTAGGACGCCGCCCTCTCAAGGCGGAGATCACGGGTTCGAATCCCGTCCGGGCTACGGAGAACGACAGGGCGCAGAGAGGCGCGCGCCGCTCGATGTGATTGGAAGAAGGAGAGAACGATGAACCCGACCGACCTCGCAGAGCGTCCGTATCTGCGGACCGACGTGCCGGACTTCCGCGCCGGCGACACCGTCCGCGTCCACGTGCGGGTGGTCGAGGGCGAGCGGGAGAGGATTCAGGTCTTCGAGGGGATCGTGATCAGGCGACGCGGGAGCCAGCTCTCCGAGACGTTCACGGTTCGAAAGATCTCCTTCGGGGTGGGAGTCGAGCGCACCTTCCCGGTGCACAGCCCTATGACTGCGAAGATCGAGATCGCCACCCGAGGCGATGTCCGCAGAGCGAAGCTCTACTACCTGCGTAGCCGCGTCGGCAAGAAGGCAAAGGTCAAAGAGCGCCGCTAGACCCCCCAGCCGTCTCTGCCATGAGCTCGACCGGGGACGTGCGATCCCCCCGCCGGCCCCCGCCGCCTCCGCCGCGAGAGGGAAGAGACGCCGTCACGGAGCCGGCCCCCGCTCGCAAGCGCAAGCGCTCCCTGTGGCGGGAGCTACCCGTGCTCATCGTCATCGCCTTCGTGGCGGCGCTGCTCATCAAGACTTTTCTCTTGCAGGCGTTCTACATCCCGTCCGCGTCGATGGAACCGACGCTGCTCGTCGGCGACCGGGTGCTCGTCGAGAAGATCTCGGGGTGGTTCGGCGGTCCCGACCGCGGCGAGGTGGTGGTCTTCGAACGGCGGCTGCCCGGCCTTACCGGAAGCGACGAGCTCGACGACGAGTCCGTCTTCAGTGATATCCGAGATGCATTCAAGGAGCTGTTCGGTTTTCCGACGGGGACCTCGCAGGACTTCATCAAACGTGTGATCGGAGTCGAGGGAGACACCGTGGAGGGTCGTGAGGGCCGTGTCTTCGTCAACGACGAGGCCATCGAGGAGCCCTATCTGCCAGAAGGCATGGAGACCGAGCCGTTCACGCCCATTCAGGTCCCGGAGGACATGATCTTCGTGATGGGAGACAACAGGGGGGACTCGGACGACTCACGCAACTTCGGACCGGTTCCGGAGGAGAGCGTGATCGGTCACGCCTTCTTGCTCGTGTGGCCCCCGGCTGATTTCGGCACCCTCTGAGGTCGGATACGCCGAGGGCGGGTGCGAAGCATTACCCTGTTCGCTCAATGCCGAGAGTTCACGAGATGGCCAAGGAGCTGGGGGTTTCCTCCCAGGAGGTGCTCGACAGGCTGGACCGCATGGGCGAGCCCGCGTCAAGCCACTCCTCATCGATAGACGACGGAGTGGCCGAGCGCCTGCGCTCCGACATGTCGAACGGGGACGGTTCCTCGCCGGCTGGAGCCACTTCACCGCTTCAGCGAGCGGAGTCCGGCGATGGCTCCTCTTCCGGCGCCCCCGACGTTCGCTCTGAGGGCAACGTCCCCGGGGTCGGGGCGGTGGCGAGCTCGCCTCCCGGGGCTCCTCCCGCGGAGAAGACGGCATCGGCTACTGGAGAGACCGCTGCGGGGCCCAACGAAAGCTCGGGTGAGAAGAAGCGCTTCGGTTTGTTCCGCCGCAAGGAGCGGCCCACGAGGTCGCGCGGCCGACGGATCCTCTCTCAGGTCGCGGAGCTCCCGCTGCTGGTCTTTGTTGCCTTCATCATCGCCGTCATCATCAAGACGTTTTTGATGCAGGCCTTCTTCATCCCCTCCGGGTCGATGAAGCCGACCCTGCAAGTGGGGGACAGGGTCCTGGTCGAGAAGGTGACGGGATGGTTCGGGGGGCCGGGTCAGGGTGACGTCGTGGTCTTCGCGCGCGATGTCTTCCAGGGGAAGAAGGACCCGGACCTGCCCTGGTACAGAGACGCCCAGAACTACGTGCGCGAGCTGCTCGGTCTGCCGACCGGGAGCTCAGAGGACTACATCAAACGCATCGTCGCGGTCGGAGGTGACACCATCCGCTACGAGGGCTCGCCTCGGCAGCTCTATGTGAATGGCGAAAAAGTGAAAGAGGACTACTTGCCCAAGCCCGACAACTCGAGCAGCTCCATCACGGCCGGTCGCTGCCCAGGCAAGATGAGCCCGTCCGAGAACGGCTGCGTGGTGCCCGCCGGATCGGTCTTCGTCATGGGGGACAACCGCGACAACTCGGCGGACTCCCGCACGATCGGTCCGGTGGAAGAGGACAAGATCGTGGGGCGGGCCTTCGTGATCATCTGGCCACCCGAGGACTTCGGGGGACTGTAGCCAGCCGGCATGGACGGGGACGCGATCGGCCTGCTCGAGGCGAGGCTGTCCGACGGCGGATTCAGGCAGATCGCCGGAGCGGACGAGGTCGGCAGGGGGGCGCTGGCCGGGCCGCTCGTGGCGGCCGCTGTGGTCCTACCGCCCGACGTCGAGATCGAAGGGTTGAGGGACTCGAAGCTGTGCACCCGTGCTCAGCGCGAGGACTTGGCCCGGCGGGTGCGGGAGGTGGCCCTCGCGGTCTCCATCGTGAGGGTGCAGCCGTGGAAGATCGACAAGACCGGGCTCCAGAAGTGCAACCTCCAAGCTCTTCGTCGTGCCCTGAAGGGTCTCGAGGTCCCGCCCGATTACGTCCTCGTCGATTGCTTCAAGCTCAAGCGACTCCCGTTTCCGGCCCTTGCGGTCAAGAAGGGAGACGTCGTCTCGAAGGCGGTTGCGGCGGCGTCCATCGTTGCAAAGGTGCACAGGGACGCGGCGATGCGGCGGTACCACCGGAAGCACCCGCGCTACGGCTTCGCCACCAACGTGGGCTACGGCACACGGGAGCACTGGGACGCCCTCAAGCAATACGGCCCTTGCGACATCCACAGAAAGAGCTTCTTCGGGGTCATGGGCTTCCCCGATGACGGGCCGCCGCGACGGGGGCGGGGGAGGCCCAAACGGGCCGACTCTTCGGCGAATGGTGGTGTCATTCAATCGCCGGAGGTGGGAGACTTTGACGTAATAAGTGACCACGATCGAGCCGAGCAAATAGGGGTCGAGGGATGAGCGTCGAGGATCTCGAGAAATACGAAGCCGAGATGGAGCTACAGCTCTATAAGGAGTATCGAGACGTCCTTCCCATGTTCAAGTTCGTGGTCGAGACCGAGCGAAGGTTCTATCTCGCCAACGAGGTGAAGGTCGAGACCCAGCACGCCGGGGCCAAGACGTGGTTCGAGGTCGAATTGCACGACGCCTGGGTGTGGGACATGCACCGCCCGGCCCGCTTCGTCTCGCACGTGAAGGTCGTCACCTTCCGTGATCTCAACGTCGAGGAGCTCGCCCAGCTCAGCGAGCGCGACCTCATCCCGAACCCTCCCGGGATGCAGCGCTAGCACTTCCCCCCGTTCGCGTCTCAGGGCGCGTCTAAGTTCGTTTTTGTGGACGGTCGATCGGTTCTGGGGCGAAGTGGTGAGGATCAGGCCGCTGATCTGTACGTACGTCGCGGTTATCGCATCCTGGAGCGCAACTACCGAGTCCCCGAGGGTGAGATCGACGTGATCGCGGCGAGGGGCAAAACGATCGTCTTCTGCGAGGTCAAGACGCGTCGGAGCGATCGCTGGGGTCTTCCCGCCGAGGCCGTCGAGTGGCGGAAACAAGCTCGTCTCCGCCGGCTCGCCGCACGCTGGCTTCGTGAGCGCCAACCGGGCGACGTCGAGGTGCGCTTCGACGTCGTGTCGATCGTCGTGCGCGAGGGCCGGCCCGAGCTAACGCATTATCCCGACGCGTTCTAGAGTGGCGGCGCATCGCAGTCGACCCTGGCGCACCGGGCCAGAGCAGAGAGGAACCGCGCATGTTCGAGACACTCGAGTGGGAACAGGACGGTCAGGTCGTCACGATCACGATGAACCGGCCGGAGAAGAAGAACGCGATGTCGTGGGTGATGTTCGAAGAGATCGGTCGAGCGTTCGAGTTCGTCGCCACCGATAACGACGTTCGGTGTGTCGTCCTGACCGGCGCGGGCGACGCTTTCTGCTCGGGAGCCGATCTCACGGACCCCGCCAACCTGGTTACCTCGCCTTTCGAGCTCAAGGACCGGATGCACAAGATCCATCGCATCGCCAGGGCCGTGATGACTTGTCCGAAGCCGACCGTCGCGCGGGTGTCGGGGATCGCCGCGGGGGCCGGATGCAACCTGGCGCTTGCTTGCGACCTGGTGGTCGCGTCGCGCGACGCCGCCTTCGCCGAGCTGTTCGTGAAGCGCGGGCTCGTTGTTGACTTCGGGGGGACATGGGCGCTAACGCGCGCACTGCCACTTCATCGCGCGAAGGAGCTGGCTCTCTTGGGTGACACGATCTCGGCCGACGAGGCCTACGAGCTGGGTCTTTTGAACCGCTTGTGCGATCCCGAGGAGCTCGACGCCGTGGTCAAGGATCTCTCCTCGCGCCTGGCGGCGTTGCCGCCGCGGACGGTTTCTTTGATCAAGGAGAACCTCAATCGCGCACCTGAGCGCACGATCGACGAGAACCTCGATGCCGAGTCGGTGGCTCAGGCTCTTTGTTTCGCAAGCGAGGACACCCGCGAGGCCGTGACCGCGTGGGTAGAGAAACGGGAGCCTCGCTTCACCGGACGCTGAGCCGGTCTCTCTTTCGTCGTGAGCCGGCTCGTGCCGGGGCCCTGTGAGGTGGCCGGGGTCACAGACCGTTTGGCAGTCGGCGTTGATGCTCGCTTCGGGTCGCGCCTCGGGGGCCGGATCGGATGGTTCGATGCCGGTGAAACCGGTCAACACGGCATCGGTCGCCCTCATCGGCACCGAGGCCCACATAGTCGACATCGAGGTGCACGTCACGAGCGGCGTCCCCGGTTTCACACTCGTGGGTCTACCGAGCGCCTCGGTGCGAGAAGCAGAGCAGCGGACGCGCTCTGCCCTGATCTCCTCTGACGAAAGGTGGCCGCCATCGCGGAAGGTGGCGAACCTCGCGCCCGGAGCGTTGCGCAAAGAGGGGACTCACTTCGATCTACCCCTGGCACTTGGGATCGTCGCGGCCGATGGGCGCCTGGATCCAGATTCGCTCGCCGGATGGGTCCTGCTCGGTGAGCTGGGTCTCGACGGGGGAGTGCGGGCCGTAAGGGGGGTCCTGGCGGCGGCGATCTCTTGTCGCGAGAGGGGCCGGAGGGGGATCATCTGCCCTGCCGCCAACGCGGGCGAGGCGACGCTCGTCGAAGGCATCGAGGTCGTCGGCGTCACGTCGCTGAGCGAATGTCTGGGCTTTCTGCGAGGTCGATCCATGCCTCCGGAAGCGCCGCCGGCCAGGCCCGTGGAACAGCCCAGCGGCGTGGACATCCGCGAGGTCCGAGGCCACTCGTCTGCGAAGGAAGCTCTCGAGGTCGCCGCGGCGGGGGGCCACAACGTGATGCTCCAGGGGCCGCCTGGTTCGGGCAAGACGATGCTTGCCCGCCGGCTGCCCGGGATCCTGCCTCCGATGTCGACCGAGGAATCGCTCGAGGCCACTCGCATCTATTCCGTTGCAGGGCTCTTGTCGGAGCGCGCCTCGCTGATCAAGCATCGCCCGTTCAGGTCCCCGCACCACCACATATCCGTCGCGGGACTGATCGGAGGAGGGACGGGTCTACCTCGGCCGGGCGAGGTGAGCCTGGCGCATCTCGGCGTCCTGTTCCTCGACGAGATCTCACTCTTCAGCCCGAACGTCGTAGACACCCTGCGCGGCCCCCTCGAGGAGGGCCGGGTCACGCTGGCGCGCTCGGGAGGTGCCGTGACTTATCCGTGTCGGTTCTCGCTCATTGCTGCGATGAACCCCTGCCCATGCGGCTACAGGGACGACGAGTTGCGCGCGTGTAGCTGTGCCCCTCATCGCCTCCAGGTCTACGAGCGCAAGTTATCGGGTCCTCTAATGGACCGCTTCGACATGCAGATCCGTCTCGAACGGGCATCAAAGGGTCAGCTGATGGCGGCTCCGTCTGGGGATCCCTCGGCCACTATCCGGGAACGCGTCACGGCGGCCAGGCGGCGACAGGAGCAACGCTATGGCAAGGCCGGCGAGACCAACTCGTCCGCGCCCGTCGACCTCGACGCCATGGGAGTCACGCGCGCAGCCCGCTTGTGGCTCGGTGAGGCCATAGAAACTCTCGGCTTGACGGGCCGAGGCCTCGTGCGGGTGCTGCGAGTTGCTCGCACGGTTGCCGATCTCGCCGGCTCGGATGTTGTCGACGAGGAGCACGCGGTGAAAGCGCTGGGACTCAGACTGGAGCCTCAGGCGTCAGAGGTGCCCGGATGAGGGAAGAGGACGATCTCTTCGCCCAGTTGCGCGGATTCTCCGCCGCAGGTTTCGAGATCGGCGCCCTCTCTGGTGAGGGGACACGTGAAGACCCCAACCAGGAACGACAGGGTGAGCGTCCGCTAGATCCCAAGAGAACGATAGATCCCGGAGACCCTGAGTGGCCCGATGTCTTGTGCGAGCTGCAACCCGGTGAGATCCCCAAGAGGCTCTATGTGGAGGGCAGACGGCTCGAAGTCGACAAAAGGACGGTGGCCGTGGTGGGGACCCGTCGTCCCACAGCCGCAGGGGTGGAGGCCGCCGAGGAACTCACGAGGGGTCTCGTAGAGGCGGGATGCACGATCGTGTCCGGATTGGCAGTGGGCATAGACACGATCGCGCATAGGACCGCACTGGAGTTGCGCGGGTACACGATAGCGGTACTCGGCTGCGGTCTGGACGTGGATTACCCGGCGCGCAACGCGGCACTCAAGAAGCAGATCAGGGCTACCGGCACTTTGGTTAGTGAGTACCCGGACGGCGTCCAACCGCACGCCCATCATTTCCCCCTCCGTAACCGCATCGTGGCTGGCTTGGCCCAAGGGATCTTGGTGATCGAGGGCGGGGTGAAGAGCGGTGCGCTCATCACGGCCCGGCTCGGTATAGACGCCAACAGGGATATCTGGGCGCTGCCGGGGAGCGTGCGTAACCCTATGTCCGCGGGTCCCCACGAGCTCATCCGCAGTGGTCACGCCAAGCTAACTACTCGTGTTGACCACATGTTCGAGGATCTCGCGCCCGGGCTTGTGTGGGACGGGGGCAACGATCGGCGAGCGGTCGCCCTGAAGTCATTGAGCGCCGACGAAGCGGCGGTCCTCGCGGTGCTGGACGACGTTCCGGTGGCTCCGGATCGAATCGTCAGATTGACCGGACAGACCCCAGGAAGCGTGGCCCTCTCGATGTCCCGCCTCGAAGTGCGAGGCCTGGCCGTTCGGAGGCGCGGCGGATATGAGATCTCGGGAGCGGGAGCCCGACTCCGCCGAGCGCTCGAGGGCGACGGCAACTCGGTGATCTAAGGGTTGCGAGCTAACCACGTGGTGCACGTGGTGCACGTGGTGCCG
>JALZBR010000426.1 GCA_030863485.1 Actinomycetota bacterium
CGTGGGGAGAGACCTCCCTCCCACTCCCTTTAAAGAGCGGAGGGGGGCGAGAGTGTCGTTGGTGATGAAACCCGCCCAAACCAGATCCCAGAGCCCATTGAGCAGCTGAACGTCGGAACCGATGCCCGTAGCCGACTGGATCTGGCGAAAGAACATGGCTCCTCTCGACGAGAGGGCGTCGAGGACGGCCTGACCCTCGGGGGAAAGCTCGTCGGGGGCGGGGCGAGGCAGCAAAAGGTCGAGGTCACCGGCGAGGTAGAGCCGGACCCATCCGTCGTCGCTCCCGATCGCCCCTCCTCCAGCCCAGACAACCTCCCCGGCAGAAGTGAGCTCGTCGAGCATGGAAGGGCTGTACGAAGGCAGCCGAGCCGGCAGGACGAGCCGCTCGAGCATGCTTGCGGGGACCGCTCCGCCCTGCAGCTGCTCGACGACCCTGAGCAAGCTGTCGAGCCCGCCACTGAGCGCCCTGCCCCCGGCCGAGCCAACCCCCTGCCAGGCGGGGAGAAACCTCGCCAAGAGCTCGGGAGGTGCCGCTTCCACCTCCTTGCGGAGCTTGGCCAGCGACCTCCGCCGAAGGCTGCGGAGCACCTCCGAGTCACACCACTCGCTCCCAGACCCGCCGGGGCGAAACTCGCCTCTCACGACCTTGCCCCGCGCCTCCAGACGGATCATGACCTCGTCGACCACCGCGGGCCCAAGGCCGAGCCGCTCGGCAACATCGCCCGTTCGGAAGGGGCCGTGCGTGCGCGCAAAGCGCGCGACCAGGTCACCCAAAGGGTCTTCGACCGGCTGCAGGAAAGCGTCGGGTATGCCGACGGGGAGCGGTGTCCCTAGCGCCTCCCGAAATCGCCCCGCATCCTCGATCGCGACCCACCGCTCCTGGCCGGCGATCCGGAGCCGGAGCGCACGCCGCTCCTCCTCAAGCCTCGCCAGCCACGCCGGCTGGGCTCCCCGCGCCACCAGCTCGGAAGAGGTGAGGTCGCCAAGCAACCGAAGCGCGTCGTGGGCGTCGTCAGGACCTCTTACCTTGCGGCTCTCGGCAAGCTTCTGCAGCTCCAGCTCCACCTCGGCCAAAGCCTCCGGGTCGATGAGCTCGCGCAGCTCGGAAGACCCAAGGAGCTCCGCCAGAAGCGCCTTGTCCAGGGACAGGGCTTGAGCCTTGCGCTCGGCGAGGGGGGCATCGCCCTCGTAGATGAATGCGCCGATGTACCCGAACAACAGCGAGCTCGCGAACGGCGAGGCGCCTTCGGTCTCCACCTCAAGGATCCGGACCTTGCGGGATCTGAGATCGCGCATCAGCTCGACCAAAGCCGGGAGGTCGAATACGTCCTGCAGGCACTCCCGCATCGTCTCGAGAACGATCGGGAACGACGGGTACCCGGCCGCAACCTGCAGGAGGTTGGCGCTGCGCTGCCTCTGCTGCCAGAGGGGCGTTCTTCGTCCCGGGCGGCGCTTGGGCAGAAGCAGGGCCCTCGCCGCGCACTCCCTGAACCGGCTGGCGAAGAGAGCGGAACCTCCGACTGCGGAGGTGACGATGCTCTCGACATCCTCGGGATCGAACAGAACCGACTCCACCGCCGGAGCCTCCTCGGCCTCGGGCAGCCGCACGACGATCCCGTCGTCCGTGTGCATGGTCTGCACCTCGAGCCCGAGGCGCTCCCTGACCTTTGCCTCGATGGCAAGAGCCCAGGGCGCGTGGACCTTCGCACCGAACGGGGAGTGGACGCAGACTCGCCAGTCCCCGAGCTCGTCTCGGAATCGCTCGACGACGATCGTCCGGTCGTCGGGAAGATGGCCGGTCGCCTCGACCTGCTCGCCGAGATAACGGATGAGGTTCTCGGCCGCCCAGGCGTCGAGCCCGGCCTCCTGCAAGCGCTCGGCAGCCTTTTCCGCATCTGTCCCGCCAACCTCGCGCATGAAGCGGCCGAGAGCTCTTCCGAGCTCAACTGGGCGGCCGAGCGCGTCGCCGTGCCAGAAGGGGGTCTTTGCGGGAGTCCCCGGCGCCGGGGTCACCAGCACGCGGTCGTGCGTTATGTCGTCTATCCGCCAGTTCGAGGCGCCGAGCGTGAAGACGTCGCCCGGCCTGGACTCGTAAACCATCTCCTCGTCGAGCTCTCCCACTCGCGTAGTCCCCTCGCCGGCGAGGAAAACGCCGAACAAACCCCGGTCGGGGATCGTGCCGCCGCTCGTCACGGCTAGCAGCCGCGCATTGCCCCTCGCAGTCAGCCTGCCCGTCGCGCGGTCCCAGTTGAGGCGCGGGCGAAGCTCTGCGAAGTCGTCGCTTGGGTAGCGTCCCGAGAGCATGTCGAGGACGCCCTCGAGGGCGCTGGTAGGCAGAGACTCGAAGGGGGCGGCCCTTCTCACGAGCGCCTCGAGCTCATCGACGGTCAGATCGTCCATGGCGACCATCGAGACGATCTGTTGAGCGAGAACGTCGAGCGGGTTCCGAGGGTAGCGAAGGGCCTCTATCTCGCCGGCCTTCATCCGCTCGACGACGACCGCCGACTGGACGAGGTCCCCCCTCCACTTCGGGAAGATGACCCCTCGGCTGACGGCGCCCACCTGGTGGCCCGCTCTGCCGACTCGCTGCAGCCCCGACGCTACGCTCGGCGGCGACTCGACCTGGACGACTAGATCCACCGCTCCCATGTCTATCCCCAGCTCGAGGGAGGAGGTGGCGACGACCGCCCGGAGCTCCCCCGCCTTCAGCTGCTCCTCGATGAGACGCCGCTGCTCCTTGCTGACAGACCCGTGGTGCGCTCGGGCGACCTCCTCCTCGGCCAGTTCGTTGACCTTGGCGCAAACCCTCTCGGCGAGCCTGCGGGAGTTCACGAACACGATCGTGGACCGGTGCGCCTTGACCAGCTCGACGAGACGAGCCTCGATGCTCGGCCAGATCGTCTTGTGGTCGGATCCGGAGGCTGCGTGCCCCTCGCCCACGGACTCCAGCTCCTGCCCCATCTCCGCCATGTCCTCGACCGGGACGACGACGGATAGGTCGAAAGCCTTGGGCGAGGGCGGGTTGACGACGGTGACCTCGCGGCGACCGCCGAGGAAGCGGGCGACCTCGTCGATGGGGCGCACGGTTGCGGAGAGCCCAATCCGCTGGGGAGGGGAGGCGTTTAGAGCATCGAGCCTCTCGAGGCTCACCGCGAGGTGCGCCCCCCTCTTCGTCCCTGCAACTGCATGGACCTCGTCGACGATCACCGTGTCGAGGTGGCGGAGCGCATCCCTTGCCTGGGACGTGAGGAGCAGGAACAGCGATTCGGGAGTGGTAATTAGGATGTCAGGCGGGCTCTTGGCGAACCTCCTTCTCACCTCCTCCGGCGTGTCCCCGGTCCGTATCCCGAACGTGATGTCGCGGCTGGGAAGGCCGAGAATTGCCGCCGCATTGCTGATCCCCCTGACGGGCGCCCTCAGGTTTCGCTCGATGTCGACGGCAAGGGCCTTGAGCGGGGAGACGTAGAGGATGCGCAGCCGCTCCCCGCCGGGCGGCTCGGGCTCGTTTGCGAGCCGGTCGAGCGCCCACAGAAAGGCGGCGAGCGTCTTCCCCGAGCCGGTGGGGGCCACGACGAGGGTGTCGCGGCTGGCCGCGATCGCCTGCCAGGTGCCCTCCTGCGCGAGGGTAGGCGCGACAAAGCTGTCACCGAACCACTTCCGAGTCGGCTCCGAGAACAATCCGAGGGAGTTCACGACGTTTAATCATCCCGCTTAACACCGACGAGAACAGCCCGAGAGATGATGGATAAGTGAAAAACGAACCCTTTGGGGCGGTTAGACAGATGCGGAGCGACTCCGGGACGGTCCGCGTCTGGAGCTTGCCCGCCCTCGCCGACCAGGTGGGCGCGGACCTGGACCGCCTCCCTCAGACCGTGAAGATCCTTCTCGAGAACCTGTTGAGGAGAGCCGGGTCGCGGGACGTCTCGGAGTCCGACGTGGCGGCGCTCGCTCGATGGCCGAAGCGTTACCCGCGCGCCCGCCTCGCCTTCATGCCCGCAAGGGTTCTCATGCAGGATTTCACCGGGGTGCCGGCGGTGGTCGACTTGGCGGCAATGCGGAGTGCGATTCAGCGCGCGGGAGGGGATCCGACCAGCGTGAACCCGTTCGTCCCCGTAGACCTCGTCATCGACCACTCCGTCCAGGTGGACAGGTTCGGAAGCGCGGAGGCCTACCGGGCGAACATCGAGTGGGAGTACCGGCGCAACCGCGAGCGTTACGCGCTTCTCAACTGGGCCCAGCAGGCTTTCCGTGACTTTCGGGTGGTTCCTCCGGGAATGGGGATCTGCCATCAGGTCAACCTCGAATACCTGAGCCAGGTCGTGATCTCGAGAGACGGCGACGCGTTCCCCGACACCCTCGTCGGCACGGACTCCCACACCACGATGATCAACGGGCTGGGCGTTCTCGGATGGGGCGTCGGAGGCATCGAGGCGGAGGCGGCGATGCTCGGCCAGCCGATGTTCCTGACCTCGCCCGTCGTCGTCGGGATCAAGACTTCCGGCGAGCTGCCGCCCGCGACGACGGCCACTGATCTCGTGCTCACGCTGACGGAGATGCTGAGGCGGCACGGCGTGGTCGGTAAATTCGTCGAGTTCTTCGGGGAGGGGTTGGCGACGCTGACCGTCGCGGACCGCGCCACCCTTTCGAACATGTCGCCCGAGTTCGGCGCAACCTCCACCCTCTTCCCGGTCGACTCCAACAGCCTCGCCTACCTCAGGATGACCGGCCGGGCCGAAGCCGCCGACCTGGCGGAGCGCTACACGAAGGAGCAGGGTCTGTTTCGCACCGGCTCCGATCGGGCCCCCGAGTTCACCGAGGTCCTCGACCTCGACCTCTCGAGCGTCGAACCCAGCGTCGCCGGGCCGAAGAGACCTCAGGACCGAGTGGCGCTGAGCGATGTCTGGAGCTCCTTCGATAAGACCTTCTTGAAGGGACCCGGAAGCGAAAAGAGTCAGGCAGGCAAAGGGGCGGCAGCCGAAGGCGCCGGGCATCGGGGCGAGGGGGTCGAAACCAGAGGCGAGACGGATGAGGCGGCTGGTGGCGTCAGCGACGGGTCGGTGGTGATCTCTGCGATCACTAGCTGCACGAACACCTCGAACCCCACGGTGATGATCGCCGCCGCGCTCGTCGCAAGAAACGCCGTCGAGCGCGGCCTCTCCACGAAACCATGGGTGAAGACCTCGCTCGCCCCCGGGTCGAGAGTGGTGACCGCGTACCTAGAGAGGGCGGGTCTCCTGCCTTATCTGGAGAAGCTGGGTTTCAACCTCGTCGGCTACGGATGCACGACGTGCATCGGGAACTCGGGCCCCCTTCCAAGCGACGTGGCTGAGGCGGTAGATGCGGGCGACCTCGCCGTCGTCGCGGTCCTCTCCGGCAATCGCAATTTCGAGGGCCGGATCCACCCGCAGGTAAAGGCGAGCTATCTCGCCTCACCTCCGCTGTGCGTGGCGTACGCGCTTGCGGGCACCGTCAACATCGATTTGACGAGGGAGGCGATTCAGTGTGACCGGGACGGGTGCGGGATCTTCCTCCACGAGCTCTGGCCCGACTCGGGAGAAGTGGAGGCTTTGATGGCGTCGGCGATCACCAGCGACCAGTTCGAGCAAGAGTACGCGCACATCTTCGAAGGCGATGAGAGATGGCAGCAGATGCCCGCGCCGGCGGGAGCCGTCTATGAGTGGGATCCGAGCTCCACCTACATTCGGGAACCGCCCTTCTTCATCCAGACCTCCTCGGACTTTGCTCCACCGAAGGACATCGTTGGTGCGAGGGCGCTCGTTCTGCTTAGTGACTCGATCACGACCGATCACATCTCGCCGGCAGGCGTCATCGGTGTGAACTCCCCCGCGGGGCGGTACTTGCGAGAGCAAGGCGTGGAGCCGGGCGACTTCAACAGCTTCGGAGCCCGGCGGGGAAACCACGAGGTCATGTTGAGGGGAACGTTCGGAAACCCCCGGCTGCGTAACCTGCTCGCGCCCGAGACGGAAGGTCCGAAGACGCTGCACCTGCCGGAGGGTACCGAGATGACCGTTTACGACGCGGCTCTTCGGTACCGGGAAGAGGGCGTACCCCTGGTCGTCGTGGCGGGGAAGGAGTACGGCTCGGGAAGCTCGAGAGATTGGGCGGCGAAGGGAACCGCCCTGCTTGGGGTGCGCGCCGTCATCGCCGAGAGCTTCGAGCGCATCCACCGCAGCAACCTGATCGGGATGGGTGTCCTGCCGCTGCAGTTCCTGCCCGGCGAATCGGCGGCATCGGTGGGCATCTCCGGCAGGGAGATGTTCACGATTCGCGGAATCTCCGTCGGCCTTTCGCCCGGACAGAAAG
>JALZBR010000003.1 GCA_030863485.1 Actinomycetota bacterium
GTGGACTTGCGCCCGGTCGTCTTCTTGCGCCCGGTGGACTGGCGCGCCGTCGATTTCTTCCTACCGGTTGACTTCCGACCCGTTGACTTACGCGCCGTCGATCTGCCGCCGCCCGCCCTCCGGGCACTCGACTTACGCGCCGTCGTCCGTTTACCGGAGGGCCTGGTCGTCTTGCGACCCCCGGCCCTCTTGCGTCCTGCCGTCTTCTTTTCGGCCATGCCAACACCTCCGCTCGTGCTTATGACGAGTTGCGCGGACCTCGTCAGCTACTTGCAGTTCCATGCGGTGCTGCATGGAACTCGTCGCGTGAATGCGAGGAATTCGCATTCAACGTGTTATTAGGCACGATTACATGAGCAGGTGCAAGCATTTGTCGCGATTTGCGCGCGCGCCTAAACCTATCTCAAAGAGATCACACCAGCGGCGCTGCGACGACAGCTTTTAGTTTGACGCGCTAGCTAAGAGACGGCGTGCAGCCTACGCCTCCCGCGCTCCCTACGTAAGCGCCGTCGTTCGCGTTCAGAAGTGCCACCCCAAATCCCAAACTGTTCTTTGTTGTTAAGGGCGTATTCGAGGCACTGCAGACGGACTTCACAGCGCGCACAAACCTCGCGGGCCCGCTTGGAAGAACCACCGCGCTCTGGAAAGAAGATGTCCGGATCGACTTCCGCGCAGCGAGCTTTTGCTTGCCAGTCCACGGGTTGCAAGAGCTTGCTCGTGATCCTTTGCATCGCCCCGGCCTTTCTCTGTTCTCACGCTTGACTTCAAGAGCCCTCGTCAGCAACACAGCCGCTCTTTAGCTCTTACACGCATGTAATTCTAGGCGTGAAATTACGCCCCTGCAACCCGCTCTACCAGCGCTTTTTCGCGGGCCGGCGCAGAGATGGGCCGGTTGGCCCCATTTGCGAGGGGAAATCTGAAGCCGAGAGCCGCCGCGCTAGCGGCGCGCGAGCTCGAGCGTGTCGGTCACGAGCTCGGTGGTATCGAGAGGCTTGGTGCGCACCAAGTGAGCCCCACCTCGCTTGGCGAGCCATTCATCTTCGGGCCGCTCGAGCAGCATCATTATCGGCACGTTCGCCAGCCGGTCGTCCTGGGCCATCTCCCGCGCAAGCGCGATGCCTCCGGAGCTACCCGTCTGCAGATCGACAACGACAACCGAGGGCGTTTGTTGACCCGCGAACTCCAATGCCTCACGTGCGTCACGGACGACGGTGACGCGGACGCCGACCGGAAACCCGAAGCTGGCTTCATGCGCGAGTTGGGCGTCGTCGGTGACGACGAGAACCCTCAGCTCGTCCTCGCGCTTGTCCGCATCCGCTTCCGGCATCGCAAGCTCAGCTCGCGGCCCGTCCCGGTCGCTGCCCGTGAACCTGCTCCGACAACCTCGAAAGGAGGTCGTCGAAGTCGATCTCGAAACCCGTTTTGACGGATTCGAGCCGATCGAGGGCATTGACGAATTCCGAGGCCGATGATTCTGCCTCTCTGACCACCTCGGGTAGAACTGCGGAGTAGTGCCTGGCGAAGCGTGCCCCGCAAAACGGGCAGCGTCCGGGTGCGTCGGACTCCGGACCTATCTGCGAGAGCAAGAACTCCCTTCCACAGGTCCCGCATGTGGCCTTGATCTTCATCTCACGCTCCTGGTTCGCTCGCCGGGATGATAGTGGACCCGACGAGGGCGATCAGAAAGGCTACGACGAACGATGGGGCGAGGCGGCAAGGGCCGGCCGAATCGCGCGCGAGGGAAGCAAGACTCCGTGCTCTTGGCCTCCGGGAGCCCAGCGGTTGCTCAGAGGTCGGCTCTCACCGTTTCAACCGCCTTGCGGATGTTCGTGAGCTTCGTCTTGGCTTCGTCGACGGTGCGCGTCTTGAGCCCGCAGTCGGGGTCGACGAACATTCGCTCGGGAGGGATGTGCTTGAGCGCCCTGTGAATGCCGTCGACGATCTCTTCCACCGGCTCGATGACGTGTGAATGCACGTCGACCACGCCAAGCCCGATGTACTTGGTGAAGGGCTCCTCGGCAAACCTGTCGAGCAGCGAGTACTCCGAGTTGGCGAATTCCAGATCGATCTGGTCGACGGGGATGTCCAGCATCTTCGGGTAGGCCTTGTGGAACTCCCCATAACAGATGTGGGTGATGGTGTGGGCCTCCAGAGGCTCGGTGACGACCCCCATAGCCTCGATCACGAGATCGAGCTCGTCCATGCGCGTGGAGGCCGCCGGCTCGTCAATCTGAATGTAGCGGGCGCCCGCCTTCTCGAGGTCGAGAGCCTCGTCTCTTATCACCCTCGCGAGATCGAGCACGAAGTCTCGGCGTGAGCCGTAGTGCTCGTTGAACGACCAGTCGCAGATCGTGTACGGACCGGTGAGCATGCCCTTCACGGGCCGGTTGGTGAGCGACTGCGCGTACTTCCACCAGTCGACCGTCACGGGGTGGTCGCGGCCCACCGGCCCCGTCGCGATCGGCTTGCGGTAGTAGCGGTTTCCGTAGGAGCGTACGAGGCCGCCTATCTCCAAGCCCGGAAGCTCTTCGGCGAAAAAGGCCACCATGTCCCCTCTGTACTGCTCGCCGTCGACGATGAGATCGGTGCCGATCGAGTCCTGGAACTCGATCCACTCGCGCGTCGCGCGCTGCTCGAGCTCGCGCAGCTCCTGCCTGTCGATCTCCTTGCGCGCGTAGCGGCTGCGAGCCTTGGTCAGGTAGTCGGGCTTGGGCAGACTCCCAACCGACGTCGTCCAGAGGCCGACGCCGCCCAGATCAACTTCTCCCATCACGCACCCACTTTCTTCGCCGCTTCGGACAATCTCTCGAGCTTGCCTCTAGCTTTTTCCCGCGGCAGGAACTCGAGGCCCGCGGAGGGGCTCACGCGCAGGTTGTCGGCGCCCACGTGGCTTGCGAGCTCTTCGATCGTTCGCGCCAGCGCGTCGGCGGGCTCGAGCATCGTGTTGCGCGCGTCGACGATCCCTGCCTGCAGCTTCTTTCCTTCGGGGAGCAGCGCGACCAGCCCCCGGTTCTCGGGTCCCGAGACGAAGTCCAACCCGAAACAATCCACCGGAAGATCGAACAGATACTCGTCGAGGCGCTTGGCGTCGCCGAAATAGGTCGCCACCGTCGTCTCGACCGATTCCAGCTCGCCCACGACCTTCTGGAGCGCGCGCGCCGCAAGGTCGACGTCTTCGGGGGCCTGGAGCAGGGCCGGCTCGTCGATCTGAATGTGCCGGGCCCCGGCGGCCTCCAGCTCGAAGGCTTCCTGAGCCAGGACCGACGCCAGAGCGAGGACGAACCTAACGCGATCGCCGTAGTGCTCGTCGATAGACATCCTGGCGAACGTGATCGGACCGGGGATGACGGCCTTGACGGGCCTGGACGCTACCGACTGGGCGAACTTGAAAGCCTCGACGGACGAGGGACCGCGCCATTCGATCTCGCCGGTGGCGACCGGGCGGCGGTAATAGACGTTGTTGTCGAACCACCGGATGAGTCCGTTGATCTCGAGCCCGGCGATGTTCGAGGCAAACGGCGTGAGGATGTCCTCCCACCCCGCCTGGCCGTCGGTGACGAGGTCGATGCCGGCCTGCTCCTGCTCGGCGATCATCTCGCGCGTCAGATCCTGAACGGCTTTGGCGACGTCGGCGTCGGTTGCCTCGCCGCGTTCGAGCGCGTGCAGGGTCTGGCGCAGGTTGAACCTTCCGCCCTCGGGCGGGGGCTTCGGATAGGAGCCCACCACGGTCGTCTCGACTGCCACTCTTCCTCCCTCCGGGAAAACAAAAAGCCTCATCCCGCACGGAGGAGGCAGCGCGTGAAGCTGTTCTGAGCCGGCTCATCCGTCCGGGCTTCGCACCTGCCGGC
>JALZBR010000028.1 GCA_030863485.1 Actinomycetota bacterium
GTCCTTGTCTTCGATAGCCAGCGCCTGGGCCAACCGGCTCATTGAGACCGTGAACTTGTCGAAGAAGCCAACCTGACCAAGTAGGACCGCCCATGGGGGTTCCCACGTAGTGAAGAACCCGACTTCCGTTTCCCAGGAAGTGAGTGGTGCATCATCTGTGTCAAGTTCCGGGTACAACTCGATCGTCACTTGTGCAGGGCGAACTAAACGCGCACCTCCGCCGATACCGATGGTGAATTCGCGGGTCTCATCCGGTTCAATGCCGATAGCTCTGGCCAACAATGGAGCTGCAAGCGTATGTTCCGAACCAGAATCGACTAGGGCGGCAACCTTGGTCGGGGCTTCTGATTCGGCCTTGAGGCGGACGGCAACAACGGGCCGTAGGGTCTCGCGCCCCTTCCGCCCTGCGGGATCCTCTACATATGGAAATAGCCAAGGGTCCCGCGCGTCGCGGTGGAGCTCCCTAGCCAAGACCGACGAGTTCAGCCTCTCCTTCGGCGGGAGAGCGGATGATTGTTGCGTCGCGAATATCCCGATACTTGAGGGCCATCACAAGGGCGTCGGGCGTTTCTTTGGCCTCGACGATCGTGCCGTTCTTGAGCGCGACCCACATACCGGGGTACTCCCGAAGAGCATCTGCTATGCGGACAGGCTCGATCTTGCGCCTCCGGCGTCGGAACAGCTTGAAGGGTCCTCTCATTGTCTTCCTGCTTTCGGCATCCGGAAACTGGCTTCTGGTTAACGGTTTACGGTTTCCGTAAAGCGTATACGGTTGGCTGGTGGACATCGAGGAAATCCGAGAAGTCTCAAAGCGAGTCTTGGGGAATCGCTACCGGCTCGAGGTGGCGGCCGCCATAGCGGAGCAAGAACCCGGTGTCTTCCACGCAAGGCTCCTGGCTGACAAGCTCAGGCTGCCCGATACCAAGGTCCGTGATGAACTCGTGAAATTCACCGAAGCTGGACTAGTCCAGCAACTCCCCAAGATCCGTGGGCAACAGGACTATCGGCGGGAGGACTCCGTCTATTGGAGCTTTGCCCTGGAACTCATGAAGGAACTGCGGAAGAAGCGGTCGTCGGCGGCGATGAGCCGGTCGCAGTAGGTGCTCATTGAGGATTTCCGGTTGAATTCCGAGCAGTCCTCCGGGCCTAGCGATGCCCTCTTTGACTTGCGGGAGCGGTTAGTGGTCTGCGATCAGCTCCCGACCAAAGCTCACGTGGATTTCCTTCGTGAGACCAGCCGGACCCTGTACTCCATCATTGAGGGAGTTGAGGTTCGGGGCATGACTGCTTACCCGGCGGTCATCCTCGGAATCTGCGTGCACTTCTTCAACTCCTTCGTCGCCGTGGTCGATCTCTTAGGACTAGGGCAGTCGAAGTCGGCTCTGGCGCTTCACAGGAGTCTCTTTGAATTGATGCTGCACGCCCGCTGGATCAAGGAAGATCCTGACCCGCGATCGAGGCGGTATATCGATTACGCGACGACTCTTTATCCGTGGTTCGCCTCCGAACTCCACCAGAAGTGGGGGAAGGGCGGCGATTTGAGTGCTCGGAGGGAGGAGCTGGCCGAGAAGCTCGTGGACCTGTCAGAGCGCTACGGCGTCATTCAAGGGAATCCGGAGCAGGTGGCGGAGAAGCGAATCGCTTGCTTGGCCAACCCACAACGGTGTGCTGAGCACCTTCGTGATGCTGCCTTCAGAGGAAGTCCAACGGGCACGTGGCATGGACTATCGGTTAGACGTCTTGCGCGGGACATCGGAGTGGATTTCCCGGCAGGTGGTGGGTTCGAGAGGGGCGCGGACTACATCGAATTCCTGTACGACGTGTTCTACGAGTTGACCAGTCAACAGGTGCACGGCGCACCACAGGCAGTCGGTGACGCGCTTGAGGCGACTGAATCGGGTGTCACCATCGAGATGGGCCCAGATCCGGCTGAGACCGAAAAGGTTGTCTCAACATCCTTTGCGTTCGCCCGATGGACTTTCGATGTTCTCGGATCGGCAACGGATAAGGATTTCGAGAGCGAGTTCGATCCGCTCCATGTGAAGTATGGAGAGCTGCTTCCCGCAGAGTGATGGCCCGTTCCGCTTTTGCTAATCATTTGCTAATCGCTCGGAGCACAACCCTCGGTCGGATAGGACAGCATTCGAACGAAGCCGCAGGTCAGATGGTGTGGTCGTATCGAATCGGTCGCACACGACCGTTGGCGGTCTATCTTGAAAACCGTTGTCCGAAAGGACTTGTGGGTTCGAGTCCCACGCCCTCCGCCCAGTTGGACGGTTCGAGGCGATCTCTTGTGCCCGCCACACGAATCATTCACGAACGCGCCTTCAATGATGGGCAGGCACGGCCTAGAAGCCGCGCCCGTCCCACGTCTGGATCAAACGGCGGCTGCCGGTGGTGGAGGCTGGTGCAGTTGTTGCGGGGTCTCTCGCCACATGTGGACCGCGATCCTCAGCAGTCCTGCCCCGCACAGTAAGTATCCGGCCGGACCGGCGAGGTATTCGGTGTCGAGCCCCGTGAACAAACCTGTGAAACCGATCACCGCTGCGGCCCCCGCCCCCGCGGCGATCAGCGCGTAAGCCGAACGGGGGAAGACGGACGTCCTGAACATCGCATAGACGTAAGTAGCGACGCCCGTGAGCATGATGCCGAGGCCCACGGCCGCACCGGCGGTGAACCACATCGATCCGCTGACCATCCCGACGACGAACCCCAGCAGCATCATCCGGAATCCCATGCGACCCAACTTGCCCAACTGTCCTCGCAAGCGCAGGTACATGCCGACCAGCCCTGCGACCACTAGCGCTCCGGCTGCGGACGCGATCTCCGCGAACCAGCCGATCGAGAAAGACCACGAGACGTCCGCGTAGATCAGGGCTGCGAGAAGGATGGGAAATCCGACCATCAACGCAAGGCCGCTCCATCTGGTGAATTGAGTAGGCACGCCGATTCCTTTCGATCTTGCGAAGGCGTGTGCGACCTCTCCGGGAGAGCCGAAAGCCTCTACCGCGCGTCGCTCGGCTTCGCTACGTGGAAGTCCTTTCTCTTGCAGTCGCTTGACCGCCTCGCTGAGGTGGTCGGCGAGCTCCGCCTCGATCCGCCGGCGAGCCCAGAAAGGCCCCCAGAGATCGGGCCGCACCTCCTCGACGTAGGAGGTGATTGCTTCGGAGCGCAGCGCCTCAGCCACCGGGGCCTCCAAGCACAGCCGCGACGGCCGACGAGAACCCT
Source organism: Actinomycetota bacterium (assembly GCA_030863485.1). The sequence goes on from JALZBR010000028.1 coordinate 3,229, forward strand.
CTCCATTCGTCGCGGCTCGCCTGCAGCGCTCGCCGGCCCTTCCTGGTGAGCTCGTACACGCGCCGCTTACGACCGGAGCCCTCGGCCCAGGAACTCGTCAGCACCCCCGCTCGCTCGAGCCGGTGCAACGCGGGGTAGACCGTGCCTTCAGGGAGATCGAACTCACCGCGGCTACGCCTCCGCAGTTCATCGATGATTGCGTAGCCGTGCAAGGGCTCTCGCTCCACGATGGCCATCAGGAGTGGATCGAGGTGACCCTTGATGAGGTCCGGCGCTCCCATACCTAGAGAGGCTAGGCCTAGGCTCTCTAGGGGTCAAGATGACAAACCGGACATCTATGTGTCGCGACCCCCGGCGAGGAGTTGGTCGAGGTGGGGATCGACGTCAGTGACCTGGCCCGGCAACTCGATCCTGGCTTCGTTTTACGGCCGCGGCCCGCTCC
>JALZBR010000157.1 GCA_030863485.1 Actinomycetota bacterium
GATCAGCTCGACCTCTCGGAAGCGTCTCCCAAGGAGTGGAGCGGTAACCGCGCCCACGAAAGCGCCCACTCCGGCCGCGCCGAGAGCCAGGGCGCTCGATGTGAGCCGTCCGAAACGGTCGCCCGCATCGGGGAACTCGCTCTTGATGACGAGGACGGCGGCTATCACGACGATCATCCCGACCGTTCGCAGCAAGAAGATGCCGACGAGAGCGAAGCGGGCGGCATGTCGACGCGCGATCTCCTTGACTCCTTGGAGGAGGTCGCGCGCCACGCCGCGTACCGCCTCTCCGAGGACCTGCGCGTGCGCTGCGTCGTGATCCAGCGGGGTCGAGATCCGGCCTGCGATCACTCCCGAGGCGGCGTAGACGAGACCGGCCAGGACCAACGGAATGCTCGTTCCGAGAGCTGCGGCCCCCACGACTCCCACGACACCGCCGAGAAGGGCCGACACCATCCCACCCCCGCTCGACAGGGCGTTGCCCCGCAAGAGATGACTTTCATGGGCGATCACGGGGAGACTCGCACCCTTTGCCGTGAGAAACAGGCGTCCGGCTCCGAGCAGCAAGAAGACGGAAACGTAGAGCTCGGATTCTCCAGGCGTGACCGATGCCCAGAGCGGGAAGGTCACGAGCAGAGCCGCGCGCGCGTAGTTGGTCCACGAGAGGACGTTTCGCCGCGGCCACCGGTCGACGAAGACCCCGAGGAACGGCGCCACGATCGAATAGGGGAGCAACGTCAGTGCCGCAATGGCCACGATCCTTCCGGGCGTTCCCTGCCTGAATGGGTCCAGGACGAGGATCTCGAGGGCAACTGCCTGCGCGAAACCATCGGCGGCCTGTGCGGTGAACTGCGCGCCGAGGAGGCGTATGAAATCTGTGTCTACGTCACCGGGCAGGAAACGAGTCATGGGACCCGAGTCTGCACCCTTTCTCGCGCCGTCGGGGGGACCGCGCGTCAGCTATGGCTGGCGGGGCAAAGACTCCATCTCGAGAGAGATCGATCCGTTCGCGTGTCCGTTGGCGTTGCCGGCCGGAGCGTCGGCCCCTTCACCGCGGATAAAGGACTCGATCATCTGATGCGCTTCGGAGTCGAGGTATTGCACCGGAGGAGACTTCATGAAGTACGCGCTGGGCCCGAGCAGGGGACCGCCGATGCCTCGATCCAAGCCGAGCTTTGCGCATCTCAGGGCGTCGATCACCACCCCGGCCGAGTTCGGAGAGTCCCACACTTCGAGCTTGAGCTCCATCGAGATCGGGATGTCGCCGAACTCGCGGCCCTCGATCCGGATGTATGCCCATTTGCGATCGTTGAGCCAGGGCACGTGATCCGAGGGTCCGATGTGGATGTCGTCTGCGTCGATGCCGCCCGAGATCTGCGATGTGACCGACTGCGTTTTGGAGATCTTCTTTGACTTCAGACGTTCGCGCTCGAGCATGTTCTTGAAGTCCATGTTCCCGCCGAAGTTCAGTTGGTAGGTGCGATCGATGATCACACCGCGATCCTCGAACAGACGAGACAGCACGCGGTGTGAGATCGTCGCGCCGACCTGGCTCTTGATGTCGTCACCGATGATCGGGACTCGCTTGCTGGCGAAGCGCTGTGCCCATTCCTCGTTCGTCGCAATGAACACAGGCATGCAGTTGATGAACGCAACTCCGGCATCGAGCGCCTGCTCGGCATAGAAGCGGGCTGCTTGCTCGGAGCCGACCGGCAGATAGTTCACGAGGACATCGGTCTCGGTCTCGCGGAGCGTCTTTGCGACGTCGACCGGCGGGAGGTCGGCCTCGGTGACGACCTCCTGGTAGTACTGGCCGAGGCCGTCATAGGTGTGACCTCGTTCGACCTTGATCCCTGTCTGAGGGACGTCCGCGAACTTGATCGTGTTGTTCGGTTCGGCCTCGATCGCGTCGGCGAGATCCAACCCGACCTTGTTCGCATCCACGTCGAAGGCGCACGAGAACTCGACGTCGGAGACGTGATAGTCGCCCATCTGGACGTGCATGAGCCCCGGGACCCGTTCGTCCGAGCGCGCCTTCGCGTAGTACTCGATCCCCTGGACCAATGACGAAGCGCAGTTACCGACTCCGATTATTCCTACTCGTACCTTCGACATCCTTGCTCCCCCTTTTCGTGAGGTGTCAGAACCCTCTTCTAGGTGGTTACCTGGTCGGAGGGCGCTCGCTGGGGAGCCCGCTCCTTGCTGATCAGCTCATCGATCCACGCGATGTCCGTCTCGGTCGCGGCCATGTCATGGCTCTGGAGCGACAACGCATACGTGTCCATCCGCTCGCGGTAGTTCAGAAGGTTCGATTTGAACTGAGCGAGCTTCTCCTGGAGATAAGCGCGCCGACGCTCCAGCAAGGCGACGCGCATCTCGGGTTGCAGGTATCGGAAAAAGGCGAGCTTGAGCGTGAAGTGCTCGGTGTCGACAACGGCTCCGGTTTCCTCGAGCATCGCCCGGAAGGCTTCGTCGCCCAGCGGCGTGATCCGATAGACCGTCTTGCGTCTACCGGCCGAGTTACGTGTGGTGCTGCGAGTGGTGGCGCGAGTGGTCTTGTGCGCCCGGGCCCGACGGGGCTTGGGCTCCTCGGCCACCTTCTCGACCGCGCCGACCTTCGCGAGACGACGCAGTGTCGGATACAAAGATCCCCAGGAGACGCCCCAGAAGGGTCCCAGCATGGTGCCGAGCTCCTTTCGGAGCTCGTAGCCGTGCATCGAACGCTCCTTGAGCAATCCGAGCACCGGTAGCTCCAGCATCCCTGGCTGCTTCACCTCGACGGTCTCCTACAGTGTCGTTTCGGCCCGGCTCCCGAGGCAACCGCCGCGTGAATCCGCGCTCACCTATCAAGCCGATATATCGGACGAGTATATCGAAACGATATATCAGGCCGATACGTCCGCGCCACCGGGCTCCCGGGCAGGCTTTGGTGCTCCGGGGGAGGCCCTTCGGATCCCGCTTGGGTTACGTCGGCAGTCAGGCTCGCACCCCGGCCAGGCCGTTTACCATTCGGCAATGGCTCTCTCCGGTACCTCGTTCGATCCCGCCCGGCCCCCTCGATCTTCCGGCCCCACGGTGGACTACGGTCTCGCCCGGCGCTCCGTCCTCTCGGCCGTGCGGCGGGGCACGATGGCGACCTCGGACGTGTGCGACGCCCATCCGGAGCTGATCCGGGCGGCCAAGAACATAGGCCACGTCCGTGCTGACGCCTGTCCGATCTGCTCGCACGAGACCATCCGCTGGGTCCGTTACGTCTACGGCGAGGAGCTCAAGCGCAATAGCGGGCGCGTGGTCTATCCGGAGGAGTGGCTTGCGGAGCTCGTCCGCAGCCACGACGAGTTCACCTGCTATGTCGTCGAGGTCTGCCTCGACTGCTCCTGGAACCATCTCGTGCGCTCATACGTGGCCGGGAGGAGGTTTCGCTCCGGCCGAGCCAAGACCGAGCGCAGGGAGCGGGGGTGAGCTCGTCCGCACCGGCGGGGGCCGACCCGTCGACGCAGACCGAGGCCGTCGAGCAGACCAGGGATCTGGAAGCGCTCTCGGCCGGTACCCGGGTTGGCGGCGCCCTGATAGCTCTCGGCTTCCTCATGGGGCTCGTCCCCGGGCCGATTGCGGCCGCTATAGGGGCCGTTGCGTTGCTCAGCTTCGGCCGGAGTCTCGCGGTCGCGACCTTTCGCGAATACCTGGGACTGGCGGCCTTCGGGGTGGTCGCGCTCGCGGCTGCGGTCGGCGCGCTGAGATGGGGGAGCTCCTCGCTGGATGACATCAGAGGCGCGCAGGCGGTCCTGGGAGCCACCGTCATCGTGGATCCCCAGGAGGCGGCGATCGGAGCCGGCCTGGCCGCGGGGGCCGGGGTCCTGGCGCTCAGCCTGTGGTTGGGATCGCACCGCCCCCGGGGCCTCGTGTCCTTCGCCCTGAGCTGCGCCGAGGGCCTGGTCGTCGCTCTTCTCCTCGTATCGGCCTTCTGGGGGCCGGCCGTCGTGGGGCCTTCCGGAGCCGACTCCGGTGAGTTGGCGAAGGATGTCGGCACGTGGGCGCTCGCTTCGCTTGCGGCCCTCCTCCCCGCTATCGGCCTCTCGTTGCTGTGGCGCCGCCTTCCCGTGATCTGGTCCTGGGTGGCGGTACTCGTTGCGGCCGCGGCCGCCATCGCAGGCACCATCGTGGTTCCGAGCTTCGTGGCTTCGTGACGACGGCCATCCTGCTCCTGAGCCATGGGGCGATTGGCGCAGTGGCCCTGCTCACCCTTCTACTGAGGCCTCCCTGGCGGGCGCGCGTACTTACCGGGCTGTGCCTGGTGGGGGCCGGCTTTGGGGTTGCGCTGGTGGTCTCGAATGGGTCGTCGGATGATTGGCGGACGGCGGAGCTCGGGGGGACGTCGGCTCTCGTGGGGATCTCGATCGCCACGGCCTGGCTCTCGGCCGCCTTGGTGTCGGGGCGCAGAGGCAGCGTTCTCTCCTGTGCCTTGATCGGGGTCGCATCTTCGGCGATGGCTCTGGCCGTCACGAACAAGTGGGCCGTGCCGATGCTGTTGTTCTGGCTGTGCTCGAGCCTCGCTATCGCTGCTCTTGCGGCTCACCAGCGCAGCGGGCTATGGGTCTGGGCCGTGCTGTTCGCTTCGGATGCCGCCCTTGTCGCGGCGCTGGTCGGGAGTTGGGCCGAGACCCGTTCATGGGTGCTTCCGGAAGCTCTCGAGGGCTGGCCCTTCTACGTGCTGCTGCTCTCTGCTGCCCTGCGAGCCGGAGTGATGCCCGCGACCGGAGCGTGGAGCCTCTCCCGAGAAGCGGCCCCCGCCATCCCGTTGCTCGTCGGAGGAGGGTTCTCGCTCCTTCGCATCGGGCTCGGTGACGCCGATCCCTGGGCCGGCGTCGCTCTTTTCATCCTCGCCCTCGCCATGTCGGGCGCGGTCTTGCTCGCGCGCCGGCGCGCCGGGGGCATCCCTGCGGCGGCGGCCCCGGCAATAGCGGTCATGCTCGGCTTGGCCGTGATAGCGCCCTCGGCTCTGATCGCAGCGGGTCTTGCGGCAGTTGTCTCGGCCGGGACCGCGGCGATGTGGGCCTTCTCAGCCGACGAGGCCGCCCCCGATCGTGTCATAGCTCTGACCGCGATCCCTCCCTCCCTCGCGTTTCTCGCCGCGGTGAACGGTGTCGTGGCCGCCGTTGGCCGCACGGCCGGGGCCGAGGAGGTCATCGACAAGGTCCCCTGGACGCTCGCGCTCCTGTTGGGTCCGTTGGTGCTCACTGCGAACGTTGCCGTGGCGGTGCGCATCGCTCTCTCCCTGCCGAACGGATCGGGATGGATCGGGCGCGCTCGCAAGCTCGAGTCCGCGGCGCTCGCGGTGCTCCTTTCGAGGCTGCTCCTTGCCTTTGCCGTCGTAGCCACCTTGCTGCCGGGCGATTGGCTGGGCATCCGTTCCCCCTTCGCCCAGTGGGAGGAGCGCCGAACGATCCTTCTCGGCGTGGCCCTCGTTCTCGGTGCGGTTGCGACCTGGTTCGCGGCTCGGCGGCCCACGCCGTCGGCGGAGCACGGCGTCTCGAGCTCCCATCCTCGCTTCTCGCCTGCTCCGTGGCTCGCCGACCCGCCGAGCGGCGTGCTAGCGGTCAGGCTGCTGGTCGGGGCCGCTCTGGTGTTCGCGGTGGCGACGATTGCGGTGGTGGGGTGGTTCGTGTTCGAGGGCCTGCGCCTCGGGTTTCTCTAGACCAACACAACCAAAATCACTTCGGGAGGGGAAATGTCGGCCGCGCGTCCCCCTCTGTAGGGGGGCAACGGACCTAGACTGAGAGCTCAATGTTCCGACGAAGCAAGAAGAGATCCAAGAAGGTCAAACCGAAGTCACGCGCGCAGCGCTTCTTGCTGAAGGTCGGATGGCTGATCCCGATCACCGCGCTCTTCGCCGCCGGAGCCGTCCTCGTGTTCACCTATGCCTTCGCGGTGATCCCGCTGCCGGAGCAGGTGTCTCTCGAGTCGGCGACGACCGTTTACGACATAAACGGCAAGAAGATCGGGATCTACACCGGCGAGCAGCGACGCTTCCTGCTCAACGAGGACAAGCTGAACGAGCTGTTCAAGGAGGCCCCTCACGTCGGCGAGGCGGTGGTGGCGGCCGAGGACAAGGACTTCTACGACCACGACGGGGTCTCGCTGCGCGGGCTCGCCCGTGCCGCGTGGGCCAACCTTACGGGGGGGGAGATCCAACAGGGTGGTTCGACGATCTCCCAGCAGTATGTGAAGAACGCCGTCCTGCAGGACCCCTCTCGCACGGTCACGCGCAAGTTCAAAGAAGCGATCCTTGCGATAAAGCTCGAGAGGCGCTTCTCCAAGAAAGAGATCCTCGGCTTCTACCTCAACACGATCTACCTAGGCCGGGGGGCCTACGGTATCGAAGCGGCGGCCGAGGCGTACTTCGGCAAGGACGCCGTCGACCTCACTCTTCCAGAGGCCGCCTATCTCGCCGGGATCATCCCGTCGCCCGAGTCGTACCAGCCCGAAGACGGAATGAAGGCGGCCAAGCAGCGCCGCAACACCGTGCTTACGGTCATGCAAGAAGAGGGTTACATCGGTGCTCGTGCAAAGCGAAAGGCGTCGCGGGGCAAGGTCGACGTGATCAAGCTCGAGAAGGACGCGCTTAAGCACCAGACGGCCGCTTACTTCATGGAGTGGCTGCGCGACCAGTACCTCGACCCGCTGCTGGGGAACTGTCTCTACACGTGCGGGCTCAAGGTCTATACGACCCTCGACCTCGAGGCACAGGCCGCGGCGGAGAACGCTCTTTCAATCGCGCGGGCCGAGGACTGGCCTCAGGCCGCTCTTGTCTCGATGACGCCCAAGGGTGAGGTGCGCGCGATGGTCGGTGGCACCCGTTTCGACTCCGTGAGGGCAGCGCGCGGTTTCAATTACGCGACGAGCTCGCCGGGACGCCAGCCCGGCTCCGCCTTCAAGCCGTTCACGTTGCTGACCGCGATCGACCAGGGGATCTCGCCGAGCTCGCGTTTCTCGGGGGCCAGTCCTGCCTACATCGACGACGATGACTGTTCCAACGGCATCGAGCCGTGGCAACCCGAGAACTACGGCGGAAGCTCGTACGGGACCGTCGACCTCAGGACCGCAACGGCCAATTCGATCAACACGGTTTACGCGCAGCTCATTGCCGAGACGGGACCGCAGGCGGTGGCGGAGACCGTCACGGACTTCGGGTTCCGGCCTCCGCCGGGCGAGAAGAAGGTGCCGGCGGTTTGCTCACTGTCGCTCGGAGGTTCCATCGACGTAACCCCGCTCGAGATGGCTCGCGCCTACGCAGGCTTCAACGCGCGCGGCAAGCTGCCCGAGATCAACCCAGTCACCTATATCAAGGACAACGACAACAACTGCATCACGGCGACCGGGCCCGCGAGCCTCGAGCTCGCTTTCGAAAAGGTCGCCAAGGACAAGTTCGCAGAGGTCGTGCCGAAGTCCTGGGCGGACTGCCCGGGTGAGAAAGAGGTGACCGTAGAAGGTGAGCAGATCGTGGATGTCAATGAGGCGGACGTCCTCAACGACGTCCTCACAAACGTGACGACTGCGGGGACCGCCGCATCCGCGAACCTCGCCCTGTACGAGGAGTCCGGCAAGACCGGCACGACCCAAGAGAACCGCGACGCGTGGTTCGCCGGGTCCGTCCCTTCGAGCGAGGAATCGCCCGGGCTGACCACGGTCGTCTGGATGGGCTACCCGCTCGAGAATCCGAAAAAGGGCCCGTCGTACACGCCTTTGATGCACTACTGCTCGGACACGCGTCTGTGTCGTCCCGTGGGAGGGATCGATGTCACCGGAGGTTCCTATCCGGCGCAGATGTGGGCCACCTACATGACGAGCGCGGTCGAGATCCTCGGAATCGAGCCGGCTACATATCCGACTCCCTCTGAGCTCGGGGACAACATCATCAATTCGCCCCCGCCGACGACGAGCGCTCCGCCGCCCACCTATCAACCCCCGGCTCCGACGACGACGAGCGTGCCCAGCGAGCCACCCAGCTCCGAGCCGCCTCCGAAGACGAGCGAGCCGCCGCCACCACCCCCGACGACGAGCGAGCCGCCGCCTCCGCCTCCAACCACGAGCGAGCCGCCTCCGCCGACGTCACCTCCACCCACGGGCGGTCCCGAGCGGCGGCGGGGGGCCCGGAGATAGCGACCCAGTCACCCGAGCGGGGCCGTCGGACTCTGACCTATGGAGGCCTCGCCGTCCTCGTCTGCGCCCTGGCCTTGCTGGGCGGCTACCTCTTCAAGGCGCGCTGCTCGGTCCCGGGAGCCAACCAGTACAGGGACCTCTGCTACAACGACATCCAGCCCCTCTACGGGATCCGCGGGGTTCAGGAGGGGACCTTTCCGTACATCCACGGTCGTTTGGTCGAGGGCGAGCTGGTCGACGGTGCGATCGAGTATCCCGTCCTCACCGGGGTCTTCATGTGGGCCTCGGGGCGGGTCGGGGTAACGGACCACGTCGAGTATCTCTGGGCGACCGCGCTGCTCCTCGCGCCGTTCGGGGTCCTCGCAGCGCACGTGCTGGCGAGGCTGTCCGGGCGCCGGGCCATGCTCTTCGCCGCTGCGCCCGCCATAGTCCTGTACGCCTTCCACAACTGGGACCTGCTGGCGGTTGCTGCTGCAGTGGGAGGTCTGTGGGCCTGGCGCCGGGGTCGTCTCGAGTGGGCCGGCGTCCTGTTCGGGATCGGAGCCGCGCTGAAGATGTATCCGGCGCTCTTTCTCGTGCCGCTTGCGCTCTTCAGCTGGCGTGGAGGAGACAAACGGGGTGGTCTTAGGGCGTTCGGCGCGGGGGCCGGCGCATTTTTGGCGGTGAATCTCCCCTTCGTCCTGGCCAATCCCGAGGGGTGGTGGGCCACATACGAGTTCCACAGCAACCGGTTGCCCAACTTCGACACGGTGTGGCTGCTGGGGCTGAGGCCGAGCGGCGAGGTCCTCTGGTCGCCGGCGACGTTCAACCTCGTCACGACAGGTCTCATCGTTGTGTCTTTTGCGGCTGCCCTGCTCCTGGGATGGAAGCGATCCCTGGTCAAAGACGAGCCCTATCCGTTCCTGCAGGTGTCGGCGGCGGCACTCGCGGCTTTCCTGTTGTGGAACAAGGTCCACTCGCCGCAGTACATCTTGTGGCTCCTTCCTTTTTTCGTGGTCCTGCGGGTCCACATCGGCTGGTGGGTGGCTTACTCGCTGGCGGACCTTGCGGTCTACGTCGGGATCTTCCGCTGGTTCTACGACTACGGAGCGAGTCAGGACCTGGCCGAGATGACGGGAGCCAAGGCCCTTTTGATCGGCGGCATCTGGCTCAGGGCGCTGCTGTTGGTCGCCCTGTTCGTGGTCTTCCTCGGCGCGAAGACCGCGGTCGAGGGTGGTGCAGGCCACCCGATCGCGTCGCAGCCCTCTCCTAAGCTGAACCGATTGGACGAGCAACCCGCCTGAGAAGGCGGAGCGGAGAGAAGCCAGCGATCGTCTCGACGATCGCGTCAAAACCAGCGATCGCGAGAAGGAAGGGAGGTGCTAGCATCGGTGGTCTCGGACGACCACGTCGTCCGGATCCCCTGCCCTAACCCGCAGCGATCGGATTGCGGAAGGGCCTCGGAGTCCGCAGGGACTCGAGTCCATAGGAGGAACTGAATGCGGGATTACGAAGCTATGGTCATCGTGGACTCACGCCTCGAAGAGGGTGACATCCAGAAGGCAGTCGACCGGTTCGTCGGTGCGATCGGCGACGCGGGAGGCGAGCTGTCGGGCGTCGACCGCTGGGGTACCCGGAAGTTCGCCTACGAGATCGACCATCTCAAAGAGGGTTACTACTTCGTTGCCAAGTTCAAGGCCGCCGAGGACATCGTCGAACGACTGAACCGCTTGCTGCTCATCTCCGACGAGTTCATCCGAGGAAAGATCATCAGACCGGCGTAGGCCCGCATCGGGACTGCTTAGAAGGAGCGAGACATGGCATCAGACAACACGGTCACACTCGTCGGCAACATCACCGACGACCCCGAGCTCAGGTTCACCCCTTCGGGCGCGGCGGTGGCTAACTTCACCGTTGCCGTAAATCGTCGCTTCAAGAACGGCGATCGATGGGAGGACAAGCTCGACGGGTTCTTCCGCTGCAGCTGCTGGCGAGAGATGGCCGAAAACGCCGCCGAGTCCCTCCAGAAAGGGACCCGCGTGGTCGTCGTCGGACGGCTGAGTCAGAGATCGTGGGAGGACCAGGAGGGCAACAAGCGCTCTCAGGTCGAGGTCCAGGTCGACGAGGTGGCCCCCTCGCTCAAGTGGGCGACGGCTTCGATCCAGAAGTCGCAACGCAGCAGTGGTGGTGGTTCACAGGACAGCGGTGGCGGCAGCGCGGACTGGAGCACCCCGGCCCCCGTCGGTGGTCAGCCGCCCGTTGAAGGCGGCTTCTAATGCGCCACTCGCCAGAGATCAACCACCTGAACGGAGGTGCCGCTAATGGCACGCGATAGACGGGGCTCGAAGAAGCCGCCGTCGAAGAAGACGACACTGCGCAAAGGCAAGAAGAAGTACTGCCAGTTCTGCGCCGACAAGGCCAAGTACGTGGACTACAAAGACATCGCCCTGCTTCGCAAGTTCCTCAGCGAGCGCGGCAAGATCCGCGCGCGGCGGGTTACCGGCAACTGCCCTCAGCATCAGCGACTCGTGGCGACAGCGGTCAAGAACGCGCGCGAGATGGCGTTATTGCCCTTCTCGTCTCGGGAGGTTGGCAGCGGCGGGGGCCGCGGGCGCGACAGGGACCGTGATCGATGAAGGTCATCCTCTCGAACGACATAGACAAGCTCGGACGCAAAGGCGACGTTGTAACGGTTGCCGACGGATACGCGCGCAACTTCCTCATCCCCAAGGGCCTCGCGCTGTTCGCGAACAAAGGCGCGTTGCGTCAGGCTGAGCAGATGCGCAAGGCGCGAGAAGAAAAAGAGCGCAAGGTCAAAGAAGAGGCGGCTGCTCGCGTAGGTCGGCTCGGTGCATCCCCCGTCTACATCTCGGCGCGCGCAGGCGAGGAGGGACGGCTCTTCGGATCCGTAACGAAAGGCGACGTCGCTCGAGCGGTCGAGGAGCAGCTCGGAGAAGCGATCGATCGCCATCTCGTGCGTCTGGACGACCCGATCCGCACGCTGGGCAGCCACTCCGTCGAGATCCACCTCCATGAGGAGGTCAACGCGATGGTGACGGTCGAGGTCATCGCCCACGAGGAGGAGCCCGAGGCGGGATAACGCCTCGCGGCGCCCGGTCCCCACGGATTCACGCGTAATCCACAGGTTGCTGCTCTTGTCCTCCACAACCAGGCATCCGTAGCGTCTTTTCCGGCGGTTCGCCCCCACGATCCGTCTCTCCGACGCGGCACATCCGGCGAAACGTGTCGCATGTCGGTTTTACTTTGGATGTCGAACGTTCGTTCTAGTGGAGTGATCTTTGGCCCAACGAGCCCCGGTCCGCGAGGTCCGCCTCAACCGCATACCGCCCCACAACCTCGATGCCGAGCAATCGGTCCTCGGAGCGATGCTCGAATCCAAAGAGGCCATCGCCAACGTCATCGAGATCATCCAACCCGAGGCTTTCTACAAACCGGCCCACGCCCAGATCTACGAGGTCATCCTCGATCTCTATGGACGGGGGGAGCCTGCCGACGCCATCACGGTGGCCGACGAGCTCGCCAGGCGGGGCATCCTCGAGAGCATCGGAGGCAAGCCCTACATCCACGGCCTCCTCGAGGCCTATCCCACCGCGGCTTCCGCTCGCAATTACGCCCGCATCATCGACGAGCACGCTCTATTGCGCCGGCTCATCGAAGCCGGCAACGAGGTCCAGGAGATCGGTTTCTCCCTGCCCGAGGACGTGGCCCAGGCCGTCGACCAGGCGGAGGAGATCGTCTACCAGGTAGGCGACAGGCGCCTGCGGGACGACATCCACCCCATCCGGGGCCTGCTTACCGAGAACATGGAGGCGATCGAGACCCTCTACGAGCGCGGCGAGCACATCACCGGGCTCGGCTCCGGCTTCCCGGACCTCGACGACATGACGGCCGGGTTCCAGACCTCCAACCTCGTGGTGATCGCGGCGCGGCCTTCGATGGGCAAGAGCGCGCTGATGGGCGACTTCGCCCTCCACGCCGCGACCCGCCAGAAGAAGCCGGTCGTCTTCTTCAGTCTCGAGATGTCGCGCAACGAGGTCGTGCAGAGGTTCCTCTCGTCAGAGGCGCGCGTCGACTCGCAAAGGATCCGCCGCGGCTCGCTCCAAGAGCAGGACTGGACGAGGTTGTCCGCCGCGCTCGGCCGCCTGGCCGAGGCTCCCATCTTCATCGACGACTCCGCGAACATCACCTTGATGGAGATGCGGGCGAAGTGCCGTCGTCTGAAAGCTCGTCACGGCTTGGGCCTCGTCATCGTGGACTACCTCCAGCTCATGCAAGGGCCGAGCCGCTCGGAGAACCGCCAGCAAGAGGTGTCCGACATCTCACGGAACCTGAAGATCCTGGCGCGCGAGCTCGAGGTGCCCGTCATCTGCGCGTCGCAGCTCAACCGAGGGGTCGAATACCGCGCGGACAAGCGGCCGCTCCTTGCCGACCTCCGTGAGTCGGGTGCGATCGAGCAGGACTCGGACCTCGTAATGCTTCTCTACCGGGACGAGGTCTACAACCGAGACACCGAGGCGCGCGGCGAGGCGGAGCTGATCGTGGCCAAGCACCGCAACGGCCCCACGGGCACTGTGCGGCTTGCCTTCATGAACCAGTACACGAAGTTCGCTTCCATCGCCAAGGGGCCGAGCGGCTGACGCAGCCCGTGTCCGTTCGCCGCCTTCGTGCCATCCACCGGCGACTTCGTAAGGTCCAGGGCGATTTCACGCCCAAGCAGCAGATGCCGATCATCGACGAGGTCGTGATGACGGTTCTGTCTCAACACACCTCCGATATCAACTCGACCCGGGCGTTCCGTTCGCTGCGCGAACGGTTCTCGTCTTGGGAGGAGGTCCTGCACGCGCCCACCGATCAGGTGGCCGACTCAATCAGGTCCGGCGGCATCGCCCAGGTCAAAACAACCCGCATCCAACAGATACTGCGCGAGATCGAGCGGCGCGAAAACGGACTCGACCTGTCCCGGCTGGCGCGCCTTCCGGACGAGGAGGTGGATGAGTACCTGTGCTCGTTACCCGGGGTGGGTCCCAAGACCGCCGCGTGTGTCCTGTTGTTCTCGATGAACCGCCCCGCGTTCCCGGTCGACACCCACGTCCACCGCGTGGCGAAACGTCTCGGCTTGATCGGTGAGAAGACGGGGGCCGACAAGGCCCAGCGCGTGCTCCAACCCCGCATCCCGCCCGAGCTTCGTTACGAGATGCACATGCAGCTCATCCGCCACGGCCGCGAGATATGCAAGCCGGCGATGCCACGGTGCACCGACTGCGTGCTCCTGGATATATGCGAGGCGGGTCCGAGGTTCCTCGCAGACGGCGAGGCTCGATAACCCGGCCGCCGGTTGTTTGAGGCTCGGGCTCGCGGGCAAAGAGCCAAGAGATCTGAGTAGCCGCTTCATCTCGTTCATCAGGGGCGAGACGAGGCCGAGAGAAGGGGGAGACATGGACGTCAACATTCTCTGGGTCATCCTGGTCGGGATCATCGTAGGGATGCTGGCTCGGCTGCTGATGCCGGGCCGCGACCCGATCGGCTTCGTGATGACCGCCGTGATCGGGATCGCCGGAGCCCTCATCGGCACCTATCTGTGGGACGAGGTCATCTTCAAAGACAGCGACAACGAGGGCGTGGCGATCCTTGCCGGAGTGGTCGTCGCGATGATCTTGCTGTTCCTCTACAGGCAGATGACCTACGGACGGAACCGAACCCACTAACCCATCTCCGTTCTTTGCGCCTATTCGTTCACTTTCCGATCGTCTAGGCGCAAAGAACGGGCAAGAGAAAAACCGAGCGGGTGAAGGGAATCGAACCCTCGTCACTAGCTTGGGAAGCTAGAGCTCTACCATTGAGCTACACCCGCGATGACCAGCAATTATAGGTCCGGAGACCGATTGGCCTCAGGTCCGGGTCGGTCGCCTCTCGGGTCGCTAAACTGAACCCGACTTCCCAGTCGATCGACCTTCCGGAGCGCGCCGGTGATCCTTTCGGACCGAGACATCCTCGAGGCGGTGAACGCCGATCGGATCGGCATCGACCCCTTCGATCCCGCAGACGTGCAGCCGTCCTCCGTGGACCTTCGCGTCGACCGTTACTTCCGTACCTTCCACAACGCCCGGCACCCCTACATCGACGTCAAGAAACCGATGGACGGGCTCACCGAGCTGGTCGACGTCAAGGAGGAGGATCCCTTCATCCTCCATCCCGGCGAGTTCGTGCTCGGTTCGACGCTCGAGTACGTGCGCCTTCCCAATGACCTCGTGGCCAGGCTCGAGGGAAAGAGCTCCCTCGGCCGCCTGGGTCTGCTCATACACAGCACCGCGGGATTTGTTGATGCCGGGTTTGAAGGGCACCTGACGCTCGAGCTCTCGAATGTGGCCAACCTACCCATCACCATCTATCCGGGTATGAAGATCGGTCAGCTCAGCTTCTACAAGATGTCGTCTCCGGCGGACCATCCCTACGGGTCGAAAAAGGTCGGTTCGAAATATCAGGGGCAGCGCGGCCCGACTCCCTCTCGCTACTTCGAAAACTTCGACAAGAACTAGGGTTCGCTTGGGCTGACCGGCTTGCCCGTGGTCTCTTCCTCGGGCTTCGTGTTCGGGTACTCCTGACCGTTCCCGTTGGAGTGGCCGTTCCCGTTGGAGGTGACGCTCGACTCGGGGTGGAACTCGATCGACTGGAGTAGGAGCTGGGCAACGTCCTGCACGCCCATCTTCTCGTCGGCGTGACGCTCGGTGATGCCGTCCGCGAGCATGATGTTGCAGAAGGGGCAGCCCACCGCGACGGTGTCGGATGCAGAGGCCAAAGCTTCGTCCGTCCGCTCCATGTTCATCTTCTTGCCCATGCGCTCTTCCATCCACATACGGCCCCCGCCGGCGCCACAGCAGAAAGTGGAATGCCCGTGGCGGTGTAGCTCCTGGTACTCGGTCCCCGGCACCGCCTCGATGACCTCGCGCGCGCCTTTCCATACGTCGTTGTGGCGCGCGTTGTAACAGGGGTCGTGATAGGTGATCGTTCGATCGATCGGCCCCTTCGGCTCGAGCTTCCCTTCGCGCACCAGCTGGGCGAGGTACTCGGTGTGGTGGATGACCTCGTAGGTCCCTCCGAACTGCGGGTACTCGTTGAAGAGGGTGTTGAAGCAGTGGGGGCACGTGGTCACGATCTTCTTGACCTTGTGCTCGTTGAGGAGCTCGATGTTCTGCTCGGCAAGCATCTGGTAGATGTACTCGGCCCCCATGCGGCGCGCCGGGTCGCCGTTGCATGACTCGTCGGGACCGAGCACGGCGAACTTCACGCCGGCGATCTGCATGAGCTTGGCGAAGTCGTAGACGACCTTCTTGTTGCGGTCGTCGAATGCGCCGGCGCAGCCGACCCAGAACAACACTTCGGCGTCGGGAGCCTCGGAGATGTGGGGGACCTCGAGGCTTTCCTGGCGAGAGCTGCCTTTGGCCCAGTCCATCCGCGCCTGAGGTGGCGACCCCCACGGGTTGCCCGTCGTCTCGAGGTTCTGAAGCGCGCTTTGCATCTCGCGCGGGAAGCGTGATTCGCCCATGACGAGGTTGCGTCGCATGTCCATGATCGTGTCGATGTGCTCGATGTTGACCGGACATGCCTGTACGCACGCGCCGCATGTCGTGCAGTCCCACACGACCTCGTCTTCGACGATGTCCGGGTTGAGGGCAGGGAGCTCTTCCAACGCTTTTGCGTATGCCTCTTCGCTCTCGCGCTTCGCGGTCAGCAGCTTCGTGCCCTGGTCGAAGAGATGGTCGCGCGTATCCATGATCAGCAGCTTTGGCGACAGGGGTTTGCCGGTGTTCCAGGCCGGACATTGCGACTGACAACGTCCGCACTCGGTGCAGGTCATCCCGTCGAGTAGTTGTTTCCAGCTGAGGTCCGTCAGCTTGCCCGCGCCAAAGGTGTCGTCCTCCGACATCTGCTCGACGTCGATGTACATCGGCTTGAGCGCTCCCTTGGGCCGCTCGGAGGTGAAGAGGACGTTGATGCCGGCGGTGATGATGTGAAGGTGCTTCGAGTAGGTGATGTAGACGAGGAAGCCCAGGATGATGAGTGAGTGCCACCACAAGAAGATCGTGTCGAGCGCTTCACGCGTTCCATGTGACAGCTGCTCGAACGGCTGGGCAGCGAGGTTCGACACGGGGGTCCATTGCGTGTCGTAAGGGAAGTGCCCCAGAGAGATCTCGGCTCCCCTGGTGAGGAGGATCGTGACCATGATCCCCGTGATCGCGTAGAGGATGTAATCCGCCTCTTTTAGGTGTGAGCCCCGGAAACGACCGGGGCGTTGGATCTTGCGAATTGCCAGAGCCATCACGATGCCCACCAAGACCGCGACGACGAAGAAGTCTTGGAGCGCGCCCAGCGGCCCCCACTTACCGATCAGAGGGATGTGGAAGCCCTCCTGGTAGACGGCTCCGAATGCTTCGACGATCGTCGTGAAGAGGATGACGAAGCCCCAGAAGATGAAGAAGTGCATCACGCCGGGGATGCTCCACTGGAGCAGCTTTCGTTGGCCGAACACGACCACGAGCTGCTCTTTGATCTTCTGGCCCCAGTTCCTCGGGAGTCGGTCGTCGTCCTTGCCCAGCTGGAGGAAACCGACGAGGTTCCGGGCCCGATTGGCGAAAGCCGCGAGCGACACGAGGATCAGGATCGTCATCAGGATCTTTTCGAGCACGTCACCCTCCATCTAGGTGTCCCGGCGCGCAGCCGATGCCCGCCGGGATCGACCGAGCGAAGTATAGGTCCGCCCTCGATTGCGAACGGGGCCTTGTACGCATGTGCAGGGGGGCGGCGCGCGCCGTCCTCCTCCTTCTCCGCCGCCAACGCCCTGGGCCAGATTTGACAATAGGGCACTCAACTTGGCATCATAGAAGGCACTTAGATCCCATTCATTTGGACACTGAGACCCCAGCCGGCCCCGGGCCGGCCGTCGAGAGGAGCAACGCATGGCTAGAGCAGTAGGAATCGACCTCGGTACGACCAACTCCGTCGTCGCCGTCCTCGAGGGGGGCGAGCCGACCGTCATCCCGAACGCCGAAGGCGCCCGGACGACCCCCTCCGTCGTCGCCTTCTCGAAGAGCGCAGAGGTGCTCGTCGGCGAGGTGGCCAAGCGACAGGCGATCACCAACCCCGACCGCACGATCCGATCGATCAAGCGCGAGATGGGGACGGATCACACGGTAGACATCGACGGCAAGGGGTGGACTCCCCAGGAGATCTCCGCCCGGATCCTGATGAAGTTGAAGAACGACGCGGAGGCCTATCTCGGCGACACGGTCACCGAGGCCGTCATCACCGTTCCCGCTTACTTCGGCGACGCTCAGCGCCAGGCTACGAAGGAGGCGGGCCAGATCGCGGGCCTCGAAGTCTCCCGGATCATCGCCGAGCCCACTGCCGCGTCCCTGGCCTACGGGCTGGACAAGGGCGAGGGCGAGCAGACGATCCTGGTGTTCGATCTCGGTGGCGGGACGTTCGACGTCTCGGTCCTCGAGCTGGGCGACGGTGTCTTCGACGTCAAATCCACTTCCGGGAACACCAATCTCGGAGGCGACGATTGGGACCAGCGCGTCATCGATCACCTCGTCTCCTCGTTCAAGAATCAGCACGGCATAGACCTTTCCAACGACAAGATGGCCATTCAGCGCCTGAAGGAAGCCGCTGAGAAAGCCAAGATCGAGCTCTCGTCGATGCAGAACACCACGATTAACCTTCCGTTCATCACGGCATCGGACGCCGGCCCGCTTCACCTCGAGCAGTCGCTTTCGCGAGCAGAGTTCGAGCGTCTGACCGAGGACCTGCTCGAGAAGTGTCGGGGACCGTTCCTGCAAGCGGTCAAGGACGCGGGCATCTCTGTCGGCGACATCGATCACGTGATCCTCGTCGGAGGTTCGACTCGCATGCCGGCGGTCCGCAAGCTCGTGACCGACCTCGCGGGCAAGGAGCCTCACCAGGGCGTCAACCCGGACGAGGTCGTCGCAATGGGTGCTGCCATCCAGGCAGGTGTCCTCAGGGGCGAGGTCAAGGACGTCTTACTTCTGGACGTCACGCCGCTTTCCCTCGGCGTCGAGACCAAGGGTGGTGTCTTCACCCGCCTCATCGAGCGCAACACGACGATCCCCACGAAGCGCTCGGAGGTCTTCACAACCGCCGACGACAACCAGCCGAGCGTCGAGATCCACGTCCTCCAGGGCGAGGCCGACATGGTCTTCCGCAACAAGTCGCTCGGCCGCTTCCAGCTCACGGACATCCCGCCCGCCCCGCGCGGCATGCCGCAGATCGAAGTGACCTTTGACATCGACGCGAACGGGATCGTGAACGTCGCGGCCAAGGACCTCGGAACCGGTAAGGAGCAGTCGATGACGATCACCGGCGGGACCAAGCTCGCCGATGACGAGGTCGAGCGCATGATGAAAGAAGCCGAGGCCCACGCAGAAGAAGACAAGCGCAAGCGCGAGGAAGTCGAGGCCAAGAACCAGGCCGAGAACGTCGTATACCAGACGGAGAAGTCGTTCAAGGAGCACGGCGAACGGCTCGACGAGGCCGACCGTCGCGAGATCGAGAACGCGTTAAACGACGCCAAGGAAGCGTTGAAGGGCTCGGACGTCGAGCGGATCAAGTCGACCAGCGAGCACCTCATGACCGCTTCCCAGAAGATCGCGGCGGTGATGTACCAGCAGGCCCAGGGCTCGCAGCCCGCCGGTGACTCTGGCGGTGCACCGCCCTCCGACGACGTCGTCGACGCCGAGGTGGTCGACGAAGGTGAAGAGAAGTCGGCGTAATGGACGACGAGCGCCAGGGAAGGCCGGTGAAGGTGAAGTTCTCAGACAAGCGCCGCGCGGCTCGGGGACCGGGATCCGGCTCCGGCGGCGCATCCTCTGAGGCCTCCCCGCTTCGCTCTGCTCCGGAGGAGGCCGCCGTATCGGCGGACTCCTCCTCCGCAAGTCGCCATGCGACGACGACGTCCTCCTCACAGGACCCCTCTCGGGATGAGAGGGACAAGGGAGAAAGGCACGTGCAAGAGCAGCAGGAGCGGCCGGATTATCTCGAGGATTTGCGGCGGGTTCAGGCTGACTTTGATAACTATCGGAAGCGGGTTCTGCGGGAGCAGACGCAGTTGGCGCAGCGGGCTTCGGCCCGGCTGGTCGAACGGTTGCTCCCGGTTCTCGACAGCTTCGAGTCCGCGATGGCGCACGGTGAGGCCGGCAACGGCATCGAGCTGGTCTACAAGGAGCTCCGGCGCGTCCTCGAAGAGGAGGGCGTCGAGGAGATTGCCTCCGAGGGCCAACCCTTCGATCCCTATCAGCACGAAGCTTTCCAGGCGATCGAGGATCCGAACGTCACCGAGCCGATGGTTCACTCCGTGCTCCGGCGCGGATACACGATGAAGGGCCAGATCCTTCGGCCGAGCATGGTCTCGGTAGCCAGGCCTCCAGATCGAGCGGAGCAGGAAGACGGCGACGACCCGAGCGACGCCGATGCGGCGGAGGGATAGGCGATGGCGCAACGGGACTGGGCGGACAAGGATTACTACAAGGTCCTTGGCGTAGACAAGACGGCTTCCAAGGACGACATCAAGCGCGCCTATCGCAAGCTGGCACAGAAGAACCATCCCGACGCGAACAAGGGTGACGCCGCGGCCGAATCGCGCTTCAAGGAGATCTCCGAGGCGTACTCAATCCTTTCGAATGACCAGAAGCGCGCCGAGTACGACCAGATGCGGAAGCTCATCGAGGCCGGCGGGGACCGTTTCTACGGGTTCACCCCGGGCGGTGACAACGTGCGCGTGAACATAGGCGACCTGTTCGGCAACGGCGCGGGCTCCTCGGTCTTCGATGACTTGATCGGGGGTTTCGGTTTCCGTCCGCGGGCCGCTCAGCGTGGCGCGGATATCGAGTCCGAGGTCACGTTGAGCTTCGACGACGCGATTTCGGGAGCGACCATGACGCTCGACTCCGGATCGAAGGTGCGCGTCCCGGCCGGAGTCAAGAACGGAGCACGCATCCGGGTTCCCGGAAAGGGCCAATCCGCCCCGGGTGGGCAACCGGGGGATCTGTACGTGCGGGTCAACGTCACGCCCCACCCGATCTTCTCTAGTGCTGGGAACGGTGACGTAGCTCTAACGGCTCCCGTGACCTTTGCGGAGGCTGCGCTGGGGGCCAAGATCGAAGTGCCGACTCTGGACGGCTCGGTCACGGTCAAGATCCCACCCGGCACGAACTCCGGTAAGACGCTGAGGGTTCGCGGACGTGGCGCGCCGCGACCGAAAGGTGGAAACGGTGACCTGCTGGTCAAGATCGAGGTGGAGGTCCCAAGAAAGCTCAGCCGGAAAGAGAAGGAGGCGCTCGAGCGGTTCGCCGAAGTCCACAGGTCGTCACCGCGCGAACATCTCGAGCGGTTCGTCGAAGACAGCACCCGGGCCGCTTCTTAAGGGGGAGCACATGGCAAAGGATCGGATACGGCAAAAGGGAGCGATGTCGGACCAGGCGATCTACGTCATCTCGGTTGCAGCTGAGCTTGCCGGGGTGCATCCCCAGACCCTGCGGGTCTACGAGCGAAAGGGGCTGTTGACCCCACAGCGAACGGCCGGCAACACCCGACGCTATTCGGAGCGTGACATCCGGCTGTTGCGTCGCATCCAGGAACTGACCCAAGAGGGTCTCAACCTCGCGGGGGTGATGAAAGTCCTCGAGCTCGAGGATGAGATCGAGCGCCATCGGGCGCGTCATGCCCGCGCTGTCGAGGAGATGGATGAGATGTCGCAGCGGCTGAACGATCTCGAGGACGAGCGCGGTCGGATGGCTCTCGTCCCGTTGAAAGACGTACGTCGTGTGAGGAGAGCCCTCAAGTCCGACGCAATCGAGCAAGCGGGTAGACGACGGACGTTCCCGGCTCCGCCCGCGGGTCTCAGCGATACCAACCTGACTTGAGAGGCTCGGTTGTCTTCGACACGCCGCATGGAGCGGTTTCCGGAGTTGTAGAAGGTCCGGACCAGGCAACCACTCTGGTCGTGCTCGCGCCGGGTGCCGGCGCCCCGAAGACGCACCCCTTTATGGAGCACGTTTCACGTGGACTTGCAGACGCGGACCTGCGCGTCGTTCGCTTCAACTTCCTCTATATGGAGGCCGGGCGCAGGTCCCCCGATCGACAGCCGGTGCTGGAAGAGACCTTTCGAGGCGTTTTGGACTCGCTTTCCGATGAGAGAAGCGGTCGCCGCGTCGTCCTGGGCGGAAAATCAATGGGCGGGCGGATGGCGTCGCACGTGGCTGCGGCGAGGGTCGAGGCAGACGGTTTGCTCTTTCTCGGATATCCGCTACACCCGCCCGGCAGACCCGAGAAGCTGCGAGACCGTCACCTCTATGACATCGACAAACCGATGCTGTTCGTCGAGGGGACGCGCGATCCGTTTTGCCCACTCGGGACGCTCGAGCGCGTCCGAGCAAAGCTGCCAGCCCCAAACGAGCTAGTCGTCATCGAAGATGGTGACCACTCGTTCAAGGTCCGGAAATCGTCTGGAAGGTCGACGACAGACGCCTGGAACGAGATCGTTGATGAAGCGGCCTCCTGGATAGGCGCGCTCGGGGCTTAGGTCGAGGCTACGAGCTCGAGATCGACTCGATGGCGTCTCTTAGAGCCGTCCATTCGTAGCTCCCCTCGTAGGGGTTGCCATCGAGGAAGAAGGACGGGGTTTTCGCCACGCCCGCCGCGAGCGCCTCACGGCCTTGCCGATTGACCACTTCGAGATGGCGCTCGTCACGCATGTCCTCCATGAACGTCTCGACGTCGAGTCCCACCGCCAGAGCGTGTCTCTCGAGGTCGTCGTATCCGAGCGAGTGCTGGTTCTCGAAGAGACGGTCATGCATCTCCCAGAACCGCCCCTGGACCCCCGCCGCTTCCGCGGCAACGGCCGCTCGCACCGAGAAGGGATGCACTTCGTCGCGGGCCAGGTGGCGGAATGCGAACCGAACGCCGAGATCCTCGAAGTCGTGCCTGGCGCGCTTCAGCTGGAAGTGAGCGCGCCCGCAGTGGGGGCATTCGAACTCGGCGTACTCGACGAGTGTCACCCGTGGCTCGGGAGCGCCCAATACGTGGTCGTCCAAGGTCAGGGGGCTGATCGTTGGACTGGAAGTCAATACCGGGTCACTCATCTCGTCATGCTCTTTCGGCCGCCTTGTCTGCTCGTCAAACGTGTGAACGGTTCGGGCGAGGAGGACATTCCCACTTCATTTCGGGGCCACGCCCAAGTGAACGCGGTCCGGCCCGCCGGGAGCCGTGCCCGCCAATGACTGGAGCGCCGAGATCCGTTGCTCCAGCGGAGGATGTGTTTCGAAAAGACGGTTGAGCCACGTCCCCGACCGGCTCCCACCGCGCTGTCCGGGCTGCGCCTCGAGCTGAGTAGGCGATTCGATCCATAGATGGGCCGTCGCGCGACTCGCCGTTCGGACGACCGTTCGGTCGGTTCTAAGCTTGTCGAGCGCGTTTATCAAGCCGGGGGGGTAACGGGTGAGGTTGATTGCCTCCGCGTCGGCAAGGAACTCCCGCTGGCGGGAGATGGCGAACTGCATGATCTGGGCGAAGAAGGGAGAGATGACCAGCAGCGCGATCCCCAGGATCGCGAACGGGAGCCCCAGGCCTCCGCCTCTATCGTTGTTCCTCCCCCCGCCCCACCACAGTGCCCGCAGCAGGATATCTGCGAGGAGCACGATGACGCCGACGAGCGTGACCGCCAGCGTCATTACCAAAGTGTCTCGGTTCTTCACATGCGCGAGCTCGTGTGCGAGGACACCCTCGAGCTCGTCGCGGCTCATCCGCGTCAACAATCCAGTGGTGACGGCGATCGCAGCGTGCTCGGGATCCCTACCAGTTGCGAATGCGTTTGGAGCGTCGTCGTTCACGATGTAGACGCGCGGCTTCGGAAGCCCTCCCGCAAGAGCCAGAGCTTCAACGATGTTGTGCAGTTGCGCGTAGCGTGAGGGATCTGCCGGAATAGCTCGGCTCATCGATAGAGCGATCTTGTCCGACTTGAAGTAGGAGGTCCATGTCATAGCTATCGCGATCACTACTGCAATCACCACCGCCCAGGGCCCCAGAGCAGTGAGCTGGCCGGCTATGAACCCGATGAGCACTACGAACGCCATGAATCCGAAGATGAGAAACCAGGACTTCCTGACGTTCGACGCGATGCGCTCGTACACGACCCGGCTCTATGTGTCGCTTAGGGGGAAGTCGTCCCCGCTGATGGCGGCGGTGTCGGCCCCCCGCCCTGACCGAAGTCGACTCGCACGGGTTCTCTCGACGTAGCTTCAGCTTCGAAGTACGTGCGAGCTTCGAAGTTGAACATGCCGGCGAGGACGTTCGAAGGGAATTGCTCGAGGGCGTTGTCGTAGGCGAGGACTCGCTCGTTGTAGAACTGCCGGGAGTAGGCGATGCGGCCCTCGGTGCCCGTCAGCTCCTCCTGCAATGCCAGGAAGTTCTGGTTGGCCTTCAGGTCGGGATATGCCTCGGCTACCGCGAACAGCTGCCGCAGGGTCTGAGTGAGCATGTTCTCGGCCTGAGCCTGGTCCTGGACTCCTTCGGCGGCCATCGCTTGTTGCCGAGCGGCGGTGACGGCCTCTAACGTCTCCCGTTCATGAGCGGCATAGCCCTTGACGGTCTCTACCAGATTGGGGATGAGGTCGTAGCGGCGCCGGAGCTGGACGTCGATCTGCGACCACGCGGCCTCGACCTGGTTGCGGAGCTTGACGAGTCGGTTGTAACCGACGACCAGGAAGAGGATCAGCAGCACAACGATGCCGATGATCACGAACCCGACGACTCCCATCCTGCCGACCTCCTCTTTGCTTCCCGAGAAACACGGTCACCCTGATTCTCTCAAGATTGATGCCAACGCGTCCAAGAGCAACTGGTGAGCTGCCATGCCGAGGCTAGACTCGGCCGATGAAGATCGTGATCGAATACTGCGCTCAATGAGGATACGCACCTAGAGCCGTCGGTCTGACGGAACGCATCCTCGAAGAGTTCGAAAAGCAAATCGAAGACCTGTCGATAATCCCCTCGCGGGGTGGGGTCTTCGAGGTGACCGTGGACGGAGAGCTGGTCTTTTCGAAAAAGGCCACCGGGCGTCACGGAGACTACGAGCAGATCCTCGCGTCCATTCGGAGTCTTTAGCTCAGAGCAATGCGGGACGCGCTGGTCCTTCCTGAAGCATCTCTCCTAGCTCGAAAGCCAGGTCCAGCGACTGGCGGGCGTTGAGACGAGGGTCGCATAGGGCCCTGTAGCGCTCCTGGAGATGCTGGTCGAGGACCTCCTCGGCCCCCCCGAGACATTCCGTTACGTCCTCCTGGGTCAGCTCGAGGTGCACGCCGCCGGGCACCGTTCCGAGGGAGTGGTGCACGCTGAAGAACGCTCGGATCTCGGACATGATGTCGGCCAGACGGCGTGTCTTTAGTCCCGATGCGGTCGTGAAGGTGTTGCCGTGCATCGGGTCGCACACCCACAGGACCGGATGTCCCTGCCCTCGGACGGCTTCGACGAGAGGTGGCAGGGCTTCCTCCACGAGACCCGATCCCATGCGGCTGATGAGCGTCAACCGGCCGGGCTCACGATCCGGGTCGAGTCTGTCGCAGAGGCGGATCACCTCCTCTGACGTGGTCTGGGGGCCGACCTTGCACGCCACGGGGTTCTTGATGCCGGAGAGGAACTCGATGTGTCCGCCGTCCGGCTGCCGTGTCCTCTCACCAGCCCACAGCAGGTGGGCGGAGCAGCAATACCAATCCCCGGTCAGGCTGTCGCGGCGGGTCAAGGATTCTTCGTAGCCCAAGAGAAGTGCCTCGTGGGACGTGTAGAAGTCCACCTCGTGGATCGCCGAGTCGTTGCCGAGATCGATGCCACAAGCGGCCATGAATCGCAGCGATCGATCGATCTCACGAGCGATGGCCTCGTAACGCTGCCCCTGCTTGCTCTCTGCGACGAATTCCTGGTTCCAGACGTGGATCTGCCGGAGATCGGCGAACCCACCCTTTGCAAAGGCCCGGATGAGGTTGAGGGTGGCTACGGACTGGTTGTAAGCCTGCAGGAGTCGCCGGGGATCCGCCCGTCGGGAGCTCGAGTCGAAGTTGCTGTCGTTGACCGCATGTCCGCGGAACGAAGGCAGCTCGTTGTCTCCAATGCGCTCGTTCGGCGAGGAGCGAGGCTTGGCGAATTGCCCTGCGATGCGACCAACTTTGACCACCGGGAGCCCGGACGTGTAGGTGAGGACGACGGCCATCTGGAGGATGATCTTGAGCTTGTCCCGGATGGCGTCGGCGGAGAAGTCGCCGAATGCCTCGGCACAGTCGCCAGCCTGGAGCAAGAAAGCCTCTCCGGCGGCGGCTTTGGCCAGCCCCGCCTTGAGGCTCCGGGCCTCGCCGGCGAAGACGAGAGGGGGCATCTCTCGCAGATCAGACAGGACGTTCTCGAGCTCGCCCGCGTCGGGCCACTCCGGCTGCTGTTCCGCCGGACGCTGCCGCCAAGTGGTGGGTGACCAGGAGATAGTCATGGGATCTAAAGGTGTGATGAGCACATAAGCGTGGCACGATGATGGTGAGATGACTTCAGACTTCGTCAGTCTATCGGACATAGAAGATGCCAGGAAGCGGTTGAAGGGCGTTGCGGTGACGACCCCTTTCGACCGTTCGAGGGCTCTGTCGAATCACGCAGGCGGCGAGGTCTTCATCAAGTGCGAGAACCTGCAGCGCACCGGCTCGTTCAAGATCAGGGGTGCCTATAACCGGATCTCTCGCCTCGATGAGGATGCAAAGCGGCGAGGAGTGGTCGCGGCTTCAGCCGGCAACCACGCTCAGGGCGTTGCGCTTGCCGCCTCGCTGAACGACATCCCCTCGACCGTTTACATGCCCGCAGCCGCGTCTCTGCCGAAGGTGGAGGCAACGAAGCGCTACGGAGCCGAGGTCGTCCTCACCGGCAAGGACTTCGGCGCGGCATATGCAGCCGCCGTCGAGCACATGGAGCGAGAGGGCTCCGTGTTCGTTCATCCCTTCAACCACCCGCACGTCATCGCCGGACAGGGGACCATTGGTTGTGAGATCGCCGAGCAACTGGACGACATCGGCACCGTCATCGTCCCCCTCGGCGGTGGAGGGCTCATCTCGGGCGTGGCCGCGGCGATCAAGTCGCTGCGACCGTCGGCGCGCGTCATCGGGGTGCAGGCGGCAGGTGCAGCGGCTTACCCTCCTTCGCTCGAACAGGGACAGCCGGTCGCTCTCCACGACATGTCCACGATCGCAGATGGCATCGCGGCGAACGAACCGGGCGACCTGACCTTCGCCCATGTCCAGGAGTACGTCGACGAGGTCGTCTGCGTCAGAGATGAAGCGATCGCAGAGGCCCTGGTGTTCGTCACCGAACGGATGAAGTTGATAGTCGAGGCCTCCGGGGCCGCGGGGGTGGCTGCTCTCCTCTCGGACGCGCACACCTTCAAACCTCCAGTCGTCGTCGTCTTGTCGGGTGGCAACATCGACACCTTGCTATTGCTGAGCGTGCTCAGGTTTGGACTGGGGTCGTCCGGTCGTTACTTTGCTTTCCACACGCGAATCAAGGACGAGCCCGGCGCCCTCCATCACCTTCTCGGCTTGCTCGCAGAGGCCCGGGCGAACGTCATCGGCGTGGAACATCACCGCGAGGGGGTCAACAGCACCGATTTGCAGAGGGTGGACGTCGCGCTACAGGTCGAGACGCGCGGCGGCGACCACATCGAGGAGCTCGTCCAGAAGCTCAAAGAGGCCGGATACGACGTCGATCGCATGTAAAGAGGTGCTCAGGTGACCACGCTCTGATTCTTGGGCGTGGCCGCCAGCCCTATGACCGACGCGATCAATCCGGCCATCGCGGCTCCGGCAATGAGCGTAAGCCCGAGGCCCGGATCGGCATCTCCTACGGTCTGTGTCCTCTCCATCAGCTCCGACGTCGGCGAGCCCAGCTGCTGGTAGATGGATATCGCAATAGCCCCCATGGGGACCGTTGCCAGCACACCGAGCCAACCGCCCCGTCGTCTCATGATCAACAACAGACCGGCGATCATCTCGACCCCACCCGCAGCCAGCGTCACCCATCCGTCTTTTGCCTCGAGACCGTTGAAGGGATCACTGCTCTCGTCGGCCGCGAAGGTCTCTTCTTCGAAGTCGACGCCCGGAGGCGGGTCCGGCGGTGGGGTGACCGTGACCCAGTCGACGACCGATCCAACCACGGCTGCAAGACCCGCGAGCAGCACGATGACACCGGCCCAAATGCGAGCTTTGTCGAAGAAGTCGAGTCCTTCCTGACGCTGCATAGCGGGGTAGCCTACAGGCGTGAATGAGTTGCGACGTTGCGCACTTTTTATCCATGCCCACCCCGACGACGAGTCGTCGAAGGGGGCCGGGACCATGGCGCGCTACGCATCGGAGGGCATCCGCGTGATCCTCGTGTGCGCTACCGGGGGCGAGGAAGGCGAGATCCTGAACCCGCGCATGGATCAGCCCGGGATCGTCGAACGGATCGCCGAGGTGCGGCAAGCCGAGCTCGAGACCGCATGCGATCTGCTCGGCGTCGAAAAGGTCTACGAGCTCGGCTATCGAGACTCGGGGATGCCCAACACCGAGTCGAACAAGCACCCCGACGCCTTTTGCAACGCCGATCCCGAGGAGGCGGTGGGCCGTCTCGTGGAGATAATCCGCCGAGAGCGTCCCCAGATCGTCGTCGGTTACGACGAGTCCCGCGGCTACGAGCATCCCGACCACGTGATGGTGCACAAGTGGGGACGCGAGGCCTTCGAGAAAGCAGGCGACCCCGATGCCTATCCCGACCTGGGCGAGCCATGGCAGCCGAGCAAGCTCTACCACCACGCAACCTTCACGCGGAAGCGATTCCAATTGCTGCACGAGGCGGCGGTCTCGGAGGGGGTCGAGAGCCCTTACGCCGGCTGGCTCGAGAACTGGGACGAGATCGGGTTCGTCGAACCCGAGGTAACGAGTCAGGTGGATTGCGCGGAGTTCATCGAGCTCCGCTCGAAGGCGCTGTTGGCTCACGCGACCCAGATAGACCCCGATAGCTTCTGGTTCGCGATCCCGGACGAGCTCCAGCGGAGGATCTATCCGTGGGAGGACTTCACGCTCGTCGCCTCGAACGTCGAGACGGACCTACCCGAGAAGGACCTCTTCGCCGGCATTTGACGCAAGCTTGTTCAGGGCTCGACGCCCAGTGACTAGGCGACCGAGGGCGTCGGGTTGGTGACTCCCGCGGTCGGGAGCTCCCGGCGACCGAGGGCTGCTTCGATCACCGCGGCGATGTCGTCGCCGAGCAACTCCTCTTGTTCGAGCAGAGCGTCGCGCAATGCCTCGACGAGGTCGCGATTTCGCTCGAGCAGATACGCGACCTGATCCTGGTGGCGCCGCATGAGCTCTTCGACCTCTCGCTTGGCATCCTCGTTCGTGAGGATCTTCGCAACGATGTTCGGGCCCGCCTGGCCGTTGCTCGCGGCCTCATATGAGATCAGCGACGAGCCCATGCCGAACGAGCCGACCATCTGCGCGGCGAGCTCGGTTGCTGCGGTTAGGTCGGACGCCGGCCCCGTTCCCGACTCACCGAAGAAGATCTTCTCGGCCGCCATCCCTGCGAGAGCGATCTTCAATGTCCCCTCGAGCTCGGACTGCGTGCGAGTGAAGCGCTCCTCCGCATCGGAGTGCGCGAGCAGGCCGAGTGCTTGGCGTCTCTTGATGATCGACAAGACCTCGAGCTTGCGCTCTTTGGCGCAGAGGTAGGCGGCAACAGCGTGCCCGGCCTCGTGCGTCGCGATCAGCACACGCTCCCGGTCGGTATAGGCGACCGGCTGCGCGAGTCCGATCTCCTCGGAGAGTCGGGCTCTCTGGACGTCACGCCAGGTCAACTCGCGACGGCCCTCCCGGATGGCCCAGACAAGAGCCTCGTCGAGGATGTGCTCCAGCATGGCCGGGGTGTGGCCGAGCGTCATGGCCGACAGCTCCTCGCGGAGATCCTCGCGATCCATGTCCGCCGCATGCGCGCGCCTCTGGAGGAAGTAGTCCAGGAGCTCGCGCCGCCCCGCCTTCGATGGGATGTCGAAGTAGAGAGTGCGGTCGAATCTCCCGGGACGCAAGAGAGCAGGATCGAGAGCGTCTGCTCGGTTCGTGGCGCCGATGATCAAGACGTTGTTGTAAGGAGGCGAAACCTTCTTCAACTGACGGCGGGCCGGAAGGAACGAGTTGAGACTGCCGATGAGCCAGTTCTTGATCCGGTGTCCCAGAGGCTGGGCGTCGAACGACTGGAGCTGGATCAAGAGCTCGTTCACCATCGAGCTCGCGTCACCGGAGCCCGTCATCTGGTTCACGGTCATGCCGTGGGACTCGTATGTCGAGAACGCGTTCTGCATCCCGCCACGGGCTTTTCCTACGGCGTCGATCTCTTCGATGAAACCGATCGCGCCGCCCTCCTTGGCGGCTGCTTTCTTGAGCGCTTTGAAGAAACTTCTGATTCGACGCGCGGACGCACCCTGGAACATGTTCGTGAAGGCGGGGGCCGATACGAAGAAGAACGGCACTCCGGCCTCGGCGGCCATTGCCTTCGCCATGTGCGTCTTGCCGGTGCCGGGGTGGCCCTCGAAGAGGATGCCGCGGCGCGGGTTACCGCCGAGCTCCTCCTTGAACGAGCGATAGGTAAGGAAGATCTGCAGGGTCCGCGTTACTTCCTCGAGGACGATGTCGAGACCCTTCACGTCGCTGAATCCGAGGCCGATCTCCTCGGGACTGTAGCGGAGGTGCGGCGAGCGGCCGTTGATGAGAAGCGGGAGGATCAGCGCCGCGGTGATGACGAACAGGATCATCAGCGGGAACAGCCACAGGGCCGCGTCGGGGCCGAGCGTCGGGATGTCTATCGCCGCCTGGCCGTCCATGTAGCGCTTTCCGAAGTAGAGGCCGAAGAGGACCGCGACGTAGCTGAAGTAGCGGATACGCTTGCGGCGGTTCCGCTCGCGGATCCTTCGGACGTCGGCCTTGTGATCGTCGGCGACCGTCCTGAAGGCCTCGGCGGACACGCTCAGAGCCGAAGCCGATGCTGCGCTGTTCTTGTCCATTGCCGCTCCCGGGGATGTGGATGTATTGGAAGATAATTCCACATCTAAGGGTTTATCGGATACCCCTTGAGCGCGATCTACGCAGAACTACGTAGGGATTCCCGGCCCCCTTCCAGGGCGGCGGTGACCAGGGCCCCCAGCAGGAAGGGGGCCGCAAGGGCCAGCGCCAGGCCCCTGACGAGCTCGAGAGCCACGAAGTTGAACCGGTCGGGCAGTGGTTCGGCCGCAAGGAGCCCGGCGCTGCGCGCCAGGTACCAAACGGCGGCGGCGAGAGCGAGCCCTGCAACGAACGTCGCTATCTGGGCGCCCTTCCAGCGAAAGCTCATCCGGGCCTCTCGATCGCGCAGGTGACCGAGGGCGTCCGGCACCGTCGCGACCCCTCCGCGGGCCTCGACGGCAATGATGCGCCGGGCGGCAGCGACGAGCAGTGGGAGAAGTGCCAGCTGGATCGCCAGCACTATCCATCGCGCCGTCTCGGATCGCTGTAGATCGCCCAGGCTCACGTCGTTCACGCGGCGTCCGGGATTCAGGCCGAGAACGAACGGGTGCAGCTCTGTGATCTCGAGGACGTCTCGGAAGATGAATCCGTATACGAGGTGCGACGTGACGGTCACAAGCGCTGCGAGCAAGAAGAGCGTCGCGAAGCTCCTAAATGTGTTGCGCAGGGCGCGATCGATCAGCATCGAGCGAGTCTAGGCGGGCTGCCGGGGTCGATCCTCACCGGTGCGTCACACTGCCTTCAATGCCCTCGTCGCCGATAGCGCCCGGCCCCCCATGAGGATCCTTCTTTGGCATGGGTACCTGCTAACGGGTTCCGGCTCCAACCTCTACACCGCCAACCTCGCCCGGGTCTGGCGCGGCCGCGGCCATGACGTCCTTCTCATGTGTCAGGAAACAGCAGTGGATGAGGTTGACTTCCTCGATGCCGTGGGCGACTTCGCTCCGGATAATTCTTCTTACGAGTTGCGAGAGACGGGAGCCGCCGCCGCGGCCGGCACCTGTCGACTTGCCCGTCCACACATAGGGCGGGTCCTCCCGGTTTACGTCTTCGACGACTACCCGGGGTTCACCGCGAAGACGTACGTCGATCTCACCGAGAAGGAACTAGAGGACTACACGAGGGCGAACGTGCGCGCTTTGGTCGTGGCGATCGAAGAGCATCGACCGGACGCGATCGTTACGGGTCACGAGGTGATGGGGCCCTATATCGCGCTGCAGGCCTGCCGCGCGACCGGCACCGACTACCTTGCCAAGCTCCACGGCAGCGCTCTCGAATACGCGGTCAAAAAGCAGGACCGTTACGTGGCCTACGCCCGCGAGGGCCTGTGCGGAGCCAAAGTCGTCGCCGGGGGGAGCAACTACATGATCGCGGAGGCGGCGTCCGTGGTCTCCGGGTGGGAGGAGCGGGCAGCAGTCGTCAACCCCGGATGCGATGCCGAGATCTTCCGACCGACGGAGAAGAACAATGAGATCCCGGTGGTCGGATATGTAGGCAAGTTCATCGCGGCCAAGGGCGTCCACCACTTCCTCGCCGCACTAGGAGAGGTAGAAGTGGATCCTCTGAGAGCCGTCGTCATTGGCTACGGAGGTTTCGAAAACGAGTTGAGGCAGCTGCGAGACGGCCTGATGGCAGGCGACCGAGAGGGCGTACGGGAGCTTGCCGAGCGGGGGGATGGGTCTCCGCTCTCCGAGCTCTCTAGATGGGTCGGACGGGATGACGTGACGGGCGAGCGACTCCGACAGTCCGCGCACGTGGATGTCGAGTGGCCGGGGCGTCTGGATCATGGCCCCCTGGCCCGGGTCTTGCCGACGTTCGACGCCCTCGTGGTGCCCTCGGTGGTCCCGGAGGCTTTCGGAATGGTCGCGGCCGAGGCCGCGGCGAGCGGCGTGTTGCCGATCGTCCCCCGGCACTCGGGGATTGGAGAAGTGGGAGCGATGCTCGAGCACGAGCTGGGCCGGCCGGGCCTTCTGACGTTCGATCCAGATGCACCGATCGAGGGGATTGCGGCGGCCATCGATCGGGTTGTTTCCCTCGACGTCGAGGCCCGCCGGCAACTCGAAGCGGCCGCGTCTGCTTTCGCACGTGACGTCTGGTCTTGGGATCACGTCGCCGAACGGCTGCTCCAGCTCGCGGCGAACTAGGCTCTGTCGGTGGGCGTCTTCACGAACGAGGGCACGGAGAACCGGATGATGTGGGACCGGCGATCGCGATCGTTCATGGAGGTTTGGTACACGACGCTCAACCACCCCGAGACCGGACTCGGGGTCTGGCTTCGTTACACGATCACGGCCCCCACCTCGGAGGCGAGAGAGCCTTATTGCGAGTTGTGGGGCTTCGTGTTCGATCCCGAACGAAGGTTGGATTTCGCTGCCAAGGACCGCTACGACATCTCGCGACTGGGAGCGTCGAACGGCCGGGACGACGGAGCGCTCGTTCGCATCGGTGACGCCTGGCTTTCGGAGAACCACCTCGACGGATCGCTGGAGAAAGACGGGAGAGCCCTGAGATGGTCTCTGGACTTCGAACCCGCGGCCCACTGCTTCCAGCACCTGCCGGCGCAGCTCCGGGGACGGATCGAGAAGCGGGTTTCGACCGTTTGCTCGCCCAACCTGGCGGTGCCCTTTTCGGGGGTGGTGGCGATCGATGGTCGGGAGCTGGTCTTCGATCGCGCTCGGGGCAGCCAATCCCACCGCTGGGGAGCTCGTCATTCGTTGAGCTGGACGTGGGCCCATTGCTCGGAATGGGACGAAGGCGAAGCGATATTCGAGGGGCTCGCCGCGCAGGCGGCGCTTGGGCCGGTCCCCGCTCCTAGATCGACTTTTGTCTTCCTTCGTCATGGCGGTGAGGACATCGCGTTCAACGAGTTGAGATGGGCAATGCTCGCGCGCAGCGACTACGACCTCCCGGTCTGGTCTTTCAACGCCAGGACCGATCGGTGGAAGATCCACGGGATAGCGAGCGCCTCCCCCGCGCACATGTTCCAGGTGACCTACGAGGACCCTGACGGATCGAAGCGCTACTGCGCGAACTCCGAGATCTCGGATCTCGTCATCCATGTCTTCCGCAAGGCGGCCGGAGGATGGGCACACGACGCCACCCTCCGCGCTGCTGGGAGCGCCCATCTCGAGTTCGGACGCAAGGGTCCTTTCGACGAGGTGCCGATCTCGCTCTGATGAACCAGAGCCCTAGTCGTCGGGGCCGCCCCTACGGAGCTTTTTGATGTCGGAGCGGCGCTTCTTTGCACGGAGGCGCTTTTCCTGTGACGACCTCGTCGGCTTGGTGGCGACGCGCTGCGGTTCCCTTCGTAGGGCGTGACGCACCGTCGTTTCGAGCCGGTGAAGCGCGGCCTCTCTGTTGCGGAGTTGCGAGCGTTCCGCGTCGCTGGAGAGCCGGAGGTTTCCCGAGGAATCGATGCGGTTGCGGAGCTTTGCCCTCAGCCTCTGTCGCTGACGGGGTCCGAGGACGCGTGAGTGATCGATGTTCCACGTCAGATCCACGCGCGTCGCCACCTTGTTCGCATGCTGCCCTCCCGGCCCCCCAGAGGGAGAGAAGCGAAGCCGGATCTCGTCGGCGGGGATGGTCAGCGATCTGCTGACGCGCACGTCACGAGCCATGACGAAGCTGCGCGCGCAGATCGTCAACCGAGGTAACCGGCAGCTTGCAAGTGCCGCGACGACACACGTACGCAGTGGGCTTGCCATCTATCCGCTTGCGATCTCGCAGGAGCGGGATGGCTTCGACGTCTTTCGGCGAAGGATCTCCTGCAACGATCACGACCCTGTTGGGGAGATGCACCTCGCGAAGCGCCGACAACAGCCCATCTGTGGCCGGATCGGCGGGATCACCGATGATCACGATCTCCGGCGGGCTGCTCAGGTAGAAATCGACGGCCCGCAGCGCGTGTCCGAATCCTTGCGGTGACTGGGCCATGACGTCTCGGATCACCCGCAGGGCTTTGACCGCGTTCTCCTCGTAGCCGGCTTCGCCGGTGATCAGCGCAAGTCGTTGCAGCTCGAGGGCCAGCACCGAATTCGCCGACGGCACGGCGTTGTCGAAGAGGTCTTTGGGACGGACGACGAGCTCCTCGGCGTCGCTCCCGGTGGTGAAGAACCCCCCGAGGTCTTCGTCCAGGAAGAGACGGATGGCTTCGTCGGCAGCCCAGCGGGCCTCTCTTAGCCAGCGTGCCTCGTGAGTCGCCTCGAACAGTGACAGCGACGCCTCCAGGACAAAGGCGTAATCCTCGGCGACACCGAGGTGCCTTATCGTCTCTCCCCTCTCATCCAGCCGGTAGGAGCGCATGAGGCGCCCGTCCACGCGCATCCTGTCAAAGGTGAAGTCCATCGCCCGGATCGCGGCCTCGATCCAATCCCGACGGTTGAGAGCGAAGCCTGCCTCCGCGAGAGCGGATGCCGCGAGAGCGCTCCAGCCTGTGAGCACCTTGCTGTCGGTGCCGGGGCGAACCCGCTCCGAGCGTCGTGCCAGCAGGGCGCTCCGGGCTCTATCGATCGTCTCGGGATCGATGTCGGGATCGGCGAGGACGGGGATGTTGTGACCTTCGAAGTTGCCGGAGTCCGTGAATCCCCAGTGCTTGATCGCGGCTTCGGCATCGGAGCCGAGCACCTCGCGCACCTCGTCGATCGACCAGACGTAGAACTTGCCCTCCTCGCCCTCGGAATCGGCGTCGAGCGACGACCAGAACCCACCGGCCGGGTCGCTCATTTCGTCGAGCATCCACTGCGCCGTCGTGTCGGCGACCTCGCGGTGACGGGGCGAACCGGCTGCGACCCACGAGCGCGCGTAGGAACGCAGGAGCTGCCCGTTGTCGTAGAGCATCTTTTCGAAGTGAGGGACGATCCACTGTCGGTCCACGGAATAGCGGGCGAAACCCCCACCGAGCTGGTCGAACATGCCGCCGGCTGCCATCGCGTCGAGTGTCTTGGTCGCGATCTGCCCCGCTTCGGCGTTCCCACGATGCGCAAGGTGGAGCAAGAAGTCCACAGTCATTGGTTGCGGGAACTTCGGGGCTCCGCCAAAGCCGCCGTGGGTCGGATCGAATCGGACGCGTAGCTCTTGGAACGCCTTGTCGAGGAGCTCATCGGACAGCGGGTCCTGAGATGGTCTCAGTTTCGACCCGACGTTCACGTGCTCCACGAGGCGACGCCCCTGCTCCTCCACCTCGTTTCTTCGGTCGCGCCACGCTTCGGCCACGGCCGTGAGCACGGTGGTGAAGGACGGGATCCCGTGTCGGTCCTGGGGCGGGTAATAGGTGCCGCCGTAGAACGGGGTCTTCTCCGGGGTCAAAAACATCGTCATCGGCCAGCCCCCGTGTCCCGTCATGGCCTGGACCGCGTCCATGTAGATCGAATCGATGTCCGGGCGCTCTTCGCGGTCCACCTTGATCGAGATGAAGTTGTCGTTCATCACGGCCGCAGTTGCTTCGTCTTCGAACGACTCCCTCTCCATGACGTGACACCAGTGGCAGGCCGCGTAGCCAATCGAGAGAAGCACGGGCTTGCCCTCGCGCTGTGCCCTCTCGAACGCTTCTTCGCCCCAGGGATACCAGTCCACGGGATTGTCCTTGTGCTGCAGCAGGTACGGGCTTGCTTCTTCCGCCAGTTTGTTAGTCATGAGGTCATCCTTACCCCTCTAAGCTGAGGTCATGGCAGCGCTCGCGTATCTCTTCCCACCGCTCTCGGGTCTGGTCGCGTATTTCAAAAGCCGTAGCTCTCGGGGGCGTTTCCACGGGCTCCAGTCGGCGTTGTTCGGGCTGCTGTGGCCCGCTTCTCTCTACGCCTGCTCCGAGATCACGCCCGGAGCCACCCAGATCGCTTTCTTCACCGGCGCGGCCATCTGGGTGTTGCTGCTGGTGATCACCGCCGTGGGGCGAGATCCAGTGGTCCCCGGAACACGCCCATTGCTCGAGCGTCTGGCCGCGGACGCCCCACGTTAGGGCCTGGAGGAGAAGCACATCCTGCAGGTCGATGCCGACGAACCATTCACGGCTCCGCACGACGGACACTTCCAGAAGCCGCCCCCACCCGTAGGCCGGGGCTCGTCGTCCACCGTGTCGAAGCGGGCCGTGTCCCCGGCTGCGGCGCCGGTCCCCAAGTCGCCCGCGCTCGAGGCCTCCTCGCTTGAAGAGGAGAAATCCGCCACCGGAGGGGGTGCGGGGGCCGGGGCGAGGTCGGCCGGATCTGCGGGTACCCACTCGCCGGTCCCCTCTTCGTAGACGAGGAGCTCGTCGTCCCTTCGGAAGAACCAGCGCCCGTTCCTCTCGAAGGGCTGCTCCTCCGGCTCGTCGATCGTGCTCTGGGAAGCGGGCTCCTCGGTCTCGGTCATAAACGGGTTCTCGTCTCCCGACGAGGTCTGGCTCGCGCGGGCATCCTCCGCGGTCCCGGAGCCGAAGGGATCGTCCATGTCCGTCGCCGCGAAGGGGTCATCGGCTTGGGTGCTCGACCCGAAGGGGTCATCCGCCTCGCTCTCCCGAGCCGCAACGGGGTCGTCGGCCGCCCTTGCGAAGGGGTCGTCGGCCGCGGCGGCCGGCTGAGCGGGCGTGGCAAAGGGATCTTCGGGCCCCGCCCCCGCCGGCTCGCGCGGTGGGACGTCTTCGTCGTCCTGATCCCAGGGAGCCGTCGCGGCCCCGGCGCCGGTCGGTCCCTCGGACGCCAGAGAGGACAGCTCGGCGCTCGGAGATCCCCCGGAGGCCGCAGCTCCACCCAGGAGGGGGGCGGGCTCTGGTTCCGGTTCGGGCCCGGGTCGCGATGTTGCGGCCGCGGGCTCCGGGACCGGTGCCGGCGTCGGCTCCTGAGGGGTAGCGGACTCGCCTGCGACAGGCGCGGCGGCGCTTCCCGATGCAAGCGAGGTCCTCAGGTCCTGGGTCTCGGCCAGCTGCTGCTTGAGGACCTTGCGGATGCTAGAGAGGCTGCTCAGCAGAGCCAGCAGCAACAGAACCGCCAGCGCCAGCAGGACCAGCGACAGGAGTTTGAAGAGTTCGCTGTCTATCTCAGGCATCCCTGTGAGTTCCCCTCATAGATGTGCTCGTGGTACCGCCGCCGAAGCGGCGGCCACGGATCTCTAGGTAGCGGGCGGAGTAGGACCCGAGGTTCCCCGGCCCACATTGCCCAGCTGTGGCGGCGTCGAACCCTCGTCTCGCATGTGCATGAACCCCCCGAGGGCCGTCGCTGCTGCCAGGAGGATCCCGAGAAATAGAAGGATCCCTCGCTCGTTAACGTACGTCGCACCGACGCCCTCGACCTCGTTGATGCCCTCCGGGCCCGTCAGCAGTGAGAAGAGCATGATCAAGAGGATCAAGGCACCGGCACCGGCGTAGACCAGCCCCAGGGGCACCGGGAGGTTCGCACGGTCCAGGACACCCGCGGCTCGTGCGATGACCAGGGCAGCGATCACCAAAGCCAGCAGCATGGCGATCGTCATGGTGAACCCATAGCCGCTCCAGGCGGTCAGGTTCGCCTTCTCTTCCAGCCCTGGGAAGACCTCTTCGTCGAACTCGTACCCGCGGCTCGCCCACAGGGGTATGAAAGAGGAGATGAAGAGAACGAGAGCGGCGATGCCTGCCAGTCGTTCCCCTTTGGAGAGCCTGTTCAGGTCCAAGGTAATAAACCCCCCTTTGCTCCTCCCGCCGTCGCCTTCGTCGGACGATCGTGTGAGCGGAAGTCTTTCAACTCCGCACTATAGAGGTCATAAGGCTTCGGAGCCAGAATGCTTACCTCAGTACAATCGAGAGCCATTCGCCCGGGACGAGAGAGGTTTAAGCGTGGCCGTCATCAAGACCATCGATCTGGTCGGGGTCTCCGCGGAGTCATGGCGGGACGCGGCCGAGCAGGCTCTGAAAGAGGCGTCGAAGACCATCCGGGGGATCACTGCGATGGAGGTGCTCGACACGTCGTGCACCGTGGCCGACGGGGCCATCACCGAGTACCTGACCCACGTTCGGATCAGATTCCGGATCGAGCGCTGACGGGACATTTGAAGTGCCGGGCATAGCGCTCGTCGGGATCCAGTGGGGCGACGAGGGCAAAGGAAAGGTCACCGACCTCCTCGCGAGCTCTACCGACTTCGTCGTTCGCTACCAGGGGGGCAACAACGCCGGGCACACGATCGTCGTGGGCGGCGAACGCTACGCGCTCCATCTCGTTCCCACCGGGATCCTCTATCCCCACTGCACACCGGTCATCGGGCCGGGCGTCGTCGTGAACCCGCAGGTGCTGCTCGAGGAGATGGATGCCCTCGAGTCCCGAGGGGTAGACACCGCACGACTGGTGGTGTCGGGCAACGCGCACCTCGTCATGCCGTACCACCTCGAGCTCGACAAGGTCACCGAACGCCGGCTCGGTAAGAACAGACTCGGGACCACGAAGCGAGGGATCGGGCCCGCCTACGCCGACAAGGCCGCTCGTATCGGATTGCGCGTGCAGGACTTGCTCGACCCGTCCATCTTCAAGGAGAAGCTAACGGTCGCCCTGAAGGAGAAGAACCTGATGCTTGCGCGCGTCTATGGGCGTCTGCCTCTCGAGCAGGCAAGCATCGAAGAGGAGTACCTGAAGTACGGGGAGCGCCTCGGCCCCCGCATCGCGGACACGTCCGATCTGTTGCACAAAGCCTTGGACGACGACCGCACGGTCATGTTCGAAGGAGCCCAGGCGACGATGCTCGATCTCGATCACGGCACCTATCCGTTTGTGACGTCGTCCAATCCGATTGCTGGCGGGGCGTGCGTCGGTGCGGGTGTTGGCCCGCGTGACATTGAGCGCGTGATCGGGATATCGAAGGCTTACTGCACCCGCGTCGGATCGGGCCCTTTTCCTTCAGAAGCGGATCCGGCCGACGCGGAGGTCCTCGTGGAGGCCGGGCGCGAGTACGGAACCACGACCGGGCGCAAGCGTCGTTGTGGATGGTTCGATGCGGTCGCGGCTCGTTACGCCGCCAGGCTGAATACGCTCACCGAGCTCGTGGTCACGAAGCTGGACGTGTTGTCGGAGTTCTCCGCCATCAAGGTGTGCGTCGCGTACGAATTCGAGGGACGCCGCTACGACACATTCCCGCCTCATCAGACGGTGTTCAACAAATGCAGGCCGATCTACGAAACGCTCGAGGGCTGGTCGGAGGACATATCCAATGCCACGGATCCCTCCGACTTGCCGGCGGCGGCCATGGCGTACCTCGCCCGCCTCGAGGAGCTCGCCCAGACGCCGGTCAAGTGGGCCTCGGTCGGAGCCGGTCGAGACCAGATGGTCCGCTTTCCCGAGGGTGTCGGCCCTCTGGTTCCGGCGGGATCGAGGCGCTGAGTCGATGAAGGTGCTGCTGCTGGGCTCTGGGGGCCGCGAGAGCGCCCTGGCCGCCGCCCTCGTACGCTCGCCGTCGGTCACGTCTCTCGTGGGTGCGCCGGGCAATCCCGGCATCGCCCGACTGGCCGAGACCACCCCGATCGACCCCGAGGATCCCCAGGAAGTCGTGCGGGCGGCCGGGCGGATCCGGCCCGATCTGGTGGTTGTCGGGCCCGAGGCCCCCCTGACTGCGGGCGTGGGAGACGCTCTCCGAGACGCCGGCTTCGACGTCTTCGGGCCGAACGCGCGTCCCGCCCAGATCGAGGCCTCGAAGTCTTACGCCAAGGAGGTAATGGCGCGGGCCGGCATAGCGGTGCCTCGCTGGGGCCTCTACTCGGATGCAAAAGAGGCCGTTGCTTTCATGGATGCCCTCGGCCCCCCCTACGTGATCAAGGCGAACGGTCTGGCGGCCGGAAAGGGCGTCGTCGTTACCGAGGATCGCTCCGAGGCCGTGCAGGCGATCGAGGATCGCCTCTCGAGGAAGCTCTTTGGCGAGGCGGGCGCAACGATCGTCATCGAAGAGTTCCTCGAGGGCCAAGAGGTGTCTCTCATCGCGTTCTCGGACGGGGACGCGGTGGTGCCGTGTGAGGCCGCGCAGGATTACAAGCGCGTCTTCGACGGAGATGCCGGGCCGAACACGGGAGGGATGGGTTCCTACAGTCCCGTGCCCGCCTGTCCCCCAGACGTTGCCGAGCAGATCACGAGCGATGTCATGGAGCCCGTCGTGAAGGCGCTCCGCGAGCACGCGGACGAGCCGTTCGTTGGAGCTCTCTACGGGGGATTCGTACTGACCGCCGATGGGCCCCGCGTTCTGGAGTTCAACGCACGTTTCGGCGATCCCGAGACGCAGGCGTTGCTGCCGAGGTTGAGGTCTGACTTTGCCGCGATCTGCAGCGCATGCGCGCGCGGCGAGCTGCGGGGGATGGATGCCCGGTGGTCGCAGGAGGTGTCCGTCACGGTGGTTCTCGCGTCCAAGGGCTATCCGGGGTCGTACACGAAAGGACTCGAGATCACGGGCATCGATGCCGCCGGCGCGCAGGAGGGCGTCGACGTCTTCCATGCCGGAACGACGGAGTCAGACGGCAGGCTCGTCACGTCCGGCGGACGGGTGCTCGCGGTGAACGCTCTGGGAGATACTTTTGCGTCGGCCCGGTCGCTCGCGTACCGAGCGGCGGACCTCATCGATTTCGAAGGAAAGCACATGCGTTCCGACATTGCGCTGCGCGCGCAGGAAGCAACGACCACAGGAGGTTCTCAATGAGCGCTGACGTCGGCATAGTGATGGGTAGCGATTCCGACATGCCCACGATGGAGAAGGCGGGGGGCGTTCTCGACCGTTTTGGCGTCGCCTACGAGATCGAGACGATGTCTGCCCACAGAAAACCGGCGCGCGTGAGCGAGTACGCGAGCTCGGCGCAGGAGCGCGGACTCAAGGTCATCATCGCCGGAGCCGGTCTGGCCGCTCATCTCCCCGGCGTCGTTGCCGCACACACCCCACTACCCGTCATCGGCGTCCCGCTCTACAACGACGGTCTGTCGGGGGCCGACGCTCTTTATTCCTGCGTCCAGATGCCACCGGGCGTCCCAGTTGCCACCGTGGCCATCGGTGGAGCAAAGAACGCGGCCGTCCTGGCGGTTCAGATCATTGCCACCGGCGACGCCGGGCTCCAACAGAAGTTGCGCGACTACAAGCAGGAGCTCGCGGAGGGCCTCAAGCTCTGAGCCGCGAGACGCCTCAGGCCGCGGTCTCGCCCCGCCCCCCGGGCCTTCGGGGCGCCATCCGAGCCGGATTAGGATGCGCGGGTGATCCCCAGATACAGCCGTGAGGAGATGTCCGCCATCTTCTCAGAGCGCGCGAAATTCTCCCGGTGGCTCGATATCGAGATCCTCGCGGTGGAGGCTCGCGTGCGTCTCGAAGAGGTGCCCGTCGAGGATCTTTCCGAGATCAAGGCGAACGCCGCCTTCGATGTCGCTCGCATAGCGGAGATCGAAGCGGTGCGTCACCATGACGTCGTTGCCTTTGTCGAAAACGTGCGCGAGAACGTCGGGGAGGCCGGGCGGCACATCCATTACGGCCTCACCTCATCCGACGTCCTCGACACCGCGACAGCCGTTGCGTTGAGAGACGCGGGGGATCTCCTCGTCGAGGGGGTCGGGAGGCTGACAGAGACGGTCAAGCGACGCGCGCTGGAGCATCGCGCCACTCTCATGGCGGGACGCACCCACGGGGTCCATGCCGAGCCGACGACGTTCGGCCTGAAGCTCGCAGGGTGGGCTTTCGAGCTCGCCCGTGACCGAGATCGCTTGCGCACCGCACGCGACCAGGTGGCGGTCGGCAAGTTGTCGGGTGCCGTAGGGACGTACTCTCAGCTGCCGGTCGAGGTAGAGGAGTACGTCTGCGACCGGCTTGGGCTCCGCCGAGAGGACGCTGCAACGCAAGTCGTCCCCCGCGATCGCCATGCCGAGCTGCTTGCCGCGATCGCCGTCACGGGAGCCTCCCTGGAGCGCTTTGCACAGGAGATCCGCCATCTCCAGCGCACTGAGGTCCGGGAGGCTCAGGAGCCCTTTGCCAAAGGTCAGAAGGGCTCCTCGGCGATGCCCCACAAACGCAACCCGATCGTCTGCGAACGCATAAGCGGGTTGGCGCGCCTCCTGCGCGCCTACGCTCAGACGGGTTTCGAGAACATCGCGCTCTGGCACGAGCGCGACATCTCGCATTCGTCGGTCGAGCGGATCACGCTGGGGGACGCCTGCATCCTGCTGGACTACATGCTCGAGAAGATGAGGTGGGTGATCGACGGCCTGGTCGTGTTCCCGGAGAGGATGTTGCGCAACCTCGACGAGTCCTACGGGCTCGTCCATTCGCAAAGCGTGATGTCGACTCTTCTGAGCCAGACCTCCCTCCAGCGAGAG
This sequence comes from Actinomycetota bacterium, assembly GCA_030863485.1. The sequence goes on from JALZBR010000157.1 coordinate 42,542, forward strand.
CAGGCCTACGCCCTGGTGCAGCGAAACGCCATGGCCGCCTGGGACCAGGAGAGACCCCTTATCGAGCTGCTGAAATCCGATCCCGAGGTGACCGAGCATCTCGATCCGGACCAAATCGACGCGTGCTTCAGCCCCGCGCGTTACCTTGAGAACACCGAGACCATCTTCGACCGCTTGGAGGGTTTGTAGTGGCAGAGGCGAGACATGTGGGATCCGGAAAAGTCCGCGAATTGTTCCAGGTCGGCGACGATCGCCTCCTGCTGGTGGCATCCGACCGCATCAGTGCGTACGACGTGGTGCTCCCCCAGGACATCCCCGACAAGGGCAAGGTGCTCACCGGCCTGACGCATTACTGGTTCGAGGTGACCGAGTCGGTGTGTCCGAGCCACCTGATCTCCGTTGCGGCCGAGGACCTCCCCGACGTCGGCATAGAGGACCTCCCCGGTCGCGCCATGCTCTGCAAGCGAGCCGAGCCGATCGCCATCGAGTTCGTGGTCCGCGGTTATCTCTCCGGCTCCGGCTGGAAGGAGTACAAGGCGTCGGGAGCCGTCTGCGGGCACCGCCTTCCCGAGGGTCTCGTCGAATCCGACAAGCTGCCCGAACCCATCCTCACACCGGCTACGAAGGCGGTGACGGGCCACGACGAGAACATCACCGAGGCGCAGGCGGCGGAGGTCGCGGGGGCCGAGGTGTACGCGAAGGCGCGCGACTACGCCTTGCAGATCTACGAGAAGGCGTCCGGCATCGCCCTGGAGCGGGGGATCATCATTGCCGATACCAAGTTCGAGTTCGGCATCTACGAGGGCGATGTCATCATCATCGATGAGGTCCTCACACCGGATTCCAGCCGCTTCTGGCCGGCCGATCAGTACGCCCCGGGCGGCTCGCAGCCCTCTTTCGACAAGCAGTACGTGCGGGACTGGCTCGACGCCTCCGGCTGGGATCACTCCCCCCCGCCTCCCGATCTGCCGCAAGACGTGGTCAATGCGTCGCGCGGTCGTTACATCGAGGCCTACGAGCGAGTCAGCGGTCGTCCCTTCGAGTCGTGGTTGAAGGAGGTGCGGGGCTGAGCTCTCGCGTGAGCCCGGCAACGCGATCCAGGTCCTCGCGCCAGAACCCTGCTCCATCCGCCCACTGGGGGCGAGCAGTTCGATCGGTCCTTGGTTCCCCGCGCAAGGGATTTGGCCGCGTGCTGAAGTTGAGTCGCAGCGGCGAGGGAGGTCGGGCCGGGTCGGTTCTGCCGGTGTTGCTCTCGGGCCTGGGGGGCTCGTACCTCGTGATGATGTTCTTGAAGCTGGCCTCTCTCACCGGGTTGAACGAGGTGCCTCGTGACTACGAGCCCTGGTGGGGGGGACTGTTTCTTCTCTTGCTGGCCGCCGCAGCCGGCGGCGCCATCGGACACGCCTTGTTCGGGGCGGCTGCCGCCCCCCTGACGGCACGGCTGGGAAAGACCTGCTCCTCTAGGGATCTGCGAACCGTATGGGGGGTGGCCAGCTTCCCGGCGGCCCTTGCGTTCGCCCTCATCCTCGTGCTCGATCTGCTCATTGCGGGGCGCGAGGCCTACGCGGGGCTGGACGGGGACTCTATGATCACGGGGTGGGCCGTGGCCTCGGCCGTCATTGGAGTGAGCTTCGGTGGCTGGTCGCTGTTCCTTTTCGTCAAAGGGGTCGAGGTTGCCGGGGGCCTGGCTCCCTCGCGAGCGATAATCATGGTGGTTGTGGCAACGCTGTCTCTCGTTCCCGGCGCGCTGCTGGGCTTCGTTGCCGTAGCGGGCGTGACCGCACTCGTAGGAGTCCTCATAGACCTCGTCCAGGCGGTGAACAAGTGACCTATTCGGCAAGGGTGAACATCACTCTCAGGGCCGGGATCGCAGACCCCCAAGGCCATACGATCGAACGCGCCCTGCCGGCCCTGGGCTACGAGGGCGTCAAGAACGTGCGGGTCGGCAAGCTGATCGAGCTCGAAGTAGAGGCTGAGAACCCCGAGGAAGCTCGATCGAGCGTTCGCGAGATGTGTGAGCGGTTGCTTGCCAACCCGGTCATCGAGGCGTACGAGGTGGAAGTCGGTGAGTGAGGTCCGCGTAGGCGTAGTCGTGTTCCCCGGGTCGAATTGCGATCAAGATGCGGTGCGCGCCTTCCGTTCCCTCGGAGCCGACGCGCGCACGATCTGGCACGAGGAGTCCCACCTGGGCGACCTCGACGTCGTCGTGCTCCCGGGCGGCTTCGCTCACGGCGACTACCTCAGAACGGGGGCTCTCGCACGGTTCTCGCCGATCATGGAAAGCGTGCGAGCCCATGCCGAGTCGGGGGGCCTCGTCATCGGTATCTGCAACGGGTTCCAGATCCTTTGTGAGGCCGGCTTGCTACCGGGCGCGCTGCGGAAGAACCAGGGCCTGAAGTTCCTCTGCAAGTGGACCGACCTGGTCGTCGAGAACCCGAGCACACCGTTCTCTTCCCGAGCCGAGGCCGGACGGACCCTGCGCATCCCGATCAATCACTTCGAAGGCAACTGGTACTGTGATGAATCGGAGCTCGATGCGATGAAGCAGCGCTATCAGATCGTCTTCCGTTATGCAGACAATCCGAACGGGTCACTCGACGATGTAGCCGGGATCACGAACGAGACCGGGAACGTGCTCGGCATGATGCCCCACCCCGAACGTGCATGCGAATCCCTGCTGGGCTCGGAGGACGGGGCAATCATCCTGGGCTCGATGCTCGACCACGTTCGGGCGCGAAGCGAGGCGTTGGGGGTCGCCGGGTGACGCCGGATTCGTCCTCGATCACTCCCGTAGAGCTCGAGCCCGGCATCCACCGCGAGCTGGGCCTCACGGATGATGAGCTCGAGGCCATCAAGGCACGTCTCGGCCGGACGCCGACCTTCGTCGAGCTGGCGATGTTCTCGGTCATGTGGAGCGAACACTGCTCGTACAAGTCGAGCCGCGTGCATCTGAAGGATCTCCCCAACGAAGGCCCGCACATCCTCGTCGGTCCCGGCGAGGGGGCCGGCATCATCGAGGTCGCCCCCGGGGTCGCGGTTGCGTGGAAGATCGAGTCCCATAACCACCCTTCCTTCGTCGAGCCCTTCAATGGGGCGGCCACCGGAGTCGGTGGGATCGTTCGCGACATCCTCTCTATGGGGGCACGACCGATCGCGCTCCTCGACTCTTTGCGCTTCGGCCCCCCCGACGACCCTCGCACCTCCTACCTCGTCGACGGCGTCGTGCACGGCATCTCGTCGTATGGGAACTCGATAGGCGTGCCCACGGTCGGCGGCGAGACGGTGTTCGAGGAGTGCTACGCGGCGAACCCGCTCGTGAACGCTGCCTGTCTCGGCGTGATCGAGGACAAGTTGATGAGCGGGACCGCGCAGGGAGATGGGAACTCCGTCGTGTTGTTCGGCTCCCGCACGGGACGCGACGGCATAGGCGGGGCAAGCGTGCTTGCATCGGCGGAGTTCGACGAGGGCTCGCTCGAGAAGCGTCCGTCGGTCCAGGTGGGTGACCCCTTCTCGGAGAAACTCCTCATCGAAGCATCACTCGAGTTGATCAGGCGCGGCCTGGTCGTAGGGTTCCAGGATCTCGGAGCCGGTGGGATCTCATGTCCGACTGCCGAGATGCCTGCAAAGGCCGGGACGGGCCTTCGCATCGATGCGTCCGCCGTGCACGTGCGCGAGAACGGGATGGAACCGTTCGAGATCATGATCTCCGAGTCACAGGAACGCATGATGGCCGTCGTCGAGCCCGACCGGGTCGACGAGGTGCTCGAGGTCTGTAGTCGTTGGGGCCTCGAGGCCGTGGTCCTCGGGGAAGTGACGAAGTCGCAGCGGCTCGAGGTAGTTGCCGACGGGGAGATGGTTGCCGACGTTCCCGTGCTCGCGCTGGCAGAGGAGGGCCCCGTCTATCAGCGTCCCCTCCAGCGCCCCGCGTGGCTCGACGACTTACAACGGGCGGACCCGGGGGGCCAGCCGCCGGACGACCTGCGGAAGAGCTTTCTCTCCGTCCTCGGCTCGCCGGTCGTTGCGTCCAAGAGGTGGGTCTGGGAGCAGTACGACCACATGATCTTCCTCGGGACCGTGATCGGCCCAGGTGGGGACGCCGCGGTCGTCCGGCTGCCCGACAGAGAGGTAGCGGTCGCATTGAGCGTGGACGGACCGGGACGGTTCTGCCAGCTCGACCCTTACGAGGGAGCCCGCTTGGCGGTCGCCGAGTCGGCGCGCAACGTCGCCTGCACCGGAGCGCGCCCGCTCGCGGTGACCAACTGTCTCAACTTCGGCAACCCCGAGAAACCGGAGGTGATGTGGCAGTTCGCGGAGGCAGTGCGTGGGATCGGCGACGCCTGCGACGCGCTCAGAACGCCTGTGACGGGCGGCAACGTCTCCTTCTACAACGAGACCGAGGGACGGGCGATCTATCCCACGCCGGTCATCGGCATGCTCGGCTCGCTCGCGTCGGCCTCGGACGCCGTGGGTCTCGGTTTTCGTTCCCCCGGTGACGCGATCGTCTTGCTTGGTGAGACGCGCGCAGACGATTTCGGCGGCTCCGAGTTCGCCAAGGTCGTTCACGGCACGGTTGCCGGACGCCCCCCCAGACTCGACATGGAGGCCGAGGTGGCCCTTCAACGCTTCTTGGTGGCAGAGGCGGCGACGTTCGTTTCGGCGCACGATCTTTCGGAGGGAGGCCTCGCTGTCGCGCTGGCAGAGGCTGCGCTCGCAAACGGGATCGGGTTCTCGCTCGACGACGAGCTCGATCACGTGGCGCTGTTCTCGGAGTCTCCCTCTCGAGTGTTGCTCTCTTGCGCTGCATCCCAGGCCGACGAGCTCGTGCAGCGGGCTCGAGACGGTGGAGTGCTTGCGCGGATCATCGGGCGGACCGGGGGAGGAAGCTTGGGTTTCGGTTCGTTCAGTGTTGATCTAGACGAGGCCGACCGCGTCTACGGACGCGCGTTACCGGATCTTCTCTCGAATAAGGTGGGTTGATGGGCGAGGAAGCACGGGACAAGTGCGGTGTCGTCGGGATCTATGCACCCGGTGAAGATGTCGCGCGGCTGACCTACTACGCCCTTTACGCGTTGCAGCACCGCGGGCAGGAGTCCGCCGGCATCGCGATCTCCGATCGTCGGACGATAGTGGTCTACAAGGAGCTCGGACTGGTCTCGCAGGTGTTCGACGAGACGGTCCTCAAGAGCCTGCGCGGTGATCTTTCCATCGGTCACTGCCGTTACTCGACGACCGGGTCGACCTCGTGGGAGAACGCGCAGCCCTCGTACAAGAGCTCCTCGAAGGGACAGGTGGCTCTCGCCCACAACGGCAACCTGGTCAACTCCGTCGAGCTCAAGAGAACCCTGGCCGAGGCCGGCGGCGACCCCACTCCGCAAGGTGCACGACTACCGTCGTCCTCCGATACCGATCTCGTTGCCGCTCACATCGCCCGCGCGAGTGGGGGTGACGTGAGGGCCGCGATGCTCGAGGTCCTGCCGAAGCTGAGTGGCGCCTACTCCTTCACCGTCATGGACGAGGCGCGCGTCTACGGGGCTCGCGATCCTCAAGGCTTTCGTCCTCTTTGCATCGGCCGGCTCGGCGATGACGGATGGATCCTTGCTTCAGAGACGTGCGCTCTGGACCTCCTCGGCGCCCGGTTCATCCGCGACGTCGAGCCCGGCGAGCTCGTCACGATCGGTCCCGAGGGTCTCGAGAGCCACAAGATAGCGGCGGCCACCCCCGCTGCCTGCGTCTTCGAGCACATCTACTTCGCCCGCCCGGACTCCACACTGATGGGCCAGAACGTCTACGCCACGAGGTACCGGATGGGCCAGCAGCTTGCGCAGGAATCACCCGTTGCGGCAGAGCTCGTCATGCCGGTGCCCGACAGTGGGGTCCCCGCCGCCCAGGGGTTCGCGGCCGAGTCTGGCGTTCCCTACGGCGAGGGTTTCGTGAAGAACCGGTATGTGGGGCGGACCTTCATCCAACCGACGCAATCGATGCGCCAGCAAGGCGTTCGCATGAAGCTCAATCCCCTGCGCGAGGTGATCGCCGGCAAGCGTCTCATCGTCATCGACGACTCGATCGTGCGAGGTACCACAACCAAGCAGATCGTCGCGATGCTGCGAGAAGCCGGCGCTCGCGAAGTGCACCTGCGAGTGTCGTCTCCGCCCATCAAGTGGCCTTGTTTCTACGGCATTGACATGCCGGACCAGGACAACCTGATCGGTGCCCAGATGACGGTCGAGGAGATCAGGGCGCACGTGGGGGCCGACTCACTCGCTTATCTCTCGCTTGCCCGCACTCTCTCCGCCACCGAGATCCCGGCGGACTCGTTCTGTACCGCCTGCTTCTCGTCTCAGTACCCCGTTCCGATCCCCGAGGAGCAGTTGCGCAGCAAGCACGTGTTGGAGGCCCCCGAGTTCTTCTCCGAGCCTTCGACCCCGCAGCGCTCCGAATAAGTCCGCACGCCGCCGAGTCTGAAGCGGTAGCTCTTGTGCCCAATGGTGATTCGCCCCACACGCGGAATAGGGTGGTGTGATGGTTCTCGACTACGAGGTCGGCGATGGCGTCGCGGTCCTCACGCTCAATCGTCCCGAGGTGCTAAACGCGTTCGACGACGAGCTGGGCACTGAGGCGGTCGAAGCGGTCCGGAAAGCGTCGTCCGACGAGTCCGTCCGTTGCATAGTCATCACCGGCGCGGGCCGCGCCTTCTCGTCCGGCGAGGACCTCGGCGCGCTGGCAGCCGGGTACGAGGCTGGAGACGTCCCGGCCCTAGGCCGGACACTCGTCGATCGCTACAACCCGCTTATCCGCGCCGTGCAGGGCGCGCCCAAGCCCGTCGTTGCCGCGGTGAACGGAGTAGCGGCGGGGGCAGGGGCGAGCCTGGCTCTCGCCTGTGACTTCAGGATCGCCTCCGAGCACGCCAAGCTCGTGCTCGCTTTCATCAAAGTCGGACTCGTGCCCGACTCGGGGGCCGTGTGGTTTTTGGCGAACATGGTGGGAACGGCTCGAGCATGGGAGTTGGCCGCGACGGGTTCTCCGGTGAACGGAGACGAGGCCCTGCGTCTCGGCTTGTTCACGAAGCTCGTGCCTGCCGACGAGTTCGAATCGAGCTGGCGCGCCTTTGCCTCTGATCTCGCCGCCGGACCGACAAGGGCTTACGTGCTCACGAAGCGACTCGTCCACGGCGCCCCCGACCGGTCTCTAGACGATCAGCTAGACGAAGAGGTCTCCGCCCAGACCGAGGCAGGCGGGACCGCAGACCACCTGGAGGGCGTCCAGGCCTTCCTCGCGAAGCGCCGCCCGCACTTCAAGGGCCACTAAGCCCGCTCCCGAGCTCGCCGGCCGGCCACCGTTCTTTGGAGCCGAACTCGCGTGGGTCGCGAGATTCTCTCCAACGAAGAAGGAGGTCACTCCGGGGGCTGCAGGATCAGCGGGATCATGATCTGGTTCAGGCGGGACCCGTCCTCGGCCGATTCCTCGTAGACAGTGAGCGTGGCCTCGACCGACTCGTCGATATCCAGATCATCGAACTTCACCTTCTCTGTGAAGTCCCCTCTGCAACCGCTCCCGCACGTGGCCGTCGTGAAAGAGGTGATGCTGGCGCCCCGTGGTCCGTGGACGTCGAGATCGAAAGACACCGTCCCCTCGAAGACGTTCGCCGTTCCCGATACGATGAACGGGCTCGTGACTTGCTGCCCGATCTTTGGTGTCTCGACCACGATCGGAGGGGCAACGTCTTCGAAGTCGTCCCGCCCGAGGGGCTTGGTGTTCCCGAGATACGCCTCGTGCTCGACGAACAACCTGACCTCGTCGACACCCTCGGTCTGCGTGGCCGTGAAGACGACCTGAGCTTCCCGAAGACGCATGCTCGTCGGGTTTCCCGCGCCCTGGGCGAACTCTTCGCTCAAGTCGATGTGTGCGACCTCACCGATGATCTCGGTGTCCAGCAGCTCCGTCCCCTCCGGGATGTGGGAGGTGGCCCCCACCTCGACATCGGGGCCCGTCGGGCCCTCCAGTAGCGCTTGTATCACGCTGGCAACAGGGTCTCCGGAGAACGGCACGTTGCGGGAGCCCCACCAGATCGTCTTCGTCTGATCGTCGACCAGCCAGATCTCTGCCTCCCCTTGGTCAAGTGAGCCGACATTCCGACCGTCTGGGGACGACGGCGGGGTGGGTGTGGGCGCGTTCGGGTCGTAGTTGCACGCGTCGGGGCGCCAGGGGGCGTCGATGTCGTTGCAGCCTCTTGCATCGTCGGGCTCGGTGGTTCCGATGGGCGTCACCAGCCCCTGGTTCTCTTTGTCGTCGAGCGCCGTCGTTGCTCCGAGAGCGACCGCTGCTACGAGAACCAGTCCGATGCCGGCGGTGACTATCCGCTGGACCCTGACCGAACGCCTCGCCGAGCCCGCGAAGGCGTCCCACTCGGCCGCCGTGACCTCTTCCTCACCTCGGGCCGCGGCCAGCATCTGTCTCACGCGCTCTTCTGGGTTCATGCTTTCTCCCTGATCTGATCTCCGAGGATCGGACGTAGCTGATCGAGAGCCCGTCTCAGATCCGACTTGATCGTGTTGAGGGGCCGGTCGAGCATCTGCGCGATCTGGGCCTCCGGGAGGTCCTCGTAGAACCTGAGCAGCACGACCGCCCGGCGGACCGGGGACAAGGCCTCCAGCGCCGCTGCCACCCGCAGTGCTTCGATGACCGAAGGACTCGCATCCGGAGCGTCCAGGACGGGCTCCGGCGCGTTGCGCCGTTCGGTCGCACGTTTACGGAGATGGTTCCGGCACCCGTTGAGGAGGGCCGTCCGGACGTAGGGACCGGGGTCTTCGTTCTTGATCCGGTTCCACGCCTTGTAGGTGCGAAGGAGCGCGTCGTGGGTCAGGTCCTCGGCCCGGTCCCTGTCCCCCGTCATCAGGAGGGCGAGACGCTTCAGTTTCCCGGCCTCGGCAAAATAGAAGGCCTTGAACTCCTCTTCACGATCCCTTGTCCGCCTCACGTCAACCTAAGACACTAGGTCGCCGGAAAAGGTTGCGCCCGACCTCAGAGGCCTCCGACCGGGAACGGATATCCTCGTGTGTGGGCGCCGGAGTCACAAGACGTCATCGAAGTCTCACAAGGAGGTGCGACCCGTGACCGACCCGCACGATTCGTTTCCGATCCTCGGCATCGACTATCTGCAATTCTTCGTAGGCAACGCGAAGCAATCGGCTCATTACTACAGGGCCCTTGGTTTCACGCCGGTGGCCTATATGGGCCTCGAGACCGGGTCGCGTGATCGGACTTCGTGGGTCGTCCGGCAAGGTGACGTCAACCTGGTCTTCACGGGCGCGTTGAAGGCCGACTCGCCGATCGCGGAGCACGTCAAGGCGCACGGCGACGGAGTCCACGACGTCGCCCTGCGCGTCCCCGACGCAGAAGAGGCCTACGCGGTTGCACTCGAGCGAGGCGCGAGGAGCGTGGCCGAGCCGGAGGTATTCGAGGACGAGCACGGCAAGATCGTCAAGGCGGCAATCGCCACGTATGGCGAGACCATTCACTCGCTCGTGAGCCGGCAGGACTACTCGGGTGTCTTCTTCCCCGGATTCCAGACGCTCGGCGCCGCCCACACGAACGGCTTCGGCATCCGGTTCATCGACCATGTCGTCGGCAACGTGGAGCTCGGGAAGATGGATGAATGGGTTTCCTTCTACGAGCGCATCATGGGCTTTACCGAGCTGCGGCATTTCTCGGACGACGAGATCTCGACGGAGTATTCGGCCCTCATGTCCAAGGTCGTGTGGGACGGCGACGGCAAGATCAAGCTTCCGATCAACGAGCCGGCGGAGGGTAAGAGGAAGTCGCAGATCGAGGAATACCTCGAGTACTACGGGTCGCCGGGCGTCCAACACATAGCAATGTCGACCGAGGACATCGTTTCCACGGTCGAGAACATGCGCGCCGCGGGCATCGACTTCCTCCGGGTACCCGACACGTATTACGAGGACGCGAAACAGCGCGTTCCGGAGATCGCTGATCAGATCGAGTCACTGCAGCGCAACGGGGTGTTGGTGGACAAAGACGAGGAGGGCTACCTCCTTCAGATCTTCAGCAAGCCGGTACAGGACCGCCCGACGGTCTTCTACGAGGTCATCGAGCGTCATGGCTCGCGCGGTTTCGGAGCGGGCAACTTCAAGGCGCTCTTCGAGGCCATCGAGCGGGAGCAGGCAGCGAGGGGGAACCTCTAGTGGAGGCCGTCTTCTCGAAGGGAAAGGTCACCCGTCAGGCACACGTGAACGTGCCGGAAGGCACCTACGAGGAAGAGCACGGCCGTGAGACGTTCTTCGGGCGCGCCTCGCATCTGTACCGCACGCATCCGCCCACCGCCTGGACACGGATAGAGGGGCCCTTGCGTCCGCGCGCCCTGAACCTCAACGAGGTGAAGCCAGAGGATCAGGCCGACGAGGACGGATCGTGGCAGCTGATTGCCGGCAACGAAGACGTCAGGCTGTTCGTCAGTCGTCGATCCGCGCCGGCCCCCTACTTCTTACGTGATTCCGACGGGGACGTCTGCTACTTCGTTCACCGGGGGAGTGGCACGATAGAAACGGACTACGGCCCCCTCGCGTTCTCGGAAGGCGACTACGTCATCGTTCCGAAAGGGACGACGCACAGAGTCGTTCCAGAGACCGACGACAACTTCTTCTTCATCATCGAGGGCAGCGGCGAGTTCCGCATCCCGGACCGCGGGCTCATGGGTCGCCATGCCATGTTCGACCCGGGGGTGTTGGAAGTGCCGGAGCCCGATCCACATGACGAGGAAGGGGAGTTCGAGGTCCGGGTCAAGCGCGACGGGACCTTCACCTCACTGTTCTTCCAATGGCATCCGCTGGACGTGGTCGGCTGGCAGGGAGACCTGTGCCCGGTCAGGCTCAACATCCTCGATCACCGGCCGGTCTATTCGCCGAGCTATCACATGCCTCCGTCGGCCCACGCGACATTCGCCAACGAGGGTTTCGTGATCTGCTCGTTCGTGCCTCGTCCCCTCGAAGAGGACCCGGCCGTTTTGAAGGTGCCCTTCTATCACGCGAACATCGACGCAGACGAGGTGCTCTTCTATCACTCGGGTGACTATTTCAGCAGGGCCGGCATCGACCGCGGTTACATGACGCTGCATCCACAGGGCGTCCATCACGGTCCCCAGCCGGCCGCGATCGAGGCATCGAAGAGCAAGACGCGCACGGACGAAGCCGCCGTCATGGTCGAGACCGAGAACCCGCTCGTCTTCTCCCCCGAAGCCGAGGCCGTGGTCATCACCGAGTACGAGACCTCGTGGGCGCGCGGGATGGGACTACTCGACGATTAGCAGACCTTCACGACGAAGCCCGGCTACTGAGTGTCCACGGCGCATCTCGGCGCCGTCTCTTCGATCTCACGGTCGCCCGCGTAGATGAGGATCTATCGCTACCGGGAGGTGCTCCAGCCCGGGATGGCCGTGGGG
>JALZBR010000059.1 GCA_030863485.1 Actinomycetota bacterium
TCTATCTCGAGGAAGAAGCCGGGTGAGGACGAAGCGGCTGCGGGCGCTGTCCGCTGCGGGAATGGGGCTCGCGGCCGGGCTCGCGGCGGAGCGGCTGGCGGTTGTGCGCAAGCGCCGCAGCGACCCGGAGTCGTACGAGGAGTTCCGAGAGAGACGCGCCGAGCGCTCGAGGTGGCTCCACCTCGACGACGGAACGAGGATCTTCATCGAGGAGACGGGGCCGGAAGACCCTCGGGGCGCGGTCTTCATTCACGGGTCTGCGCTCAGGAGCGACATGTGGCACTACCAGCTGCCCGGGTTAGGAGACCACCGGCTGATCTTTTACGACCTACGCGGACATGGCCTCTCCAAGCCCGTTGGCGACGCCGAGTTCTCGATACACACGCTCGCCGAGGATCTTCTCGCGGTCATCGAGGACCGTGAGCTCGAGCAGGTCGTTCTAGTCGGCCATTCCATCGGCGGCATGATCGCCATGGAGCTGTGCCACATCCGTCCCGATCTCGTGGGGTCGCCGATCGCAGGCTTGGTGCTCGTTAACACCACCTACCGTCCCGTGGTGGAGACGCTGGCGGGAGGCGCATTGCTTGCTCGTGTCGAGCGCATCACGAGGCGTCCTTTCGACGCCCTGGGTTCGTTTCACCAACGGATCGACCGCCTGCGCAAGATCGTGGCGCCGTCGGGAGTGGCCTTCTGGTTCGTGGCGTTTCTCGGGTTTGGCCCGAAGGCGTCGGCCAAACAAATCGACTTCACCTACGACATGCTGGCGGAGACCGACTCGGACGTCATCTTCGAGCTGATCAAGTCGTACCGCGAGTTCAACGTGAGAGACGTCCTGGGCGATATCAACGTTCCCACTCTGGTGATCGGGGGCGGAACCGATCGCATTACCCTGCCCGAAGCGTCCGAGTACATCGCCGAGCAACTGCCCGACGCGGAATTGCGTCTCTTTCCCAAGTGTGGCCACATGACGCCGTTGCAGCGGCACGACGAGTTCAACGAGCTGGTGACGAACTTCCTGGACGAGATCCTGGAGGCGAAACCCGAACCGGAGGCGCGCGCAGAGAGGGCCGGGACCGAAGCGGCCGCGCAGACGGGGCGGAGAGCGGAGAGGGCCGGCGCCGACAAGCCCGAGGCGGAGGCGGAGGCCGGCAGGGCGGGTGAAGAGGTGAAGGCCACTGAGGCGCACGAGGAAGAGTCGGCGAGGCGATGAAGGACGGCCGAGTCGAGAGCGTCGCCGACGTTCTCGTCGCCTACTCGACGGACGTCCAGAAGGGAGATCTCGTCACGATACGAGGCTCGTATCTCGCCGAGCCGTTGATCCTCGCGCTGTACGAAAGGTGCCTGCGCCGCGGCGCGCACCCGATGATCCGGGCTGCGATTCCTCAGGGGGAGGCCTACTTCTATCGCTTCGCGGAGGAACACCAGCTGCAGTTCATCTGGGAGACCGAGAGGTGGTTGACGGACAACGTCGACGTCTCCTTCTCGATCATCGCCGACACCAACACGCGCCAGCTCTCGAAGATCGATCCTCGCCGTCAGGTGGTCGCGTCGCAGGCGCGCAAACCCCTCACGGAGCGCTTCCTGCAGCGGGCGGCCGCGGGCGAGGTGCGCTGGAACGTGACCCTCTTTCCGACCGAGGCTCATGCCATGGAGGCCGAGATGAGCCTTGCCGAATACGAAGACTTCTATTACGGCGCCTGTCTCGTCGACGGCGACGATCCAATTGGCGAGTGGAAGGCGATCGCCGCAAAGCACGCGCGCATGATCGAGTGGCTCCAAGGACGTAACGAAGTACACCTCGAGGGCGAAGGAACCGATCTGATCGTCGAGGTGGGAGGGCGGACGTTCATCCCCGCGGACGGTCACTACAACTTTCCGGATGGAGAGATCTTCACCGGACCGATCGAAGACAGGACGCGCGGGGTCGTGAGCTTCACCTATCCGGCGATCTTTGGAGGCCAGGTGGTGGAGGGCATCCGGCTCGCCTTCGATGGAGGGCGCGTCGTCGAGGCGTCCGCACGGCGGAACGAGGACTTCTTGATCAAGACGCTGGACGCGGATCCAGGAGCGCGCGTCCTGGGAGAGATCGGAATAGGAACGAATTTCGGGGTGTCTGCGTTCACGGGCGAGATCCTGCTGGACGAGAAAATCGGAGGCACCGTGCATCTCGCCGTCGGCGCCTCTTATCCGGAAAGCGGCGGCGTCAATCAGTCGGCCGTGCACTGGGACATGGTGTGCGATCTGCGCAAAGGGGGCCGCGTCACCGTCGACGGCGACGTCTTGCTGGAGGATGGGCAGATCGTCGTCTAAGGGGAGGCCGCCGTCCGGAGCCTCGGTCTCGGCGGCGCCTTTGCTCCCGCGCCCGGCCTACGTCTGAAGACCCGGCCCGGCTCTTGCCCCGGGATTATGGTTGACCCTGCGAGCGCGCCCGCATACTGTCGCTTCATGCCTTTTCCCGACGAGCCCTACGGCCCCGGCGTGGACATCGCCGCGGTCCGAGCAGAGGCTCTGAGCTGCACCAAGTGCCGCCTCTCTCAGGGGCGGACGCAGGTGGTCTGGGCCGACGGAAACCTCGACTCCGACCTCCTATTCATCGGAGAGGCGCCGGGCTTCCACGAGGACCAGCAGGGCCGGCCGTTCGTCGGGCCGGCGGGCCAGCTGCTGGACACGCTCCTGGCCGAGATAGGCCTCGACCGGACGAAGGCGGCGATAGTAAACGTGATCAAGTGCAGGCCCCCCGGCAATCGCGACCCGCTGCCGGACGAGATCGAGGCCTGCAAGCCGTATCTGGAGGCTCAGCTCGCACACATGAAGCCCAAGGTGATCGTCACCCTCGGCAACTTCGCGACGAGGTACATCCTGGACCAACCGATAGGCATCAGCCGCGCGCGCGGGAGGAAGTACCTGAGAAGGGGCGCGACGGTGATCCCGACGTTTCACCCGGCGGCGGCGCTGCGCTACGGAGGGGCTGCCGGGGCCAGCCCGATCGACGCGATTCGCCAGGATCTCGCGGTCGTGAGGAGCGAGCTGGAGGCAGCCGAGAGGCAACGCGAGGCCGTCGAGCGCCCGCCCGAGCTCGTCCCGCAGGCCGAAGCGACACAGCTCGGCCTCTTCTGAGGCAGGTGGATGCAGCAAGCCCTCGCGGTCACCAGCAGATCGGCTGACGAGACCCGCATCTTGGGGGCGGCGCTGGCCCCAACCCTCGTCCCCGGCGACGTCGTGAGCCTGAGCGGGGACCTCGGAGCCGGCAAGACGACCTTCGTGCAAGGGCTTGCGGCGGCCCTCGGCGTGAAGCAAGCCGTGACGAGCCCCACGTTCACGCTGATTCACGAATACGAAGGGCGATATCCGGTGCTTCACCTCGACGTCTATCGCCTCGACTCGTTTCAAGAGGTGCTCGACCTGGGGTTCGAGGAGCTGTTGGACCCGGCGGCGGTCATCGTGATCGAGTGGGGCGAGGCGCTTGCGCCCCTGCTGCCGGGGACGCGCCTCCAGATCGATATCTTCCGCTCCGAGGATCCTCGGGCCGAAGAAGACCGGCGCGTCCTGTTCAAGCCTCACGGGGGCGACTGGGCACGGAAGGTACAAGCGGCACGTGTCTCGGCAGAGACGCTGCTCGACGCGGCCTCCGCGACGAGTTCCCCGGGCAGCAGGTTCGAGTACGTGGCGCACCGGGAAGCGCGCGAGCATAGGGGAGCGCGACGAGAGACGGATGGGGGCACGTGATGCTCATCCTGGGGATCGAGACGTCCACTCCTCAGCCGAGCGTTGCGATCGGCTCGGAGCAGGGGCTCGTTGCGAGCGCCCTCGTCTCGAGAGGCGCCAGCCACAACGAGTTCCTGTTGCCCGCCATGCTCTTCTGCCTCGACAAGGCGGGACTGGGTTTCCGCAACCTCGGCGGGGTCGCGGTCAGCCTGGGCCCCGGTCTCTACAGCGGGATGCGGGTGGGGGTCGCGACGGCAAAGGCGCTCGCCCAGGCCCTCGCGGTGCCGATACTCGGGCTCGTGAGCCTCGATCTCGTCGCCTACGAGGTCCGCTACTCGTCTAAAGTCATCTGCGCGTGCCTCGACGCCCGCCGGGGGGAGGTCTTCCACGCTTTCTACCGCTCCTCGCCCGGCGGCATTCAACGCATGACGGATTTTCGCGTCGAGACGCCACAGCAGCTCGCAACGGCGATCGTCTCCCAAGGGGAGGATGTGCTGATCGTTGGGACGGGAGGGCTTGTGTACAGGGAGGTGTTCGAAGACCTGCGCCCTGGGGTGGAGATCGGCACGATGAGCGACGCCATCCCCGACGCGCGCGCGCTTGTCGAGCTCGCGCTTCCACGGATGTTTCGAGAAGAGTTCGATTCGCTCTACGAGCTCAAGCCGCTTTACCTCAGGAGGTCGGCGCGCCGCATCGAGTGGGAACGTATCCAGGGGAGCCGGGCGTAGGGAGGTCGTAGAGATGGCAGTCGCGCGCAGGCCCGAGCAAGGGGCGCTGCCGGACATCGAGCTGACCCGCATGCGGCGCAGACACCTGCGCAAGGTGCTGTCGATCGAAAGCCGCGTCTACCCGCGTCCGTGGAGCGCATCGCTGTTCTTGTCCGAGCTCGCCCAGCGGTCGACGCGCAGCTACCTCGTCGCGCGCCACGAAGGCGAAGTCGTCGGCTACGCCGGGATGATGTTCAGCGGCAGAGAGGCCCACGTCACCAATATCGCCGTGGACCCGGAATGGCACGGACGCAGGATTGGGAGCCGCCTCCTTCTCGCGCTCATGACCGAGGGCATTGCGCGCGGGGCTGAGGTGATCTCACTCGAGGTCAGAGTCAGCAACAAGATCGCGCAGTCGATGTACCAGAAGTTCGGCTTCTCGTTCATCGGCACGCGCAGGGGCTATTACGTCGAGACGAACGAAGATGCGCTGGTCATGGCCGTCGAGAACGCGCGCTCCAACGAGCTAAGAGAGCGGCTTGCCGCCATCAGGGAGGAGCTGGGGCCGCTGAAGGGGGACGCGGCGCCCTGAGCGAGATCCTTACCGGTCCCGAGACGGCGGTCGAGGAACAGCCGGCGACCGAGTGGGACGAAGACAGCCTCGTCCTGGGAATCGAGACGTCCTGCGACGAGACTTCGGCCGCGATCGTCAGGGGCGGCCGTGACATCCTCTCGAACGTGATCGCATCCCAGACGGAGCTGCACGGTGAGTACGGGGGCATCGTCCCGGAGATCGCGGCGCGCGCACAGGTGGAGGCCTTGAGCCCGGCGATTCAGGAAGCCCTCGTCCAGGCCGACCTGACCTTCTGGGATCTCGACGCCGTCGCCGCGACCCTCGGGCCGGGTCTGATGGGATCGCTCCTGGTGGGGGTGGCGGAGGCGAAGTCGATAGCGGCCGTGCTCGAGGTTCCGTTCGGCGCCGTGAATCACCTCGAGGCGCACATCTACTCGAACCTCCTGGCCGACCCCGAGGCCCGCTTCCCAGCCGTCGCCCTCGTGATCTCCGGCGGCCACACTCTGCTGGTGCACGCGCGCGATCACGGGGACTACGAGCTGCTCGGAGCCACGATCGACGATGCCGCGGGCGAGGCTTTCGACAAGGTGGCCCGTTTCTTGGGCCTCGGTTATCCGGGCGGCCCCGAGATAGACAGGTTGGCGCTGTTGGGCAACCCGGATGCGATCAGATTTCCGCGCGCGCTGATCGGTGAGACCGGCTTCGACGTCTCCTATTCGGGCCTCAAGACGGCGGTCATCAACTACGTCCGCAA
>JALZBR010000069.1 GCA_030863485.1 Actinomycetota bacterium
TACCCAGTTGTAACTACGAGAGTGTCATTTGCCGCCCTGGGACCGACGAGGAGTGAGTGGTAGGGAATGCGAAAGTTCTACTTGAAGAGAATCGAGAGGGGTGCGAGTGGACTGGCAGCCGTTGTCCGTACGTCAAGGCCGTAGGCCGGTCGAGGGCCCATTTGATGGTGTGCCGTCGCATCTTCGTGCGCCCGTTGAACACTGGCTCGAAGGCGTCTTCGGTTTCCGTTCAGCAGGTCGGGCATTCGAAGGCAAGATGTTGCAAGTCGCGGCTATGACGCGGATACAGGTCCGTCGCACACATACGCCCTACGACTTATTTAGCAGCCTGTTGACGGCGTGTCGAAACGACGAGTCGTTGTACTTGGACGTGATCGACGCTGTTCTCCACCTAGGCCGCCTCGGGACAGGGCAGCTTGAGAGCCTCAAGAATCTGCTTGAGCAAGGGTCGTCCGTTTGGACGCTCTCTCCTGATGCTCGATCTCTCCAGCGACGTGTAGAGGCAACCGCCGAGGACGCGTTCGATCTGACGATCGATCCGCTCGATGTTGCGAGCGAAGAGCTCAAACAAGCCTGGGGGCGCGCGTACACCCGAGACGCAGACGCTTCAGATGCATGGGACCATGCGATCAAAGCCGTGGAAGCCGCGCTCGCCCCGGTCGTCGTGCCAAGACAGCACAAGCCGCAACTAGGCCACGTGTTGGGAGAACTTCGTAAGACGGCTTTGTGGCAACTAGAGCTCCCTGGTCTCGAGGGAAGTCATTCGGTCGAGCCCGTTGTTGCGATGTTGGAGCTCCTGTGGCCAAACCCGGATCGCCACGGGTCGTCTCACGAACGTCGTATTCCGACACTCGAGGAGGCCCAGGCCGTGGTCCACCTAGCGATCACGGTTGTGCAATGGGCGCGCCTGAACCTGATCCGGCGAGCCCCAAACGCAAGCTAGGCGCCCCGTCTCCGCCGATACCGCTTCGCGTCGGGATGCAGAGTTGGCACTGGGAGAACTTGCTGTCGAGTTCGACGAGGCCGTTGGGGACATTGCAACGGGATTGGTGTCGCCTGTGCGTCATTTGCGTATGGACTGCCATTAACCAGGCTCATACGCTGGTGTTTGCTAAGTGATCTAAGCGGTGAGGAGCGACTATGGCAAGACCTGGATGGTTCACCAGAGAGTTTGACAAGTGGCTGGAACGCTCGGACAAGAAGCTCCCTCCACACCAGCAGTGGAAGCCCGGTCATGCGCAGAGCTTCGATTGGTGTCGCTTTCGCCGAGCTAGCCGTTGCTATTTTCCCAAGCAACTCAACGAGGAAGCCTCCAGGATCGAGGGCTACGCGGTTTGGGTGCCTGAGGACCGTGGACTTTGTCCGAGAGCCTCCTGGGAGATGCAGCAGACGTGCCCAGTCGCGGAGCCTGGCCCTAAGTCAGGCGATCCCCGTCGTCAGATCGATGCCACCGTCCCCTACGAGGAGGGCGGACAGCGTGGAGGTCTTCGCGGGACCCCGTGAACGTGTTCGTCGGGCACGTCGGTTTTGTAAGAGGTTGATCTTGGCTGGGTCTGTTAGTCCTTCGGCTGGCGGGATCTCGAACAGCGACCTCTGAACGTTTGACGACGCGTAGTTGTCGAGCAACATACCGCCCTTGGATCGCCCGTCTTTAGCCCTCCGCTTCAAGGCGACGAATGACCCTCGAGAGCGTTCCGGGGTTCCATGCGTCGGCGCGCTTCGGACGGTGGCCCTCCTGGTTGAGCTTCGATGCGATCTCCCGGATTGACAGACCGGCCTGGTGCAACTCTTTGATCCTCTCGACTGTCACTTGCTCGCGTTCGTCATCAACGAGTTCTCGCGAGTCAGGGTCCGATCGAACACCAAAGGCCGGCGCGCCATACGCGTATCTGCCCTGCTCATGCTTATACCGTCGACCGTCGCGCAGCCGCTTTGAGATCATCCGACGCTCCAATTCGCTGAAGACGCCAACCATCTGACGCATCGCTGTCCGCATTGGGTCGTCCGGATCATCCCTAAAGACCTCACCGGTGTCCGCCGTGAAGACTCGCCCCCCGCACCGCCACGCCAGCGCGAGCGCGGCCTCCTGCACAGTGAGCGAGCGGGCGAAGCGGTCGAGCTTGGCGGTAACGAGCCCATGGGCTGATCCATCGCACAGGGTCTGTAAGGCAGCCGCCAGGCCTGTGCGTTCGTCAACCTCCTTAGCGCCGCTCACACCCTCGTCTACGAACCAGCCAACCAGTCGATGACCCGATCGAGTTGTCCAGGCCAGGATCTGCTCCCGCTGCACATCAAGTCCGAAGCCTTCCTCGACCTGATTTGCTGTGCTTACGCGGACGTACCCGACCAGATTCATGCGTCCAGTGTTGCATTTATTTTCAATAATTGCAACACAGCAGGTCAGACGCTTGTCCCTGTCGAGCTTTACCTCAGTCAACTGGTGAGGAGAGGCCGGCAACGCCGCAGCGCGGGCATCGGGGTGGAGAGTCATCCATCAGGACTCCTCCGCACAAGCACAGGCTTTCTACGTCCGCGTCGCTTCCTGGTTCTACGACCTTGAAGTTGTTGCAGTCAGTGCAAAGGTAGGCGGTGATCTCGCCCCGGTCGTGGATGAAGGTCTCGTTACACAGGAGGCACTGAATTGGAGACTTCATCAACAGGAGTATTAGACCTCCGTCTTCCTATCTGCATACGCCTATGTGGCCAATAGGAACTTCTGAGGCGGCAACTTTCATCGGCCCGGAGCAGGATGCCGCGTCGGTGGCGCATCGTTTCGATGTCTGCCGGATCATGACCGCTCGTGCGCTTGCGGAGTGAACCGCTAGGACGTCACTCGCAGGACATCAGGACTTCCCCGTTGAGGCATCCGTCCGTACCCTCGCCACCCTCGAGATTGTCGTAGCCCGTCCCGCCGTCGAGCTCGTCATTTCCCGCCAGGCCCTTGATCACATCGCTTGAGGGCCCACCATAGAGAAAGTTCGACTCGGCGTTCCCTGTGATCTCGTCGATGTCGTAGGTACCGAAGACTCCCTCGATGCCCTGCAACGTCGTTGACTCGAACCTATTGGAAGCCGTTCCCTCGGCAAGATCGATGCGAAGACCGCGGCGGGTCGAATCTCCCTCGTATGAAGTAGGCCAACATCCCATATGGGGAGCACCGAGATTTGACCCCTCGCCCTCGTAATAGTCGAAACCGGGTCCGCCAAAGATGCGGTTGTCGTCTCCACCTGGGCTCAAGCAGTCACTTCCCCCTCCCCCCCTTAGCAAGTCAGACCCGAAAAGGCCGAAAAAGAAGTTCTTCTTGCCATTGCCGATCATCACGTCTATCTCGTAGGTACCCGAGGCGTTCTCGATCCCCACGAGTTTGTCTTTGCCCTCGCCCCTTGCGCGCCCCCGACCCAGATCCACCACTACTCCTTGCTTAGCGTCGGCGTACTGGACCAAGTCGCCGTCGAGCCCGTCAGCGCCCCCCATGAGCCGGTCCTCGCCCTCATGTCCCCGCAAGACATCCGCCCCGTCTCCACCCCGAATGACGTCGCCTCCCCCGTTGCCCCACATCCAATCGCGGGACTTGCCGCCAAACAGGCGGTCGCGTCCGCTTATGCCATAC
>JALZBR010000106.1 GCA_030863485.1 Actinomycetota bacterium
ACCGGGGAGATCGAAAACACCGAAGAGACCTATTGCTACGGGCATCCGAAGACGCCCACGAAGCTACGTTGCTCGCGCTGCGAGCGACCGATCTGCGGCCGCTGCGCCATTCCGGCATCCGTCGGTCAGCACTGCCCGGAGTGCGTGGCCGAGGCCAAGCGCTCGGCCCCGAAGGTGCGCGCCGCGGCCACCGCCAACGCGCCGGCCATCGTCGCGATCATCGCCATCACCGTCGTCTCGTTCCTCGCGCAGCAGATGCTCGGGAACCAGTACACGTTCCGACTCGCCTCTATCCCCCAGCTGATAGCGCAGGGCGAGTGGTACCGGCTCTTCAGCCCCGTTCTCGTTCATGCAGGCTTCCTTCACCTGGGAATGAACATGTTCGTCTTGTACGTCTACGGCCAAAACGCAGAGGAAGCCTTCGGCAGCGTGCGTTTCGTCGCCATATACATCGCGTCGGCGCTAGCGGGATCTGCTTTTTCCTATGCATTCAGTAACGCCCAGGCGAGCGTCGGGGCGTCGGGCGCCGTGTTCGGCGTCGTCGGAGCGCTGATCGTGTACCTCTACAACCGTCGCAGCTCGCAATTCATCGCCCAACATCTGCGGGGCATGATGGGCTTCCTCGGGATCAACTTCGTGATCGGGCTGGTGCTGCCGCAAATCGACGTTATGGCCCATCTCGGAGGATTGATCGGGGGCCTCGTCCTCGGCTTCGCATTCGATCGCTCGCGTGGAGCGGCGAAGGCAACTTCGCCCCTAGCCCTCCAGCTGCTCGGTCTCCTGGTAGTCGTCGCGGGGGCCGTGGCACTCGTGATCACCCGCACGAACGTCCTGACTTAAGCGACCGTTTTCTAGAGACCCCGCTCGGGCCTAGGTCCCCGGCTGGGTCGCCTAGGCGATCTCGACTACCCCCGCCTTGATGACCGCCGCTCCGTCCGGGTTGTAGGTCTCGAAACCGTATGTCGTCCTGCCACCGCCCGACTCCTCTTCCCATAGGCGCGTGGTGAGCTCCTGACCCGGCAGCACCGGCTTGGACAGGCGTACCGCGACCCTCTTGATGCGGGTCGCGTCGCCGCCGGCGAGGCCGTTGACGGCCGCCTTCGTCGCTATCGCCATCGTGCACATGCCGTGCAGGATGATCCCGGGCAAGCCGGCCATCTGAGCCGTGTTCGGATCGAGGTGGATGGGATTGTGATCGCCGGATGCCTCTGCATAGCGATGGGTCTGGTCGTCATCCACCTTGGTCGTCTCCTCATAGACGACCGTGCGTTCGGGCTCGGCCGTCTGGGCCGTGCCGCCGGGTTTCTTCGTTCCGGACCCACGGATGAACATGGTGCCGCGCACCTCTGCGACGACCTCGCCGTTCTGGTTGGTCTCGGTCGCCTTCACCGTGAAGGTCTCGCCGGTTTCCTTCTGGTCGACCGACTCGAGCACCGTCGACACGGTGAGTGTGTCTCCGGCCTTGATGGGGCGATGGATGATGTGGTCCTCCGCCCCGTGCACGAGTCGAAGCAGGTCCGCCTGGAGCTCCGGATCCATTCCCGCTTCCATGAATGAGTTGAACGCGGGGACAACGGGGAACACCGGCGGGGCAACTACGTCACCGCCCGACAGATAACGCTCGTTCTCGTCATTCGTCGCACGGGCGAACTTCTCGATCGCCTCGGCCGTCACTTGATACGTCGCACCCGCATATTCCTTACCGACCAGATCTGCGTTGAGAGGCACGCCTTCCTCCTGTTTTATGTAGTCGGGATCCTGACTGCTTCTCGCTACTCCGGGAGCTCTATGTCCGCTTCGCCGAGCAGTGCGTTCTGTTCCTCCGGCAGATTGAGCTCTTCGGGCCCCGCACCCCGCCTCGATGCCTCGAGCGCGACCTTCACGAGACCGTCCTCGATCGAGACCACGCGAGCGCGACAGACGATCTCGTCGCCGGGCCATACCCGCGTCGTGAAGCGAACCTTGAAGCGCCTGATGTTCTGCGGCCCTCCGAACCAGCCCGACACGGCCGTTGCGAGGTAACCGGCGGGCAACATGCCCATAGCGAAGACGGTGGGGGCGCCGCTCTTGCGCGCGTATTCCTCATCTTGGTGGATCGGATTGTCGTCCCCCGAGGCCTCGGCGTAGCGAACGATGTCCTCGCGCGAGATGGGACCGAACACCGTCTCCTCGAATTCCATACCTGGATCGATCCCGTCACGAGTGAGCCGCGAGGGGAATACGTTGCCCGTGTCGATCCGGCGTTCGCTCATTTGCCCGGGTCTTTCGCCGTCTGGATCAACGTGTAGTAGGCGGTGAGCACCTCGTCACCCTCGGCATCGGTGAACTTGGATTCGTAGGTGACAAAGCGCATCGAGCCGCCTCTCTTGCCTTCTTTTTCGAAGTCCTTCGAGATGCGCATCGTTCCCTTGAGGACCTCGCCTGCAAGAGGCAGACGCTTGATCGAGAACTCCTGCTCGCCGTGAAGCACCCGTGCATAGTCGAGGTTGGCCCCGAGGCGCTGCTCGCGCTCCTCTCTGGGGACGTGAAAGATCTGCGTCACCGTGAAAGTCGGCGGGGCTACCGGTCCCGGGAACCCCGACTCCCGGGCCGCGTCCGGATCGTAGAAGACTGGGTTGTTCTCGCCGACGGCGATAGCGAACTCTTTGACCTTCTCCTCCGTTACCGGTAGATCGAAGGTGATCTCGGACTCAGCCAAGCTGCACTCCCTGTCCGCCCGTGGCCTTGACCATCATCGGCATCATCCCCTGCGGAGCTATGCCGTTGGGGAAGGTCTCCTTGAACTTCTGCACGAGCTCGTCCGGGTCCCACTTGCCCTCGGACACGATCGCCTCCCCAACGTCCCACGGCTTGAGCACGTTGACCACTCCGCCGTAAACGAACAGGCACTGTCCGGTGATCGCTTGCGCCTCGTCCGCCGCCAGCGCGACGACCACAGGAGAGATGTTGTCCGGATCCATGGGATCGAACTGGCCTTCGGGGACCGGGATGTCACCGAACGTCTGCTCCGTCAAACGGGTGCGAGCGTTTGGAGCGAGACAGTTGACCGTTACTCCGTAGCGGCCGAGCTCGAGCGCCGCGATGATCGTGAACGCCGCGATCCCGGCCTTGGCGGCTCCGTAGTTCGTCTGACCGACGTTGCCGAAGACCCCCGACGGGCTGGACGTGTTGATCACCCGGCCGTTGATCGGATTCCCCTCTTTGGACATCTGACGCCAGTAGGCGGCCGCGTGACGAGTCGGCGCGTAGTGGCCCTTCAGGTGAACGGCGATCACCGCGTCCCACTCCTCCTCGGAGAGGTTCACGAGCATGCGGTCGCGGATGATCCCGGCGTTGTTGACGAGGATGTCGAGGCGGCCGAACTCTCCGATCGCCTGCTTGACCATGTTCTCCGCGCCCTGGAAGTCGGCCACGTTGTCGAAGTTGGCAGTCGCCTCGCCGCCGTTGGACTTGATCTCGTCGGCTACTTGCTGGGCCGGGGCTGCATCCTGTCCTTCGCCCGCCGAGGAGCCGCCGAGATCGTTCACGACGATCTTTGCACCGGCCTCAGCCAGCGCGAGCGCGTGGCCGCGTCCGATGCCGCGGCCGGCACCGGTGACTATCGCGACCTTTCCGTCGAGTGATGGCATAGAAGAAGTCCCTCCTGTTGGTCTCGTTTGTCTGACTAATCTAGTCGTCCGAGGATCTTCCGGCTGATGATGACTCGCTGGATCTGACCCGTTCCCTCGAAGATGTCGTAGACCTTGATATCCCGGAACCACTTCTCCACGAGGTGCTCCTTCGAGTAGCCCTCGGGGCCCATGATCTGGATCGCTCCGATGCACGCCCTGAGGGCGGCTTGTGGGGCGTATGCCTTGGACATCGAGGCTTCCTTGGAGTTGGGGATCTTGTTGTCGGCCATCCACGCGGCCTGCCATACGAGCGCTCGCGCCGCGCCGAGCTCGCGCTTCATCTGACCCAGCTTCTGCTCGATCAAGACCCGCCTCGGGGAGGCCGCGTCCATCGGCAGCTCCTCGGCTGACCAGTCCCTGGCGTACTCGTAGGCCGCCCGTCCGATGCCGAGCGCCATGGCGGCAACCGAGGGCCGCGACGAGTCGAACGCCTTCATCGTTCCTTTGAAGCCCGAGCCGGCAGGCTGTAGGGCCGCCTCGCCGCCGAGGATGTTGTCGAACGGGATGCGACAGTCCTCGAGGGTGAACTCTGCCGTCTCGGACGCCGTCAGACCCATCTTCTTCTCGATCTTGCCGATCTTGAACCCCGGCGTGCCCTTCTCGATGACGAAGAACTTCTGGCCTTGACGGCCCAGAGACTTGTCCACGGTCGCGTTAACGACGACGATGTCGGCGCGCGCGCCGTTCGTGCAATAGATCTTCGATCCGTTGAGGATCCATTCGTCACCATCTCGCACGGCCGTCGTCTGCACGTTCGACACATCCGATCCGGCCTGGGGCTCGGTCACTGCGAGTGCGCCGAACTTGGGCTCGTCGGAGTCCACGTTGAAAACGTCGTCCAGGAAACGCTTCTTCTGCTCGGGGGTTCCTGCCGCGAGGATCGAGGGAGCGGCAAGGCCGGGGCCGGGGATGTTGAGAAGGACGGCCGGGTCTCCCCATGCAAGCTCCTCCGATCCCACCACGGCGAGCATGCTGCCGATCGACTTCTTGGTAGCTCCCGCTGCAGATTCCTCCGGCATGATCGAGGCACGGTTGCCGGCGAGCTCGCCGAGCTGCTTGATGGTCTCCTGGGGCAGCTGTCCTTTTTCGTCGGCCTCCCGGGCCAGTGGTCTGAGGGTGCCCTCGGAGTACGCGTGCACGAAATCTCGCACCGTCGCAACGGTGCCGTCCAACTCGAAGTCGATAGCCATTAGTTGCCTCCCGCAAAAACGCCGCGCGCGACCATCGCGTCGCCCAGGACATCCGGAGCGTCGAACACGGACAGGGTCACGGCGTCCCTGAACCACTTCTCCACGGGATGGTCCCGGATATATCCATGTCCTCCGAGGACCTGGACGCCGTCATCACCGCAGAGGACCGCGGTGCCGAGGGCTTGGCCGACGGCCTCGCCGACGTCGGAGAGGGTTCCCTCGCCCCTGTCGAGCTTCCACGCAGCGCGCCAGACGGAAAGACGGGCGGCGTCGACCTCGATCGCCATGTCGGCGATCTTGAACGAGATGGCCTGGAAGGCCCCGATCGCCTTTCCGAACGCTTCGCGCTCGGTTGCGTATTGGGACGCGTACTCGAGCGAGGCGCGTGCGCATCCCACGGCGGTCGCCGCGGTCAGCAACTTGGACCACAGAAGCGCCTTCTCCAGGCCCGGACCGAAAGCTAGCGCGGTTCCCGCTCCATCGAAACGAACGACCGAGGTGGGTGCGGCTTCAAGCCCCAGCTTGTCCTCGGGCTTGACGATCTCGTAAGCCGAGCCGGGCTCCACCACTGCAGCTGCCGTGGATCCATCCGGAGAGCGCCCGACGACGACTCCGACCGTCGCATCCGCTGCATTGAGGACGCCGTACTTCTCTCCCGAGACCTTGTCGCCGTCGATCGAGGTCACCAGGGACTCAAGGTCACCGGCGGCCACCTTCTCTCCGACCGCCACAAACGAGCGGGGTGGCTCGGCCGCCGCAAAAGCCGGCAGGTGCCGAGCCTTCAGGTCCTCGTCGCCGGCCTCGGTCAGGACGATCGCGGCCAGCCCGGAGCCAAAGAGTTGATAAGCGATGCCCGGGTCCCCCCAAGCGAGCTCCTCCGCGGCGATGCAGTACGTGATCGCATCGAGGGCTCCTCCGCCGCCGAACTCCTCGGGGACGGGGGCCGTGATCCCGATCTCGTGCGCCTGCCGAGCGACTTCGTCGGGCACCCGGCGGGCGCTCTCGGCCGATCGGGCGGCGGGGCGGAGCACCTCGGCGGCGAACTCGTGAAGCGTCTCGCGCAGAGCCTTTTGCTCCTCCGTAGGTTCAAGGTCGAACGCCACGCTGCATCCTCCTCATTTCCGGCCGCGGGCCAGAGCCGGGGCCGATCTCAGACAAACTTGACCGAGGAGTCAAGTAACTGGCTCCGCAGTATATCGACGGTCCGCGCCCACCTGCGGGCGGCAGGGGCTCTCCCACCGGGTATCGAGCCCGGGCACGGGACGGCCGTTTTCGGCGACAAAAAAGGGCTCCGATTTTGCGGAAAGTTGCGCTCCCTATCCGTCCGCGTGTGTTTAAGTTGTGGCACGTGAGAAAGGAGGTGGTCCTAACTTGTTACCTAGTTGTGACGGACCTCACGAGGTGAGCGGCTGCTAGCAGGCCTGGCCTCATAGCGATCGCAAATCGATCGCAGAAGGAAGTACGTAGTACGGATTCTGACCACCTTCAGGTCAGGGCCTCGGGCAGAATCCAGACCGGCTCACCGGCCTCGCTTCGTCTCGGATTGGTCCACCGGGAGCCCACCGGGCTTAAGCGAAGAGGGGTTAAAAGCCGAAACATCGACCGGCGCGGGGATAGTCCCCGCGCCGGTTCTTTTTCTCCCCAGTGGATGTGGGGAATGAGCGGCCCGGCCGCGAGGCCTACGCCGACCCCTCGAGAAGGGCTTTCAGGCCGTCTTCGTCGAGGACCTCGACGCCGAGCTTCACGGCCTTGTCGTACTTCGACCCGGGATCCGCGCCGACGACCACGTAGTCGGTCTTCTTGGACACGCTCGATGTGACCTTGCCGCCGAGCTCCTCGATGGCCGTCGTGGCCTCTTGACGCGAATAACCCTCGAGCGACCCCGTGAGGACGATCGCCTTGCCGGTCAGCGGTCCCTTCCTCTTCGGCTCCGGAACGGTGGGCCTGACCCCGCCGTCGCGGAGCTTGTCGAGGACCTCGCGGTTCTTGGGCTCCGCGAAGTAAGCGGCGATCGATTCCGCGATGATCCTCCCGATCCCCGGCAGGGCCTCCAGCTCGTCGACGTCCATGTCCCGCAGACGATCGAGGGAGCCGACCTCCTCGGCCATGATCTGAGCGGCCGCTCCCCCGACGTGTGGGATGCCGAGCGCGACGAGCAGGTTGGCCAGCGGCCTGGTCCGCGACCTGTCTATCGACGACATCAGGTTCGAGATCGACTTGTCTTTGAACCCCTCGAGCTGCCCCAGCTGTTCCGCGGTGAGGAAGTAGATGTCCCCGACGTCTCGCAACCAGCCCTTGGAGATGAGGGCCAGGATCGTCTGGTACCCGAGCCCTTCGATGTCCATCCCGCCGCGACTCGAGAAATGGAAGAGACGCTCGCGCCGCTGTGCAGAGCAGTCGTAGATGTTCAGACATCGTGTTGCGGCCTCGCCCTCGTTGCGAACGAGATCGCTTCCGCATGAGGGGCACTTCCCGGGCATCTTCCACGAACGGGTGCCTTTCGGCCTCTTCGAGAGAACGGGTCCGACGACTTCAGGGATGACGTCTCCGGCGCGTCGCACGATGACTGTGTCTCCGGGACGGACGTCCTTGCGAGCGACCTCGTCTTCGTTGTGAAGCGTCGCCGTCGTGATGTTCACACCTCCAACGAAGACGGTTTCGAGTTGCGCGAACGGCGTGACCACGCCGGTGCGCCCGACGGAAGCGAAGATGTCCTCTAATTTGGTCGTGCGCTCTTCGGGGGGGAACTTGTAGGCGATCGCCCAGCGAGGCGCTTTGGAGGTGAAGCCCAGCTCTTCCTGCTGCGCGATCGAATCGACCTTCACGACGACCCCGTCGATGTCGTAAGGGACGTCGTGGCGGTGCTCCTGCCAGTGCGAACAGAACTCGTATACCTGGTCCAGGTCCTCCAGGCGTTTGCTCTCCTTGTTGGTGCGAAGGCCCCACGAGCGGATGGTCTCGAGAGCCTCCCAGTGCGAGGCGAAACGGACGCCCTTGACGAGTCCTGCGCCGTGACAGATCAACGAGAGATTGCGCGACGCGGTCACGTTTGGATTCTTCTGTCTCAGCGATCCGGCGGCGGCGTTGCGAGGGTTAGCAAACGTCTTCAGACCCTCTTCGCCCAACCGCTCGTTGAGGCTCTCGAAATCCTTCGCCTGCATGTAGATCTCGCCCCGGACCTCGACGGTCTCGGGAGGGTCACCGCGGAGGCGGAGCGGAACTGCCGAGATGGTCTTGATGTTGGCGGTGATGTCCTCGCCCACCCGGCCGTCGCCCCGCGTCGCGCCACCGGCCAGCGTCCCGTTCTCGTAGGTCAGGTTGACGGCAATGCCGTCCATCTTCAGCTCGACGACGTAGCCCTGCGCCGTACCGATGTTCCGTTCAACTCTCTTGCCCCACGCCAGCAGCTCTTCGATGGAGAAACAGTTGTCGAGCGACATCATCGGGCTGAGGTGACGGCTCGGTGCGAATTGCTCCGAAGGAGGAGCGCCCACGCGCTGCGTCGGCGAGTCCTCCGTGACGAGATCGGGAAACGCTTCCTCGATCTTCATCAGCTCGGCCATCAGCGAGTCGTACTCGACGTCGGCAATCTCGGGATCGTCGAGGACGTGATAGCGATAGGAGTGATAGTCGATCTGCTCGCGCAGCTCCTCGAGCCGCTTGGCCGCTTGCTCGCGGTCGGTGGTGACCATGGGCCCTATCCTCTCAACCCGGTACGACGAAGGACCGCGCTCAGCGCCTCGCCCGCACCATGAGGCGCCGCCGCGTGTAGGACCAGTCGTCCCCCTCGCGCTCCCACTCCATCCCGGTCTCGTGCCCGAACCGCTCGATGAAGTCGCGCACCGCATCGATCCGTTGGACCGGGTACTCGCCCGGCCACATCCACTCGGACAATTTGCTTCGCGACGTGAGGATGCGCTCCTCGATCACGGACATCCCGGCGGCCTGGATCATCACCAGGAACGAAGACGGTGCCCTCGACACCGCATGCGACGGATCGCGGAGCACCTCCAGCTGGTCCCTGAAGGCGATCTCCTCGTAGCGTTCGGTTGCGACCTGATCCACGATGACGACCGACCCCTCGTCCTTAACGACGCGGCGCATCTCGCGCAAGAAGGGCATCGCATCCCTCACGTGATGCAGCGTCTGGGCGCTCGTGACCAGATCGAACGAGCGGGATCGAAACGGGAGCCGGGCGCCGTCCCCGAGGACGGGCAGGATCGAGGGATGGTCGGCACGGCCGACCTCGAGCATGCCGGGGGTCAGGTCCAAGGCCACCAGGCTGCCGGCTACGTCTCCGAAGTGGCGCAGGAAGTTGCCGGTGCCGGCACCGACCTCGAGAACGCTCCCACCCGCCTCCAACTGAGAGAACTCGACGGCCCCGAGCTTGTCGAACCGGTTCTTGGTCCGTTGAGAGAAAGCTCCTGCGGCTCGGTTGAACTCCTCCCGCAGGACTTCTTTGTTCTCCTGCCCGGCCCCCATCTAAAAGACGGCAGCTGCTGCCGGGATCGTGGACGAAATGACTCCCCCGCCGAGGAGCTCGTCGGGGTCCTGTGTCGAGTAGAAGGCGATGGACTGGCCGGGAGCGACGGCCTCGACGGGCTCGGCATATTCGAGCTCGATGCCCGCGCCCGCTCGGCTGACGATCCGCCCCGCCGCCGCGGCGCCGTGGGCGCGGTGTTGGATCAGCACCTCGCCCCCCGAAGGAAGGGGCTGGTTCACGAAGCTAGTCTCGTCGGCCCGAAGCCCCCCGACGAGCAGGTCTCGGGAGTCGCCGACGGTCAAAGTTTGCGAGTCCGCATCGATCGAGGTCACGTACACGGGGACGCCCAGCGACAGACCGAGCCCCTTGCGCTGGCCGATCGTGTAACGCCCGATCCCCCTGTGCTCTCCCACGACATTGCCCCGAGTGTCGAGGATCGGGCCGGGCGCCGATGCCGCCGGCAGGTTCTCCTCGACGTAAGCGCCGAGGTTTCCTTCGCGCACGAAACAGATCTCTTGTGAGTCGGGCTTCGCCGCGGTTCGCAGACCGAGCTCCGTGGCGATGCGGCGGGTCTCTGTTTTCTCCATCTCCCCGATGGGGAAGCGACAACGTTCGAGCTCTTCCTGACCGAGCATCCAGAGGACATAGGACTGATCCTTGTTCGCGTCCCTGCCGCGCAGAAGTCTGTACCCGCTCTCGTTGCGACGCAGGCGGGCGTAGTGACCGGTTGCCAGGATCTCGGCCCCCAGAGCGTCGGCGCGCTCCAGCAGGGTCCCGAACTTGATCCACTGGTTGCAGCGGACGCAGGGGTTAGGGGTCCGGCCGGAGGCATAGGACTCGTGGAAGTCCCTGATGACGGAATCCTCGAACTCCTCGGCGAAGTTCAGCACGTAGAAAGGGATGCCCAGGATATCCGCAACCCGCCGGGCGTCGTCGGCCGCTCCGACGTTGCAACAACCCGAGTCGGTGTTGGCGGCCTCGCCGCGCCAGAGCTTCAGCATGATTCCGGTGACGTCGAAGCCCTCCTGCACCAAGAGCGCGGCCGCGACTGAAGAATCAACCCCACCGGACATCGCCACGACGGCCTTGCGCGCCATCACGCGACCCTTCGCGCTTGCTCGACGATCCTCGGTAGGAGCTCGAGCACGGCCTCGACATCTTCTGTTGTGGAATCGCGTCCCAGCGAGAACCGCAGGCTTCCCTTCGCCAGGTCCCGCGGCACACCTATCGCCAACAGGACGTGGGACGGATCCATCGCGCCAGACTGGCACGCCGATCCGGCGGAGCAGGCGATGCCCTCGCGGTCCAATAGCAACAGCAGGGTCTCCGCATCTGCTTTGGGTATCGCGACGTTGAGCGTGTTCGGGACGTGCGCGTCGAGGGTCCCGTTCACCACCAGGTCTGGCACGGTCGCCTTCAAGCCGGCGAGCAACCGATCGCGCAGCCGGGTGATGCGCTCAGCGGTTTCGTGGACCTCTTTCGCGGCGATCTCTGCGGCCACGCCGAAGCCTGCGACACCGGCGACGTTGATCGTGCCCGAGCGCAGGCCCTTCTCCTGACCACCGCCGTGGACGATCGCCTCGACCGGCGTGTGCGAGCGCACGAAGAGCGCGCCGACCCCTTTCGGACCCCCCAGCTTGTGGGCTGCGAAAGACGCCAGGTCCACCCCCCAGGCGTGGACGTCGACGGGGATCTTGCCGAGAGCCTGGACGGCGTCGGTGTGGAAGACGGCCGGCTTGCTCGCGCGATGGGTGGCTGCTGCTAGGGCCTCGACGTCTTGGACCGTGCCGATCTCGTTGTTCACGGCCATGATCGAGACGAGGATCGTGGAAGCTCTCAACTCCTCCTCGAGGGTTGAGGGCTCGACGAGGCCGTCTCCGTTCGGCGCCAGGTAGGTGGTCTCCAGGCCCTGGTGCCCGAGCCATTCGACCGAATCGAGGACCGCGTGGTGCTCGAAGGTCGAGGTGACGACGTGGTTGCCGTTGCCGCGCAGCTTGTGAGTGGCTCCCTTGATCGCGAGGTTGCTGGCCTCCGTGCCCCCGCCCGTGAAGACGATCTCGCCCGGGCTCGCTCCGACGGCCGCGGCCACCCGATCACGCGAGTCCTCGACGATCTGTTTGGCCCGGCGGCCGAAGGCATGTACCGAGGAAGGGTTGCCGAACTCACCCTCGAGGACCTCGAGCATGGCTTCCCTGGCCTCAGGCAGCAGCGGCGTCGTTGCGGCGTAATCGAGATAGTGCATCTACCCAGGATACGGGCCCCGCCCTCTCGCGACGCGGCGGGGAGGGGCCCGGTGGCTCTAGTTGTTGGGGGTGTTGGGGTCGGCCTCGTCCAGTCTCGCCTCGAGATCGGCTATCTGTTTGTCCACCTGGTCGCCCGAGACGACCTGACGGCGCCCCATCTCGTAGTCGCGCAAGCGTTTGGTGTAACCGACGACGGCCGCGTCATACACGGGGATACCGGCCCGCTCGCAGAAAGACGCCGCGTCCTCCGGGCTCGCCACGGCGCCCCTGAAGCTGACCCCGATGCGGTCGACCAGCAGCAAGGTCGTGGGGTGCGTGGCCGTCTGCGGCTCGATGAAGCCCTCGACGCCTTTGTGTTCGTCTATGAACGCCCGGAGCTTGGCCAGGTCCGGGCTCTTCTTCTTCGAGAAGAAGTTCCTGATGGAGTCTCCAAGGGACACGGGGTCAGCCCTTGCGAGCCTTCACCTCCTCGATGAGCTTCGGAAGGACCTGGAGTGCGTCTCCAACGATACCGAGGTCGCAGATCTGGAAGATCGGAGCGTCCTCATCCTTGTTCACCGCGATGATCGTCTTGGCGCCCTTCATACCGACGATGTGCTGCGTCGCGCCGCTGATACCGAAGGCGAGGTACACCGACGGTTTGACGGTGATCCCGGTCTGGCCGATCTGATAGGCGTAGGGCACCCAGCCGGCGTCGACGACGGCACGGGTCGCTCCCACAGCCGCGTCGCCAAGCTCCGACGCCAGCTGGTCCAGTAGCTCGAAGTTCGACGGGTCCTGGAGGCCCCGGCCCCCCGAGATCACGATCGGAGCATCGGTGAGTTGTGGGCCCTCCGCCTGCTCCTCGTGGCGCTCGGTCCGCCGCGCCTTCTTGAGCTCGTCGGGGATGTCGACCTCGACGGGCTGGACGTTCGCCGAACCTCCGGCAGGCTGCGGCTCGAAGGACTTCGGGCGAACGATGACGATCTTCGGCGACCCTTGGAGGTCGACATCGACGATCGTTGCACCGCCGAAGATGGCCGTCTTGGCGCGATCGACCGAGTCGAGCTCCATGGCGTTGCTCATCAAGGTCGATCCCGTCAGCGCCGACAGCCGCCCCGCGATGTCGCGGGAGTCGTAGTTCATTGCGAAGAGAACGAGGTCGGGGCTGTTCTGCTGAATGAGCTGGTGCAGCGCGTGCGCGTGGGGCTGCGCGATGAACTCGTCGTAGAGCGAGTCATCGCTCGCGTACACGGTGGTCGCGCCGTACTCGCCGAGCTGAGTGGCTGCCTCGGTAGCGCCGGACCCGAGCACGACAGCTTCCGCGTCGCCGAGCTCGCGGGCCTTCGTGAGCAGCTCGAGGGCCGCGGTGTCGAGCGTGCCGTTATCGATCTCTGCGTACACCCATACCTTTGCCATCTAAATCACCTTCGCTTCTTTGAGGTATTCGGCAATGCGAACTGCGCCCTCGCCCTCGTCCTGGATGACCTCTCCGGCCTTGCGCTCCTCTGCGGGCACGAGGTTGGCGACGGTTTGCTTGATCTCGGGCGTGATGCCGAGGTCGCCGAGCGACAGCTGCTCGACCGGCTTCTTCTTGGCCGCCATGATCCCCTTGAACGAGGCATAGCGCGGCTCGTTGATACCGGCGGTGACGGTAACGAGGGCCGGGAGCGGGGACTCGACCACGTGGTAGCCGGTGGCCGTCTGCCGGTTCACCTTCGCGGTCCCATCGTTGATCTCCAACGTCTTGGCAAAGGTTAGCTGGGGCACGCCGAGCAGCTCGGCGAGACTCGAAGGCATCGTGCCCGTGTATCCGTCGGTGGACTCCACACCGGCGATCACGAGATCGAACTCGTTGCGACCGATAGCCGCGGCCAGGACTTGGGCGGTCGTCAGCGCATCGGCGTTCTGGAGCCCGTCGTCAGAGATGAGGATGCCCTTGTCGGCCCCCATCGAGAGACCCCGGCGGATGGCGT
This sequence comes from Actinomycetota bacterium, assembly GCA_030863485.1. The sequence goes on from JALZBR010000106.1 coordinate 13,543, forward strand.
CCATCGCCTGGGCCGGGCCCATCGAGATCAGCGTGACCTCTCCCCCGTGGGCCTCTTTCAGCTGGAGCCCTGCCTCGACGCCGAACTCGTCGCCCGGGTCGAGCACCCCCTGAACGCCCTCCCGCTTGAGCCGGTTCCCGTCCATCTCCGGCGGCAGGTTCGGGTCGGGGATGTGCTTCACACACACCACGATGTTCAAGACGAACCTCCTACTCGTTTGGTCGGCCGCCCGCGCAGCGCAGCGCTGGCCGCCTGGTCCACCTGGGGGCCGGCCTGGGGTTTCTCCAGCCGGCGTTCTCAGCTCAATCGGGCAAAATCTACCCGCTGCTTGCAATAGCAAGCACCCTACCAGAGGGTAACGGCCAGCCCTCAAGCCTTTCGTGTGCGAAAACGACCTCTATTTGGCGTTTTTCGCACACGAAACCGATTCAGCGCCAAATAGCCCGTCCGTCGACTCGGCGACTGGGTGCCGTAGTTTCTTGCCCGTGTCCATCCCCGCGCCCCGAGAACCGCACCGGATGAAGGCTGAGTAATGCAGTTCCCCGTTTCGGGGGTCGAGGTGAACCCGCTCATCCCGCCCGTCGTCGCATTCCTTGTTTCGTTCGTCGGCGTGCCCGCCGGCGTCACCGGAGCCTTCCTCCTGCTCCCCTTCCAGGTCAGCGTCTTGGGGTTTGCGGGACCCGCCGTCAGCCCGACCAACCTGGTCTTCAACATCATCGCTTCCCCCGCGGCGATCTGGCGCTACAAGCGTGATGACCGCGTAGACACCAGGCTCACCCGCATCATCTTGCTGGGCACGCTTCCGGGAGTCCTCGTGGGCGCGTACATCCGCATCGAGTACC
>JALZBR010000137.1 GCA_030863485.1 Actinomycetota bacterium
TGAGCGGAAAGGAACGCCGGGCGCGTCCGATGGATCTCGGCGGGCCGAGGTCGGCGGATTCACCCCTGGGAGAGCCTCTCGGCGAGGCAACCTGGATCGAGCCGATGCCCGACGCAAGGGTCGTACCGGAGAGCACCGACCCGGCCGAGGTAGCAGAGGCGCGCGAGACGGTTCGACTCGCGTTCGTAGCGGCTCTCCAACACCTCCCACCCAAGCAACGTGCTGTATTGATACTGCGCGAGGTCCTCCGGTGGAAGGCCAGTGAGGTCGCCGAGCTCCTCGACACCTCGGTCGCGTCCGTCAACAGTGCATTGCAACGGAGCCGAGCGGCTATCGAGGAGAGTCACATCGACATCGATGCGCCGGCGACACAGCTCGACGAAGAGCAGCGCGCTCTTCTGGATCGCTACGTCAGCGCATTCGAGCAATACGACCTCGACGCGCTGACCTCATTACTCCACGAAGACGCCACGTGGTCGATGCCGCCGTACGAGCTGTGGCTGCAAACGCACGTCGACATCGTCAAGTGGTGCCTCGGGCCGGGTATCGGGTGTAAGGGATCTCGCTTAATCCCCACTACGGCCAATGGCTCGCCGGCGTTCGCGCAGTACAAGCCGAGCCCGGACGGCGGTCTCGAACCCTGGTCGCTCCAAGTGCTCGAGTTGGACGGACATCGCATAAGCGGGATCATCTTTTTCCTCGATACGCAGAAGTTCTTCCCGCTCTTTGGACTCCCGTCGAGGCTCGACGACTAGCCGGGTCGTTTCCTTGCGTCTGAGGGCGCGAGAGCCAAGACGTCCGTCAGGCCCATCAGGACCAACAGCCGCCGGAGGTCCGCGCTCACACCAACGAACGTGATCCGCCGGTCGGCTCTGATGGCACTCAGCTGGAGCCGAGCCATCATGTCGACAGTTGCAACGTCGATCTCGTCGAGTCTTCCAACGTCGCAGGTGACTCCCTTCGCACGGCTCGCGTCGAGAAGAGCACGCGTCTTCAGACACAGATGGAGGACGTCCCGTCGTTTGATGGCGCCCGTGACTACCAGTTCGATCCTGTTCGGCTCGACGCCGGCGCACGGCACCCGCACACAGATCGTCGGTGACTCGCGTGGAGCGGTCACCCTGCTCCTTTCGCCCGGTTACGGGATCAGCGGGTAGCGGCCTTGTTGTACTGACGAACTGACAGCGGGACGAACACCGCAAGGATGATCCCGACCCATATGAGGGTGTACAACACCGGGTTCTCGAGCGACCAGACATCGGGTTCTGGCAGCGCACCCGTGTTCCCGAACGCTTCTCGAGCCGCCTGAGCGACCGACGAAACGGGGTTCCACTCCGCAAAGGTCTGCAGGGGGCCGGGCAACAGATCAGACCGCACGAACGTGTTGGCGATGAACGTCATCGGGAAGATGAACATGAACGACGCGTTGTTGACCACCTCGACGCTCGATACTTTCAGTCCGACGTAGGCCATGATCCACGAGATGGCATATGCGAAAAGAAGAAGCAAGAGGAAGCCACCCAAAGCTTCGATGAACGACGTCCGGATGCGCCATCCGACGAGCAACCCTGTAACCGACATCACCAAGATCGACAGCGAATTGTAGAGGATGTCGCTCGCGGTGCGGCCAACAAGAACGGCCGAGCGCGCGATAGGCAACGAACGGAACCGGTCGATGATCCCTTTCGTCATGTCCTCTGCAAGGCCCGCGCCGGTGAACGTGGCTCCGAAGATGACCGTTTGCGCGAACACCCCCGCGATCAGGTACTCGCGGTACTCCACACCCGGGATGTCGATCGAGCTCCCGAACACATAGGCGAACAGCAGGACGAACATGATCGGCGACATCGTCGTCCAGATAAGTAGTTCCGGAAGGCGCTTGATCTTGATCAGGTTGCGCTTCGCTATGACGGCACCATCGGCGAAGGCGAGGGCGAGTGAACTCATCAGACCGTCTCCTTCTCTCTCGTCGTGCTGGTCCCATCGGCGAACTCTTCGGATCCGTCGTCGGTTGACTCGGCGCCCTCCTCGGCGGCATGACCGGTCAGGGTGAGGAAGACGTCGTCGAGGGTGGGGCGACGAAGGCCGACGTCGACGGCGGTGATCCCGCGCTCTGCGAGCACCTGCAGGACCCTTCCTAATGCGACCACTCCCCCGGTCACTCCCGCGGTGAGCCTGCGAGCGTGCTCTTCGATCTGGACATCGCCGACCGAGAGCTCGTCGAGCAATGCTTCGGCGGCCGGAATGTCCGCGGCCTCGGCTACGACGAGCTCGATGCGCTCGCCGCCGACCTGCCGCTTGAGGTCGTCCGCCGTTCCCTGGGCGATCTTCTGCCCGCGGTCGATGACGACGATGTCGTCGGCCAGCCGGTCGGCCTCCTCCATGTACTGCGTCGTGAGGAGAACCGTCGATCCCCCGCGCACGAGCTCCTGGATCGTGTCCCACATGTGTGTCCGACTGCGCGGGTCCAGCCCGGTCGTCGGCTCGTCCAGGAAGATGACGTCGGGGGCTGCGACGAGAGCCGCGGCGAGGTCGAGCCTGCGTCGCATGCCACCCGAATAGGTCTTTGCGGGCCGGTCCGCCGCATCGGTAAGCGCGAACTGGTCGAGCAGCTCACGAGCGCGGGCCCGGGACTGGGCCTTGCCCAGGTGGTACATGCGCCCGACCATGTCGAGGTTCTCGAATCCGGTGAGGTGCTCGTCGACGGCTGCGGCCTGACCCGAGAGACCGATCTTGCGACGGACCTCTTTCGGCCGGGCCTTGACGTCGAGGCCGGCGACTTCGACGTGCCCCTCGTCGGGGACGAGCAAGGTCGTAAGGATTCGAACCGCAGTCGTCTTGCCCGCACCGTTGGGACCGAGCAGGCCGAGGACGGTTCCCCTCGGAACGGCAAGGTCGAGCCCGTTGAGTGCCACGACCTTGCCGTAGCGTTTGACCAGACCGTCCGTTCGAATCATGTAGCTCACTCACTCACCTCTTTCGCTTTTGCGCCTTAGGAACCGTTTGGTGCGATTCCGCCTGTGCTTTTTTGTTGTGTCACCGGATAAGACCCGGGCCGTGAGACAAACTCATCGGGTTCCGCAAAAATCTTTCCGACACGACTAGCAACCGCAGCAAGGGTCGGCGTCTTCCCACCTTGCTCTGCTCTTGCCGATTCTCCGTTGGTACCGTCACAAGAAGTGTCTGCCCGGGACACGAAGGAGCCCCAGCGGCAACGACTACCCGTCCGCGGCTGCTTCTCGAGAGAACTTTGCGCACTCGCCGCCCACCCTTGGCGGAGGGCGTGGGACTCGAACCCACAAGTCCTTTCGGACAACGGTTTTCAAGACCGTCCGTTTGCCAGTTAACGTAGCCCTCCACTCTGAGGTTAGCGGAGGAACCCCTCTGCTTCACATCGACGAGCACAGAACTGACAGGTCAGGGTGCCGAGGCAGCCGAGGACACTCCCACTAGGCACTTTTACGTATTGGTTGCTTGTCCGACGTGGCGTCTGATGGAGCCTCAGGCGAGGGGACAGGATGAGCCAAGCAACCAGAAACAGAGTTTCCGAACTGTCACAAGCGAAGAGCGCCCCACACCCATCCCTAAGGGTGGACCCGGGGCGATGAATAAAGGCGTCCAGGCCGCACTAGTACTTTCCTTCGGGATTGCCGCAGCATCCCCTGCTGCAGCAGACGTTCGCAGACCGACGCCGGCTGTGGAGACCGATTACACGATGGTCTCCATGCCGGACTTTCTGAACGCGGATATCGCGGACGTGTCCGACAGCCCCTTGTGGCAGCCGGGTGATCCGAACGGCATCAGTCCCAGTTACACCGCGAGTCTGGACACCGTGTTGGACGACGTGGACCAGTGGGACGTCACGGACGTCCTCATTGCCGGCGATCTAGTCGAGGGACGTTGGGGGCGCGACGACTCGAGCACCGGCATCTTCGGACCCGTTGAGACCGAAGCGCAAAAAGTGGCGGCCCTCGGCCGTGCGGCGCGCCAGTACTACCCGGAAGCAAAAGGTCGCTTTACCTCCCGCGGCATGAAAATCCATGCTGCGGTCGGGGACCACGAGATAGGCGACAACAACTGGTCGGCCTTCGGTAGCCCTTATGAGAGGTTCAAACACCGGCACGTAAACGATTTCAAGGCCCAATGGGCCAAGTACTTCACGAACCGGGGGACTCGATACGTCCGCCACCCTTCCGGGACCAACCACGACGCCACCGCGTATTCCGTAAAACTAGCTCCGGAGATACTGCTCGTTACCGTCGATGTGTTCCGGCGCACTCCGACTGAGGTTGTCGCCAGCATCAAAGGCGGGCAAATGACCTGGCTCGAGTCGGTCCTGGCCAACGCAAAGGCGAAGGGCATTGACTGGGTCATCGTTCAGGGCCACACCCCGGTCGCAGGGCCCGTCCGGTATCAGAATTCATCCCGGCTGATGTATGAGAACGGTACGGATTCGAAGTTCTGGCGTGTCATGAAGGAATACGGTGTCGATCTCTATCTGGCCGGGGAGGTCCACGACACCACTGCACTCGTCCCCTCGGGGGGCGGTCCGATCCAGATCAGCCACGGTGGGTTGTTCCACCTAGGAAGGTTCTCCTACATGGTGTGCGACTTCAGTGGAGAGACGCTTCGGCTTCAAACTCGCGCGTTCAACGCCTCGGTCGATACGGCCGACGGGTACCTCTGGCAGACCGATCGGGACCAGATGCTGCCGAGTAGCGTCACGTACCAGCCCGGCTCGTTCGTTACGGGCACGATGACGGTCGATAAAGACGGCGACGTTCTGGGACGTTCGGGGGCGCTGGACCTCTACGATCCTTCCCCGACCGCCCTTCGGCTTCGAGCACAGGTCAACGCCAACTCCATGAAGTTCTAGGCGCCGCTGGGCCTTTATGGCGGCGTGAGTGCGTCGAAGCCCGTGTAGGGGCGCAGTGCCTCCGGGATGCCCACGCTTCCGTCCGCCCGCTGGTGGTTCTCGAGCAGCGCGACGATCGTGCGGCCGACGGCGCATGCGGTGCCGTTGAGCATGTGCACCAGCCTCGTCTCGCCTCCGCCCCTGAAACGCACCTGCAGTCTCCGGGCCTGGTAGTCGGTCGCGTTCGTAGCGGAGGTGAGCTCCAGGTAGCGCGCGGCCCCCGGGATCCACGCCTCGTGGTCCACCTTCTTTGCCGCGGGATACCCGAGGTCGCCGGCGCACATGATGAGCACCCGATAGGGGATCTCAAGGGCCTGCAGGATCTTCTCCTGGTTGGCTCGGATGGTCTCGTACTCGTCCCAGGATGCGTCGGGATGCGCGAACGAGAACTGTTCGACCTTGTCGAACTGATGGACGCGGACGAGTCCCTTGGTGTCCTTGCCATAAGTCCCGGCCTCTCGCCGAAAACAGGGAGAGAACCCCGCGTACCGAACCGGAAGCCGGGCGGCGTCCAGGATCTCTCCTGCGTGCATTGAGGCGAGCGGGACCTCGGAGGTACCCACGAGGTAGAGGTCGTCTCGCTCGATCCTGTAGTACTCGTGCTCGTCCGCGGGGAGGAACCCCGTTCCGTACATCGCCTGCTCGCGCACGAGCACCGGCGGTACCACCGGCTCGAAACCTTGCTCGGTACAGAAGTCGATCGCAAAGCGGACGAGCGCCAACTCCAACAGCACACCCTTGCCGGTCAGATACACGAACCGGCTTCCCGACGTCTTTGCTCCCCGATCCGGATCGAAGATCCGAAGGCGCTCGCCGAGCTCGGTGTGCTCGAGCGGCTCGAAGTCGAACGTCGGCTTGTCGCCCACCTCTCGCTCGACGACGTTGTCTTCCTCGGTCAACCCCTCGGGAACGGATTCATGAGGCAGGTTCGGAAGGCGAGAGGCCGCATCCCGCAGCTCATCGGAGAGCTTCTCGAGATCCGGCTCGAGGAGCTTGATCTTCTCGGACAGCTCGCGCGCCCTGGCAATCGCAACGGGCCGGTCCTCCGGCGATGCCTGACCGATGGCCTTGCTGGACCGATTCTGATCGCCGCGCAGTTGCTCGACCTCTGCCAGCAAGGAGCGGTGCTTTTCGTCCAACGCCACTACGCCGTCAAGCCCTTCTACGCCCCCGCGCCGCGCGTAAGCGGCACGCACGACGTCGAGGTTTTCCCGCAACAGATGGAGATCGATCATGGGATCGAGGGACTAGCGAGAACGCGAGGCAACGGCCTCGGATTCGCCGCGCTCGTAGCCGGCAACGGCGCTGGAGATCGCCTCTCGCTCCTCCTCGGAGAGGTTGTGCGAGGACTCGAGCCCTTTCACCGGCTTTGCATATATGCGAGCTTCCGTGCGGCCGCTGATGGAGGTCAAAACGACACCATCTCCATGGTCGTCCAAGAGAGCCAGGGAGAAGGAGAGGTTCCCCCCCATCTCTTCGAACGCGTTGTAACGGACCATGCCGAACTTCTGAATCGCAAAGCGCGCGATTGCCGCATGAGCTTCGAGCGCCTCCGTAAGTGCATCGAGTCGCTTGTCGGCTGAGTCGAGCCTGCGGATCGAGCGCCCGACCGCGGCGAAGATGTCGCGCTCTTCCCCTTCTTCGCTTCGCAAGATGGCGTACTCACGCCGCAACTTGCGCAGCCTCATGGCGAATATCAACACCATGAGAAGGCACAAAAGCGCCACGCCCGCCACGATGGCGAGCGCGAGTGTGAGCTGGTCGTTGGTCAAATCAGGCACGGTAGGCCATCCTACACTCAGATATGCGTCCCGAAGAGGTTAGAGAACTGCTTGAAAAGGTGCGCTCGGGAGACCTCGGCACGGAAGAGGCTCTTACGATGCTGCGTCGTCTGCCCGTGTCAGACCTGGGCTTTGCCCAACTCGACACGCACAGAGAGTTGCGCCAAGGTCTCCCCGAAGCGATATACGCCGAAGGCAAGACAACTGAGCAGGTCGTGTCCATCGCGGCGCGATTACTCGACTCGACCACGGCCCCCGTCTTGGCGACGAGAGCTTCGCCCGAAGTCGCCGAAGCGTTGCACTCGAAGTGGGATTTCGCCCAGTACCACCCGACCGCGCGCATCGTCGTGATGCGTCGCGAGGAGAAGCGCTCGAAGGGGCGGGTCGCGGTGGTTACGGCGGGGACGTCGGACCTTCCCGTCGCCGAGGAAGCCGCCGTCACGGCCGACGCGTTGGGCGCCGAGGTCGGGCGCGTTACCGATGTGGGCGTGGCGGGCATCCACCGGATCCTGAATTCGCAAGACGAGCTCGTGCGCTCCGACGTGGTCATCGTCATTGCCGGGATGGAGGGTGCGCTTGCCAGTCTCGTCGGAGGGATCTCCCCCGCCCCGGTCATCGCCGTGCCCACGAGCGTCGGATACGGGGCTTCGTTCGAGGGGCTCGCGGCTCTCCTGGCCATGTTGAACTCGTGCGCGACGGGCGTCGCGGTGATGAACATCGACAACGGGTTTGGCGCGGCTTGCTTCGCGCTTCGCCTCCTACGCCGGGACGTCCGGTGAAGATCGCTTTCGTCGACTGCTCCGCAGGGGCGGCCGGCGACATGCTGCTCGGGGCCCTCATCGATGCGGGCGCTTCCGAGACAGAGGTACGGGCCGCCCTCGATAGCCTGTCGGTCGGGGGGTGGGAGCTCAACTTCGAGAAGACCACCAGGCGGGGTATCTCAGCCACCCGCGCGGTCGTGTCGATCGCGAACGAAAACCGCTCGCGGCATCTTCGAGACATCGTCGCAGTTCTCGAGGACTCCGAGCTCGATCCCTCGGTCCGAAAGCGCGCGCACCACACTTTCGACCTATTGGCGCACGCCGAAGCAAGGGTGCACGGCGTCCAAATCGAAGAGGTGCACTTCCACGAGGTCGGTGCGCTCGACGCGCTCGTCGACATCGTCGGCGTATCCGCCGCGCTCGAGTCGCTGCACCTGGAACACATTGTCGTCTCGCCCATCGCAACGGGGACCGGGACGGTTCGAAGCGCGCACGGCGAGCTCCCCCTTCCGGCCCCCGCGGTGAGCGAGATCTTGGCGGGCACCGGTGCCTCTTTGTTCGCGCGCGGGAAGCGGGAGCTCGTGACCCCCACGGGGGCGGCCCTCCTGGTAGCGGCCGCCGATGAGTTCGGGAACCTTCCTCACATGTCGATCGAGAGCATCGGCCACGGTGCCGGCTCGGCCGACCTGGAGTTCCCCAACATCGTCCGTCTCCTCGTCGGGACCCAGACCGAGGCGCGCACTCAAACCACGGAGCAGGCGCTACTGATCGAAGCCAACATCGACGACATGAGCCCGGAGATGATCCCGCACGTGATATCGAAGCTCCTCGACTCGGGAGCGCAGGATGCGTGGATTACCCCGATAGTCATGAAGAAGGGGCGGCCGGCCTACACGTTGTCGGTTCTCTGTCCCCCGGAGCTCGGTGACCGGTTGACCGACCTCGTCTTCCAAGAGACGACGACTCTAGGCATCCGGACGATCCCCGCCACCAAGAGGCCGCTGGAAAGAGAGTGGGTTGAAACCGAGGTGGCGGGAAGCCCTGTGAGGGTCAAGGTCGGGCGGCTCGACGGCCGGATCACGACCGTTGCACCGGAGCACGACGACGCTGTGGCCGCAGCGGAGACATCGGGACTCCCCCTCAAAGAGGTCTACGCCAAGGCTCTCCGCCAAGCGACTCCCCGGGACGTCACGGACTAGGGGCGCGCCTTTCGTCTCAGGTAGTCGAGGACCTCCTTTTCGATGGCGGGATCCTCGGTCCAGCGCTCCTCCAGGTTCTCGGTCCCCGAAAACGCAAAGAGGGCATCTCGCAGCTCCCGGTCGTAGCCGCCCGTTTCCTTCGTCGGATGCCCACAGGCGGCGAGGAGCTCCCGGAGCTCGGCCCCCAAGGCCTCGTCAATGGGCACGAAGGACAGCTCCTCGGGCCGCGGGTAGAGCAACCTGTGCAGCTCGAGGAGGCGCCGCAGCTCATCCACGGGCGCGGGGTGGTCGTCGACTCGCAGGTCCACCGCGACGTCGCTGGCCCCTCCGTAACCGGCCCCCCGGCGCACGACGAACAAGGCTGCGGACTGGCGGCCGCGGCGGTCCCCGCCGGCGGCATCGCCCGCGGCCAGGGCCGCCGACAACCGGGCAGCCAGGTCCCCGCCCGCCGAGGTGAACGCCGCCTCCATGTCCTCGAGGACCTGGGGGCCGGCCAGGATGTAGCCCTGACAGCTGAAACCGTCACCCTGGACGTCGCCCGCCCAATCGAAGCAATCATCACCGGTGAACCCGGCGGCACGCCCGGACGCATCGACGATGCCAAGTTGCCGCTGCGCGGCCTCAGGATCGGCCCCAACGAGCTCGCGGACGACCTCGGCCGCTCCCATGCCCGAGCGCAGACGAGCGAGACCGTCGGGGGCGTAGGAGAGGTTCGCCAACGCCTGCGTGGCACCGGCTCCGGCGGCGACCTCTGCAAAGGGGACGACCGCCCCAACCGCGAGGAACTTCGACGCCACGGCTACGCCCCACTCGGGGCCGGACTCGGGCTCCGGATCCCAGGCGACGATCGAGAAGGTCAAGTGCGGCTACGAGCTAGGCGTGCGCAGCCCGGTGAAGGCTCTCGCCCTTCTCCACGGGGTACCAGCAAGCGGCGTACTGATCGGCCGCCACCTCGCCCAGCGGAGGCATCTCCGACTTGCAGTTATCGGGGACCTCGTCCGGGTTGCCCGACACGATCCGGGCCTTGGGACAGCGAGGATGGAACGGACACCCCGACGGCGGGTTCGCAGGAGAGGGAACGTCGCCCGGCAAGACCACCCGGTCGGCAACGTTTGACCCTGTCCGTCCTTTCGGCACCGCCGACAGAAGAGCCGCCGTATACGGGTGTCTTGGATTGGTGTAGACGTCGTCGGACTTGCCGATCTCCACGAGCTTGCCGAGATACATGACGGCGATGCGATCCGAGATGTGGCGCACGACCCCCAGGTCGTGCGAGATGAACATGTAGGTCAGCTTGAATTCGTCCTGCAGGTCATCGAGCAGGTTCAGGATCTGAGCCTGGATCGAGACGTCCAGCGCCGACACGGGCTCGTCGCAGATGATCAGCTTCGGTCGAAGGGCAAGCGCGCGTGCGACTCCGATCCGCTGACGTTGCCCCCCGGAGAACTCGTGCGGATACCGGTTGTAGTGCTCGGGGTTCAGGCCGACTCGGTCCATGAGGTCCTGGACCTTGCGTCTCGTCTCGCCCTCGGTCTTGTGGATGTCGTAGGGGGCGCCGATGATCTGACCGACGGTCTTGCGGGGATTGAGCGACGCGTAAGGATCCTGGAAGATCATCTGCATCTCACGCCGCAGGGGCCGAAGGTCCTTTTGCTTCATCGAGGTGATGTCCTCGCCCTCGAGGAAGATGCGGCCCGAGGTCACGTCGAGGAGCCTCGTCACCAGCCGCGCCGTAGTGGACTTGCCGCAACCCGACTCGCCCACGAGCCCAAGGGTCTCACCGGGATAGACCTCGAAGCTCACCCCGTCGACGGCGTGAACCGCCCCGATCTTCTTCTTGAAGATGATCCCCTGGGTTATGGGGAAGTGCTTCTTGAC
>JALZBR010000145.1 GCA_030863485.1 Actinomycetota bacterium
ACACCGACACCATCACGCATGCCTCGGCGCTCGAGAAGAAGGGGCTTGCGCTCGTCGACGCCGGCACGTCGGGGGGCATCTGGGGGCTGCAGGAGGGTTACTGCCTCATGGTGGGTTCCGACGAACAGACCTTCGCCCGCCTGGAACCCGTATTCAAGACGCTTGCTCCCGAGGGGGGATACGCGCACGTCGGGCCGCCGGGGGCCGGGCACTTCACCAAGATGGTTCACAACGGGGTCGAGTACGGCTTGATGCAGGCCTACGGAGAGGGCTTCGAGCTTCTGAAGAGGAGCTCGTTCGACCTCGATCTCGCACAGATCGCCGAGCTCTGGCGCCACGGCACCGTCATCCGCTCGTGGTTGCTGGACCTCGCCGCCCGGGCGTTACAGGCCGACTCGGAGCTACGACGGCTGTCCGATTACATGGAGGACTCGGGTGAAGGGCGGTGGACGGTCGAAACCGCCATCGAATACGCCGTGCCCGCGCCGACGATCGCTCTGTCGCTGTTCGCTCGGTTCGCGTCCCGCCAGGAAGAGTCGTTCGCGGGCAAGGTCGTGGCCGCCCTCAGGCACGAGTTCGGGGGGCATGCCGTTCGGGAGCTGAAGGAGCTGGAAGAGGAGTGATCAGCAACCCCAGATCCAGAAGAGCGCCTCGCCCTCCCGGACCGGTTGCCCTGGGAGCGCAAGCATGCCCATCAGCCAGCCGTTGAAGGCCGAGCGCACGGGCTCCGGCTCCCCTCCGTTGACGACCTCTCCGACCTTCTGGCCGGCGCCGACCCACTCGCCTTCGGCGACGAGCGCGTCCGGAGGCAACGGCACGAAGCGGCCCTTGCAGGGGGCGACGACGAGACGTTCGCGCATCGCCGGCAGCGGCGAAACGTCTACGGTCTCCTCGCTCGTCGGGAAGCCGTCGGGGACGAGGACGCTCACCTCACACCCCCTGCGCCCGACGGCTGCTTTCGCCGTTCTCCAATAGATGTAAATCAATGCCGCTCAAGGTCATGCCGAAACAAAGCCCCCTCTGATGACAGATATCGTTCCTGACTCTCCAAGGGCGCAAACGGTTACACGAACAAGGCGTTTTTCTCTTACTCGCAGAAAAAGAAGCCTCGATCCCCGAACCTACGGTCAATTTCGTGGTTCGATCCGCGGCGCTTCTCCGAATGCTCGCTCAATTCTTCGTACTACGTCGACGCGCGGTGGTCCTTGCCTTGGGCGCAAGCCGGGGGATCTCTCGCGGCGATACGGGCGACAGAACCTTGCCCTGCCCGAATCTCCCGTCAATTCTTCGTCCAAGCAGGTGAGGGGACTCCCAAGCGCAAAGGTTTCTCGCCGCCGCGGGCGAGCAGATGGGAAAATCCGAAACGATGGGGACGACGGTCGCACCCGAACGGGTCGAAGAGACGGGCACGGGCGAAGCCAGCGAGCTCGAGCGACCGTGGCTCGTCATCGTCTGGAACGATCCAATCAATCTGATGTCCTACGTCACCTGGGTGTTCCAGAAGCTCTTCGGCTACTCCAGGGACAAGGCCACGAAGCTCATGCTGCAGGTCCACCACGAGGGCAGGGCGGTGGTTTCGAGCGGCTCACGCGAGAAAGCCGAGCTGGACTGCTTCCGGCTCCACGCGCACGGGCTCTGGGCGACGATAGCGAAGAGCGATTGAGGTCGTATTTCGAGCCGAGCCGCCGTTCGGCCGTGCGCGTCAGATTCGACTCCGAAGAAGCAGACTTGATGCGCCGGATCGTCGCCGACATGCGCTTGTTGCTGTCCGATTCCCCTTCCGAGGATCGCGCCGTCGCCAGGCTTTTCCCCGATGCTTACGAGTCGAATGAGGACGCACGCGCGTTCAGAGAGCTCGTCGGAGAGGAGCTGCGTTCGGGAAAGCTACGCGCGCTGGAGGCGATGGAGCAATCGCTGGGAGAAAAAGGAGCAGTCGACGAGACTCTCAGCGCAGAGCAGGCGAATGCATGGCTTACTTCCCTCACCGACATGCGTCTCACCCTCGGCACGCGACTCGACGTCACGGAAGAGACGATGGCCGCAGACGTCGACCCCGAAGATCCAAACGCTGCCCTGCTGGCCGTGTTGCACTGGCTGGGATGGCTGCAGGAGTCTCTCCTCAGAGCGCTCGGCACGGAGTGAGCGCCGAGGCCGAGGGCGCCCGAGAAGCAGAACGAGTCTGAAGCGGGTGGGGAAGGGCGACCGGCGGGGCGCGGCCCTAGATGTTCCGCCTGAGGGTCGCGACGTCGTCCGCGATGCCCGGCCAGGGCGTCTCACAGATGACGACGGGGGCCTTGGAGGCCTCGACCATGCGCACCAACGTCTCGGGCTCGATCTTGCCCTCCGAGAAGTTGGAGTGGCGGTCCCGCCCGCTCCCCGCCGGGTCGCGTGAGTTGTTCGCGTGGACGACGTCGATACGCCCCACCGCTTCCAAGGTTCGCTCGACCACGTCGGAGAGCTCCTCGCCGGCTGCGTGCGCATGACAGGTGTCGAAGCAAAACCCAACCTCGAAGTCCTGGAGATGGCGCCAGAGGTCGGCCAGCACATCCACGTAGCGAGCCATCGCGTTCGAGCCCCCGGCGGTGTTCTCGATCAGTATCGGAACCTCGCTGTCCAGCTCCTCGAACACCTTGCGCCACCGCATGAATCCTCGGCGGATGCCGTCCTCCGCGTGGCCCGCGTGGACGATCACCCCCGCGGCTCCAATCTCCTCTGCGCATTCGACCGTTTGGGCGAGGATCTTGCGCGACGGGATCCGGATGCGATTGTTGGGAGAGGCGACGTTCACGAGATACGGCGCGTGGACGTAAATCGGAAGCGATGAGCTCCTCAGCTCGTCACGATCCTCCCGAGGCGGTGGCTTCTTCCACGATTGCGGGGGGCCGAGGAACAGCTGGAGGCATTCGGCGGCGACCAACGAGGCCTCGTCCAGAGGCTTCCCGCCCGGGACGTGCGCGCCGATGAGCATGGTGAAGAAGCTAGCTCAAAACTGGTTGCTGGAAGCGAGCGCAACAGCGAAAATCCAGCCGAGATGAAGTTGCTCCGAGACATCGCCATTCGTCACCTGCTCACGGTGGCGCCGGCTCACAAGCTGCGCCACGTCGCCAGGCTCATGAGCGACCGCGGCGTGGGCAGCGCCGTCGTGATCGACGACGGCCGGGTCGCGGGGATCGTGACCGAGCGAGACATGCTTCATGCCGCTGCGCAAGGGCAGGATTTCGAGAAGACGACGGTCGCAGAGGTGATGACCACCGAGGTCGTGAGCGCCGAGGCCGGCTGGGACGTTCTCGAGGCCGTCAGGACCATGACCGAGGGGGGCTTCCGGCACCTGCTCGTGATGGACGTCGACGGCCCCGTTGGAATCGTCTCTCTCAGAGACCTCATCGCGACGATGGCAGAAATGCTCGATCCACGGCGGTGACCCGGGGCGCTCATCAGACGGCAAAGCGAACGCGCAACACGTCTCCTTCTTCGACGACGTAGTCCTTGCCCTCCACTCTCAGCATCCCCTTGGACTTGGCGGCCTCCCACGAGCCCGCGGCGACGAGCTCGTCGTAGGAGATCACCTCGGCCCGAATGAAACCTCGTTGGAGATCGGAGTGGATGACGCCGGCAGCGTCGCGCGCGGTCGCGCCCCTGGGGACCTCCCACGCGCGCGTCTCGTGCTCGCCGATCGTAAGAAACGTCACGAGGTCGAGCGCTCCATAGCAGGCCGAGACGACGCGCTCGAGCCCCGACTCCTTGATCCCGAAGCCGGCCAGAAGCTCGGCCGCCTCCGCCTCTTCCATGCCCGCCACTTCTGCTTCGAGCCCCGCGCTCACGGTGAGGGCGTCCGCGGGGAGGCCCTCCGGCAGCTCACCGCCCTCCCCGACGTTTGCCACCACGACGGCCGGCTTCAGAGTGAGCAGCCCGTAGCCCTTCAGCGCCAGTTGCGCTTGTGGCTCGAAGCCCGCTTCGCGCAGCGGGCGCTCCGACACGAGCAGCGAGTGCGCGCGCTCGAGGACGTCGAGCTCGGCCCGGGCCTCTTTCGCAACCCGGGCTCGTTTGCGCGTCTTCTCGAGAGAGCCCTCGACCGTTGCAAGGTCGGCGAGCAACAGCTCCGCCTGCAGCTCCTCGAGCTCGCGCGCGGGGTGGGCGTCGTAGCCAAAGGCCCGCACCAAGAGGCACAACGCGTCCATCTCACGGAACCGGGCAATCGCTTGGGCAGTGAGGCCGCCGGGCACGTCGACGAACCTGATCCTGGCGCGGACGACTCGCTCGACGCCCTCCAGCCTCGCCAGCACTTCGAGACGCTCGTCACGGATCTCCACGACCGCCTCGCTGGCGCGCCCCGGGGCGCTCGCCGAGCGGGTCAGAGCAGCGAAGAGGGTCGACTTACCCGAATATGGCATCCCGAGGATGCCAATGTCCTTCATCGCCTCACAGTAGCTGGGCCGTTAGCTCCTGCAGCCCCTCGCGTGGAGGAGACGAGGCGGCATCGGGGTCACGATGCCGGGGGGCGGGCGGCGGGCTGCCCGGCCCCCTCCTTCATCCGCTGCTGCCTTCCCGACGTGAGCAGCGACAGAACGACCGTGACGAGAAGGACCAAGACGATGAAGCCAAGCGACAGCCATATGGGGAGCGCGACGTGTTCGTTGCGGCAGAAGAGCGAGTCGGCCGAGCAGGGCACCGCCGTCAACAGCATCTTCACACCGACGAAAGCGAGGATGACCGCGAGTCCGTACTTCAGAAGATGGAAGCGATTGATGAAGCCGGCCAGCAGGAAATAGAGCGAGCGCAAGCCAAGGATCGCGAAGACGTTCGAGGTGAGGATGATAAAGGGCTCCCTGGTGATCGCGAAGATCGCCGGGATCGAATCGACCGCGAAGAGGATGTCGGTCGTTTCGACGAAGAGGAGGGTGATGAACAGAGGGGTCGCGACCCGCCGGCCGTCCTCGATCGTGAACAGCTTCTGTCCGTGCAACCTATGAGTCGTGGGAAAGCGACGAGTGAAGAAGCGCAGAACGGGATTGTGCTCGGGGTGCACCTCCTCGCTTCCCTTGCCGACCCGAAACGCGGTGTAGATGAGAAAGGCGCCGAAGACGTAGATCATCCACTCGAAGCGTTCGATCAGGCCAACGCCAATGGCGATGAACAAGCCGCGAAAGAAGATCGCTCCGAGGATTCCGTAGAAGAGGACCTGGTGCTGAAAGGCCCGAGGGATGTTGAAGTAATTGAAGATGACGACAAAGACGAACATATTGTCGACGGACAACGAATACTCGATGAGATAGCCCGCGAAGTACTCCGCGGCCACCTCGGCGTCGCCCCCCGGCCAGAAGTAGACCGCCACCCCGAAGACGAGCGCGAGAGAGACCCAAACCGCCACCCAGGTCCCTGCCTCCTTGAGCCCCTGCTCGCGTTCCCGCGCATGGAACAGCTTGAGATCCACGAGGAGCATCGCGATCACGAAGGCGAGGAACCCCACGTACAGATACCAGGGTGTTTGCACAGAGCCTCCCCGCTAGGATTCGACTAACGGCGCATTGTAGGTTCCCGACAGGAGCAAGAGCGTAGAGGCGACTTGCGCCACGCGACAAAGACGGGCCATGGCGAAGTTGCAACACGACGACCAATTCCAGGAGCTGCTCGCCTACCTCAGGGCGACCCTGGGGTTCGAAGCCGGCTCCTTCAGCGCGTCGTCCACCCTGCGAGCCATCACGAGGCGAGTGCGAGCCGTGGGCGCGGCAGACTTTGGCGACTACCTATCGTTCATGCAGCTCCAGCCCGAAGAATCCGCCCGGCTTGCTCACTCCATCATCCTCAATTTCACCGGTTTCTTTCGAGAGCGCCCGGCGTGGGATTTCCTCGCGACGCGCGCCCTCGCCGATATCGCCGCGCGCACCTCTGCCGGCCGGCGAGCGCGGATGTGGAGCGCGGGGTGCGCATCGGGCGAGGAGACCTACACGCTGGCGATGCTCGCGGCGGAAGCGCTCGGGACGACGGAGCTCGAAAGACGCGTCGCCATCTACGGGACGGACGTCGATGAAGAAGCCCTCGCCTACGCGCGGCGAGCTTCTTACACCGAAGCAGAGGTGGAGGCGGTGCCGCGCCGGCTGCGAAGGCGATACCTAGAGCGCACGGGAGACGTCTACCGGATCAACGACGCGCTCGCGCGGTCGGTCACATTCGCCCGCCACGACCTCCTTCAAGACGCGCCCCTTAGCGACGTCGACCTCGTGATCTGCCGCCACACGCTCATGTACTTCGACGCGAACGCCCAGGCCCGCATTCTCGACAGCTTCCATAGGGCGCTCCGAGAGGCAGGCTTTCTCTTTCTCGAGAGCACCGACAGGGCCGTGGCTCACGGCCGTCTCTTCGCCTCAGCGGGCGCCCAGCATGCGCTGTTCGTGAGGGTGGACGCGGACTTCGACGTCGCCGAGCAAGCCCCCTGAAGCCTTCTCCTCGAGAGCTCGGACGCCTTCCGCTCTCGACGCCTCTAGACCAGGGCCGCGGACGAGCACGCGCGCCTGAGAGCAGCAACCCGAGCGCAGGAGGGGAGAGCCCGCGAGCCCGGGTGGAAGCTCTTCAGCCGAGGCGGGGACAAAACCGAAGCGGCGAAACCAGGACGCTGCGCCGTGCGTGAGAAGCCAAACCCGCCCCTCGTCCGCCGCCTCCAGGACTGCGCGCACCAGGGCCGTCCCGAGTCCTCGCCCCCGGCGATCGCCGGCGACCACGACGGCTCGAAGAAGGAACTCCGAGCCGCAGCGCTCGAGAGAAGCGCTCCCCACGATGACGTCCTCCTCTTCGACCACCCATGTCGCCCACGCCCGCTCCAGTCCCTCAGGGGGAAGACCCGCGTCCCTGACGAGGCCGGCTATGTTGGGAAACTCCCTGGGGCGAGCAGCCCTGATCACGGCCGCCATCGCATCAACCAGCGGCGTCAGCCGGTTTCGTCGCCCGAACGATGACCGAAGAAAACCCTGGAGCAACCTCGTGGCTGTCCTGGATCGAGACGCCCGTGAACCCGGCCCGCTCGAGCCCGCGGCCGTATTCTTCTCGGCTGAGGGCCCCCGCCATGCAGGCGGTCCAGGCCTCCATGTCCGACCTTCCTTTCTCATCGAGCTCTTGGTCGGCGACGACGTCGGCGACGGCGATGCGTCCGCCCGGGCGAAGCACCCGGAACATCTCGTCGAAGGTCGCGCCCTTGTCGGCGGAGAGGTTGATGACGCAGTTGGAGAGGACGACGTCTACCGTGCACGCCGCCAGCGGAACCTCCTCAATGTGGCCCTTCAAGAACTCGACGTTGTCGACGCCAGAGGCGAGGCGGTTCTCCTCCGCCGCCGCCAGCATCTCGTCGGTCATATCGAGCCCATAAGCCTTGCCTCCGGGAGCCACGCGCCTCGCCGACAGGAGCGCGTCCAGGCCCGCTCCGGAACCGAGATCCAGAACGGTCTCCCCCG